>JAMDBX010000062.1 GCA_023487645.1 Patescibacteria group bacterium | reverse complement strand
AAGCAAGCCCTTTATCCGCAGACCATGCCCAAACAAAATCTTTATCGGGGATAATTTTACCTATTCCAAAAGTTATATCAATTTGTGGAGTAGTATAAAATGAAACCGCATTAGTTTTAGCGTCAATTCTTCCAATACCCTCGAATGTTTGCACCCAAACAGTATCACCATCTGAAACTAAATTATAGTTGTATCTATTTAGTAACCCATCCTTATCACTAAACACATGTTCTACTTCGTGCGTTGAAGGGTTTATTTTGTAAATAGAATAGTGACCAGTAAATATTTTGCTAGTAAGCTGTTCAGTGTGCCCAAACGCATCTTCAATATTATCTGAACGGCATGAAGTAAAAAGGAAATTGTTAGCCATTACTATATTACTGTCACAATTTACTTTAGTCATATCACTATAGCTAACTAATTTACCGCTTTTTGTATCGTACTCTACGAGATTACCTCCGCCTGCGAACCACAATGAATCCTTAAAAGGAATAACATTTCTTATACTGGCAGTATTAGGTAAATTTAGAATTGAAAGATTGGATATAGGTTTAGGAATCGAGAATAAGAAAAAATTATTAGGCGCTGTTTTTGGTGTTTGAGTTATAGAGCTTGAAGATTGATTATTTGTATTAGTTCCCGGAACGGAACTATTAAGTTTATTTTTACCTAATAGGTAATAACCGGCAGCGCCAACTACAGCAAGGATAAAAATAACTACGACAGCAATAATTATTGTGCCTGACTGATCGATACCAAAAAACTTTGATGTTTCTTTTTGTTCTTGGGGTTGCAAAGAAAGCTCTTGATGATTGTTATTCTCCTCTATAGTACTTTCCATACTAGGTTCAGTATAACAAATTTCAGGAGATTTCAATAATTGAAATATTAAAGAGCTCGTTACACTTAATATATTTTAGAAAGCGGGTGATTAATCTTATATGTTGTCTTTAGATGTAATCAGAAAATATTATCCTAATTTATCAGATGATGAGTTAAAGAAAATACAGGTGTTTGTTTACCATTTATGTTGTGGGTTAATGCAGTATTTCTATGGAGACGACTGGGAAGGGGATATTGACGATCCTGATTTGAAAAATGAAGAAGATTGATACGGCAATCTAATCATCAGTTCGAATTCCAAGATGGTTCTAGGTTATGGGCTTAAATTTGATGGATTTTGCGTGAAAGCCTGAAGCTAAATCCATGCAAAAAAACTTATATCATTCTGTGACCCGGGTGGGATTCGAACCCACGACCAAGAGCTTAAAAGGCTCCTGCTCTACCGCTGAGCTACCGGGCCAACAAATGATATTTTACCTCAAATTAGCCTCTAAGAAAAGTAGAGACTATCCTAAATAAATTGGGACTAATTTTAAGACGGAGTAGTGGGTAACTTCCTTAAAATAGTAATAATTTTTGATGCATCTTCCCGAACACCTTGTAAGTCTGCAACCATTTCTTTAAAAGATACCCTAATTGCTTCAAAATCAGCCCGATTGTTGGCCCTTCCTAAGTGATCATCGGTAATTGAAAGTTTCACCCTGACATCCCGTAATTTATTTTGAGCATCAACCATTAATTTATTAGCTTCAGTCATATCCCTACCACTCGATGAAGCTTGGTCAATCTTTTTTTGAAGTTTAGTTAAAATGAGTGCTGCCCTGTTTATGGCTGAGCTAAAAACTTTTTCTATACTTTGGGCCACCCCGCGGGCCTTTAATACCGGATTATCTGAAACCACTCGTATCCCGTGAGTTACAATTCCTGTTGGTTGAGGAGTAGTTTGCTGGGCATGTACACTCCCAGATAATCCTGAAGTATGAAAAATTAAACCTAAAACTATAAAAAATGTAGAAACAATTAAAATCTTCCTCATCATTTTAAATCCTGGTAACTATGGACAAAATCAATATCTGAACTGTCTAGGCTAGTTAGATCTCTATCCAAAGCCCTCATGTCATTATCTAAATCTATCTCGCTATCCATTTGCGGATTTGGAGGTTGAAGGGTGGATTTTTTATTAAATTTATTTGACCAGAGGAAAAAAAGAGCGACCAGAGCTAAAAATGCTACAATTCCTAAAACTGCAGGCAGATGTTTTTTCTTCATGTAGATTTATTAAATCCCATTTTCCCAAGTGTTGTCAATGCAAAGCTAGCCTTTAAGGATAAATTTTGATAAAATTATCCGGACTTGGCGCGTTCGTCTAGAGGCCTAGGACACCGGGCTTTCATCTCGGTAATCAGGGGTTCGAATCCCCTACGCGCTACAAGTACAAAAGGTCCCCCTTCATGGGGGATTTTTTGTACTTTGCATGTGTTGAGATTTGATCCTGCGCTCTACGCAGTAGGAAGCAGGTTCGGTTCGCCTTAGGCGAGAGTCCTCATCCCCTACGCGCTACTTGAAGCTAAATCTGCAATTTTCTGTTAATCTTTTTCTAATTTTGAGTCTAAAATGGTTTGAACAAACTAATCTTAGGGCTCCTGAATAACACCGGCAAAAATTATTGTTCCTGAGATATTATCTCTAATAGCATAAAAGAATGGTTTGTTTACCTCCATATAAAACTTTTTTTGCGGAGGTGGTGCCCCACCCGTCATTGCTATACCTATACTGGTTACTGCAGCCGCCTCTGTCCCCTTTTCATTTAGATCAATATAAGTTTTATGTTTTGCTTCACTGACGTTAGTTGGCCGTTGAATAATATTAAAAGAAGCCCCATCATCAAAAATAATTCCCATGCCCAATGCTTTTAAGGGAAATTTTAGGTCTTTTTCATATTCAATTTTAAACTTTGGTAAAACAATTGTACCTTCCTGGGGTTCGAATGATTCCATCCACCGATCCCAATTTGTCATAGTCAGAGTCCGCATAAACTGGGATAAGCTATTTTTGGGTAAGAAAATATACATGCTCATCTGACTATCATAGGCTAAACCATAAGGCAAATTAATTGCTTGAAAGCTACTATTAGCTAAATAAGGAAGATTCGCTTCCTGCTTCATCATTGATACCATTTTAGCCAAACCGTTACTTGGGTAAAATTTTCTTTCTTTAGTCATTTGCTCCGGGAAAGGATATAACCAACTGGCTTTAAAATAAACGGCGTTAATCAGGTACAAAGACGTTTTTTCAGGAAAAGGATATTTGACAATAGAGGAAATTTTGCCCTTAGTTTTATCACTGGTCCATTTGTTAATAGTATCGGCTGTAGTTGGTGAACCAAAATCAACTGAAGCTATTTTTGCTTGATAATATTTATCAGCAGCTTCAAGAAAAGATTTATTAAAAATGTCGTCTTTACTACCCCAAAGAGAATTGGCCATACTTATATCCATATTATTTCCGGCATTAGCAAATAACCTCAAAAAGGCGGCATTTGATTGATTAAGAACGTCTTTATCAATGTCTGAAATACCTAAAGCTTTAGCCATTTCAGTACTGGTTGATCCTTCGGCAGCGTTGTAAAGTAAAGATAACGCCATTGTAATGCTGGCAGGCGAGATAAAAATATTCTGATTTGTTTCGCTTTTAAAAATCTCATTAATTAGTTTAAAACCAAAGCTGTTTTGTGAATTAACCACTGATTTATTTAGGGTACCTGAAACCGGAGTAATCGTTGGGGTAATAGAAATAGATGATGGTAAAATAGCTGGCGTATAAATAGAAGTAGCTGCGTGGTCATTTTGAGGAGCTACTGTTGGTTTAGCGTGGTTGGAAGGAAGGAACTGCGCTATTAACTCCGGGTGATTATTTTTAATAAAATATGATCCCGCTATAATTCCCATTGAGGATAGTATAACTCCCAAAATCATCAGTAAGGCTACAAAACCCTTTTCCCTCATAATTTAACTATTTCATACCTTAATCTACAAATCAAATCTTATTCTGTTCTAATCCCTAGGGGTAGTTAAAGGCCGGGTTTGGTTTGAAGCTAGAATCCAGAAGCTGGTTCCAATTCTGACACATTTGGGGTACCAAACGGAACTTTTTAAATAATCTTTTAGTTTAGATTATTTTGATAAACCAATTTGAGATTTATTATTATTTATCAGCAATTATCAGGCTTGGGTGGACTATTTTAAAACGCCAAGCAATATGCGGGTTGTGACTTAATAGTCTTCTTCCGGGAAAAGAAACAGGGTCGGCAATTGAAAACCCTGCTTCTATAAATTGTTCTTGCCACCATGAAACATTTCTTTTTGTAACATGAGTTATATCTTTTTCAAAATCCCCAAAATCCCCAGTATTAACCACTATTATTGCTCTTCCGCCTTCTCTCAATACCCTGTGCATTTCTCGTATCCCTTGACTTACTATATTCTCTGGGACATGTTCTAATACATCAAAAGAAACTAAACCATCAAAAGATGCATTTTTAAAAGGTAAATCATTTACGTCTGCTTGAACTATACGGCTTTTCATGCTTGTAACAGCGTTTTGGGTAGCCCAAGCACTCAAATCCGTGCTGAAGGCTTTAATTCCTAATAATTGAAATCGATTAAGGGTTGACGCGGTGACTCCTGTTGCTCCCCCTACATCCAAAATATTTAACTTATTAAATCCCTTTTTTCTCCAAAATTCGGTAGCTATAAGAAAAGCTTCAATTGTCCGGACAGCTGATCTGGATATCCCTTTACTACCATAAGGGGTATGATAATTAGATACATGCTCATTTGGGTCGTGTCCAAAATAAGCTGCATTAAAACATTCAGGTCCAAGTTTAGAAATCATCCTAATATCTTATAGGATAATTAAAATCAAGTCAAGTTAAGGCTTTCAACAGAAGAATTAATTATATAAATTTGAATATCCAAACCCCATAGTTGTTATCTTACCCCTAATCTAGTAAAATCTTTCCTAATGGAATTTTTAAAACCGTACTTTGAAGGTACTAGAGCAATATTACAGTGGGGTCCGCAAGGAGGAATTTGTAATTACTCTCTAGAAGAAATTCCGCATGATGTTCCGACTCGAATGTGGGGATTTTTTGGTATATATCCAGACCTCCCTTATCTTGAAGGAAAAGGAAAAGGTATGTTTTTGGCTTTCGCTACAGATCCTAATAAAGATTCTGAACGTATAAGAAAAAAAATTCTAGCACAAAAATTACCTGAAAGAATTAGGAATTTAAGTGTTAAACGAAATGATGCATTAAAAATGCGATATGAATTAATTTGCGCACGTTTATCTGCACCTTCAATGCTTATAGCTGCAGGAGAAAGGGTGCAAACTCGGGAAGACGTATTAACTCTTTTTACTGTAAGCGGTATAATTCCAGAATATGCTTTACAAACAATTCAAGAAAGAATTAAAGAGGCTCTAGCAAAACAAAATTAAGCCATTTAAGATTCAGTTGTGTTAATATTGCCCAATTTTATAACCAGCCCAGATGCCCAGTAGTCCTCCGACTCCGCTTCCCAAAACAGAAGTATAAGAAAGCATACTTGCCCCAAATAATACCGGGACATACCCTCCAATAATTGAGCCGATTGTCATACCCAACATCACTAAAGTTTTTGTTGACATACCCTTATAATACCAAATTTTTTGACTTTTAATTACAAAATTGCTTATACTCAATATAAGCTTATGGCCCGACCCAAAACTCTAACCCAGGACCTGTTAATCCCGGCCAATATTGGCATCATCGGTTTTGGAAAGAAATTCCCTTTGCCGTTGAGGGAAATCACGAAGATTCAACCGGTGATACTTTTGATAAGCTCAATCACCGGACTCTCCCGGCCAACAAAATCAATTAATAAAGCATCCAACCGGTAAGGTTTATCTCCCCAATTTATTTTTTGGACATAAAAGGCAGCAGTTTTAATGAGAAATTTTATTTTCCAAGGCGTGATGGCCTCGGCCGGAGAACCGAATTCATGGGAGTAGCGGGTTTTGACCTCGACAAACACCAGCTCGTCTTTATCCCTGGCGATAATATCAATTTCCCCACCCCTGATCCGGTAATTCCTTTCCAAAATTTTATAACCCAGATTTTTTAGATATTCACAAGCCAAATCCTCACCACTGTTTCCGATGTTAACAGTAGACATATTTTGTATTACTATTACAAAAATTTGTCCAAATTAAAAGACCTTCTGTGAATCCGGCAAAGGCCATATGTTTTAATAGCCTCTTGGTGTTGTTTGGTTCCGTACCCTTTATGTTTGTCAAAACCGTATTGGGGATATTTTTGGTGAAGTTTTTGCATCAGGCCGTCCCGGTAGACCTTGGCAATTATGGAAGCAGCAGAGATGGAAGCACAAATTTTATCCCCGGATTTGACCGGCTGCTGTTTCTTACGGCTTAAATGTTTAATGCGAAAAGCGTCAATAAGAATAAATTCCGCTTTAATAGACAAAGACTGGACTGCTTTTCTAAAAGCTTTTTGAGTGGCCTTACCAATTCCTAATTTATTAATATCTCTAACACTGATTTCAGCGATTGCCCAACTGACTGCCAAACTTTTAATTCTTGGTTCTAATTGTGCCCTTTGTTTGGCGGTTAAAAGTTTGGAATCGGCTACACCTTCCGGAAGTACAACATCTTGGGGAAAAACTACAGCCCCCACTACCACCGGCCCGGCAAAACAACCCCTGCCCACCTCATCCAAACCACAAACATAATGGAAGCCTTGTTTCCAAAGTTTATTTTCAATATCTAAAGTTGGAAAAATCACACCCTGGTTGCCCGACGGCCTACGAGTTCCCGAAGATAGTAAAGTTTACTGCGTCTTACATTGGAAGCTTTTTTAACTACCTCAATTTTGACAATGGATTTGGCATCCAAAGGCCATTTTCTTTCTACCCCAATACCTCCGCGTCCGATGTGCCTGACAGTCATCATCTGGTTTTCACCACGACCCGAAAGGGTAATGACAATACCTTCAAAAACCTGAACCCTGGTCTTGTTTCCTTCCACCACCGTAGTATGGACACGGACCGTGTCACCGATATGAACATTTACATTATGGATATTTACTGAAATCATGTGATAGATTTTACCTGGTTAGAGGCTTGAAGTCAATCTAATTGCCCCTTTTCCCAGCAAACCCTCGATTTCATCAATTAAAATAGGTTCCACCCTGACACCAAAAGGCAAAGCCATCCGCCTTAAAGTATTCCCCCCATTTGGAAGAAGCAAAGAGACTTTTGACCTTCCCGGATAGTCCCTTAAAGTCTTATTAACCTTTTGTAAAAGTTCCGTCCCTGACCCTAGAGGTACACTAATTTCCACCTCTTTTTGTATGGGTTCGTCTGTCTGGGGATCAAAAAGGTTGACATTATCCACCACCAAAGACAGCTTGTCTTCCCGCCTGTCCACCTTCCCGGCAATCAAAACCACCTTGTCCTTTTCCAGAAATGCTTTACATTCCCGAAAGGTCTTAGGAAAAACTACGCATTCAACCTCCTGTACCATGTCCGACAGCTTAACAAAAGCCATCTCTTCCTGTTTAGCCTTAGTGACCACCTTTTTAGCCTCAAGTACCACACCGCCAACCAACACTTTTTTACCCACTTCCTCTTCATTCAGGTCAGAAACTTTATGGGTAGTAAAATCCCCCAACTGGCTCAAAAACTTCATAAAAGGGGGTTCGTGCAAGTAAAAACCCAACAATTCCTTTTCAAAAACCAGCATCTGGTCCAAATCCATCTCCGCTACATTTGGCAGCTCCACCACGATTTCATCAATTTTTTCCTCTTCCCCAAACAAAGACACTTGGGCTGAATTTACCCTTTTGGCCTGCTGGTGAACCTTTTCCAAGACCTGGTCTAAGACCAAAAGTTGAGCCGAGCGGGAACCTAACCTATCCAAAGCTCCAGCCTTAATCAAACTTTCCAAGGTTTTCCGGTTGACCAAGCGGGTATCTGAACGTGAACAAAGATCAGCCAAAGAATTAAATGTACCTTTTTCCCGGGCCTTAAGAATTGACTCGATGGCTAATATTCCTACATTTTTAATAGCGGACAGGCCAAAACGGATACCCTCTTTGTATACTTTGACATCATTTTCCCCAATTTGTTTATTCAACTCTTCCTGGGATAAATTGGAAAGTTTTTCCAAAGTAAAACCAACTTTTGATTTATTGACATCCGGAGGCAAAACCACAATCCCCATCCTTTTACACTCCTCCATGGCATGGGAAATCTTCTCTGCATCCCCATACTCTGCGGTCATCACCGCCGCCATAAACTCAACCGGATAATTAGCTTTCATGAAGGCCGTTTGGTATGACACCATCGCATAAGAAGCACTGTGGGATTTATTAAAACCATAAGCGGCAAATTTTTCAATTAAGTCAAAAAGTTCCTCAGCTTTTTCTTTTTTCATCCCATTGGTAATAGAACCTTCAATAAAATGGCTCCTTTGTTTGGCCATCTCTTCAGGAATTTTCTTACCCATGGCTTTTCTAAATTTGTCTGCTTCCTCCCAAGAATATCCAGCGATATTAATGGCAGTCATAATAACGTCCTCTTGATATACCAAAAGACCTAATGAACGATCCATATATTCAGACATTCGCGGATCAAGATAAGTAATCTTTTTAGGATCACGTTTGCGGGCAATATATTCAGGAATAATACTCAGCGGTCCTGGACGGTAAAGGGCAATCATCGCCATGATATCAAAAATATTGGTTGGCCGAAGCTCTACCAGATAACGGGTCATTCCGGAACCCTCTAGTTGAAACAGACCCATGGTTTCACCCCTAGCCAGCAAGTCATAAGTTTTTCTGTCATCAAGCGGCAGATTACCCAAATCCACTTCAATGCCCCGATTCTCTTTAACAATTCTCACTGCCTCACCTAAAATGGAAAGATTGCGAATCCCTAGCATATCCATTTTCACCAAACCAACTCCATCTTCACCCACCCAATACATATCGTATTGAGTAACAATTTTGTCCCCGTTTGATTCCCTCTGCAGTGGGGTAAAGTCTGTCAAAGGTGTCGGGGCAATTACTAAACCGGCAGCATGGACAGAAGCATGGCGAATAGTCCCTTCAATTTTTTTAGCCAAATCAATTAAAGTCTTGATCTGCGGATCCCCTTTATAAAGATCATTAAGCTCCGGCACCTCTTTTAATGCATCATCCAATGATTGGTGGAAACCTTGCTTTGGAGGAGGTATCAGCTTGGCGATGCGGTCAACTTCTCCATAAGCCATCCCTAAAACCCGCCCGATATCCCGGATCGCCGCCCGCCCCATCATCGTTCCAAAAGTGACAATATGGGCAACTTTATCCTGGCCGTATTTATCCATCACGTAGCGAATCACCTCGTCCCTCCGGTCGTCTGCAAAATCACTATCAATATCAGGCAAAGATGGACGCCAAGGATTTAGGAAACGCTCAAAAGGCAACAAATACTCGACAGGGTTAATATTTGTTACTCCTAAAATAAATAAAACTAAAGACCCAGCTGCCGATCCTCGAGTATTGGTAATAATTCCTCTTTCATGCGACCATTTTATAAAATCATTCACAATCAAAAAATAAGTTGCATAACCCTTTTTATCAATTACTGATAATTCATACTCCATTCGTTCTCGAAGCTTTTCGTCATTATTAGAAAATTTTGTTTTAAATCCTTCCTCGCATAAGTTGCGCAGGTAAACCATGGGGTCTTTTTTTCCCGGAACGTCAAAGATGGGAAAGTAAGGTTTACCAAGAATAATTTCGAAATCAATTTTGTCGGCAATTTTGACGGTATTGGAAATTGCCTCGGGAATTTCAGAAAACATTGCTTCCATTTCCTCAGAAGAACGGATATAGAGGTTGGGGGTATCGATCATCCGCAGCCTATTAATATCCTTAATAAACTTTCCGGTTTGCACACAAAGCACGGCATCTTGAGCATTGGCATCATCAGCATTTACATAATGGTAATCGTTGGTGGCCACAATCGGTAAACCTAATTTGGGGCTAATTTCCCTAACTGCTTTCCACCAAATATTTTGAAAATTGGCCATCCTTTCCAGATCCTGTTTTATTTTTGGATCCAGCATCGGATTTTTTTTAAGCAACATTTCATATTCATGGTCCTGAAGTTCCAGGTAAAAATTTTCTTCCCCGAAAATTTCCAAATATTTTTTGATCACCTCTTCCCCATCCTTGAAATTATCCTCCTTTAAGCTCTCGGCAAACTCGCCACCCGGACAACCGGAAAGGGCAATAATTCCTTCATGAAATTGCTTTAAAAGTTCCTTATCTACCCGGGGTTTGTAATAATAGCCATCCAAATGGGCAATGGATACCAATTTCATCAAATTTTTATAGCCATCATAATTTTTGGCCAACAAGGTTAAATGATAAGGTTCGGTATCCAACTTACCTTCCTTATCCTTGTGCGATCTTTTAGCTACATAAACTTCGCAACCAATAATCGGTTTAATTTCGGCATCCCGGCAAGTTTTATAAAACTCAATGGCTCCATACATCACCCCATGGTCAGTCATGGCCACGGCCGGCATCCCCATCTCCTTGACGGCTTTGACTAACTTTTTGACCTTGGAAATTCCATCCAAAAGTGAATATTCAGTATGGCCATGAAGATGAGCAAAGTTTGACATAAATCGAAACCATTTTACCAGCCCCAACCATACCATTTTCAAGTAGGAAAAATGTAAGAATTAACTCTGAAGTTTGCTTTCTAAAATATTCCTAGCCTTTTCCACATTAACTTTTCCACCAGTTTTTTTCATAACCCCGCCAATTAAAGCCTGGATCACCGTCACTTTACCTTTTTTATAAGCTTCCACCAGCCCGGGATTTTCCTTTAGCACCTCATCCACTATTTTGGCAATCTCCTCTTCATCTTCAATCATTCCAGCCCTCTTAAAAGCAAGAAACTCTAACGCACGCAAGACGTCCACCTGTGAGGCTAATTTGACTTTTTGGTTCACAATAAAATTTGCAATTTCTTGAGACTTTATCTGTTTTTCTTTTCCAAGTTTTACAGCTTCTTCAAAATAATCAGCCAGATCTTTAGACTCTGTTAAGATCTGGGCATTCTGTCTAGAAACCCCATAATCCATCATGAACCTCTTTATTTTATCTAAAGGCAACTCTGGCATCTCTTCCTTAATTCTTGATTCTAAATTCTTGATTCTAAGCTCCAGTAAATCCGGATCCGGGAAATACCTATAATCATGGGCTTCTTCCTTGCTTCTTTGGACATAAGTTTGTCTTTTATCTTCATTCCAACCCCGGGTTTCTTGAACCAATTTTTCACCCTTTTCCAAAGCTTCAATTTGTCTTTTGATCTCATATTCAATAGCAGCCTTCATAAACCGGAAAGAGTTTATATTTTTCAACTCCACCCGATAATTGGGCAGTCCTTCCTCGCCTTGCAAACGCACAGAAACGTTCGCTTCCAACCTCATATCACCCTTTTCCATATCAGCATTGGACACACCTAAATAACGGAAAATTTGCTGCAGCTTTTTGGCATAATCGACAACGCAGTCACTGTCATGAAAATCCGGTTCAGTCACAATTTCCACCAAAGGCACACTGGAACGGTTAAAATCAATTAAAGTCTGGCCGTCAGTGTGGGCTAATTTAGCTGTGTCCTCTTCCTGATGAACCCGGTTAATCCGGATTTTACTGACATTGCTATCTTTATCCTCAACTTCTATTTCACCATTTATACAAAGAGGCCAACGGTATTGGGAGATCTGATAACCTTTGGGCAAATCCGGGTAAAAGTAATTTTTTCTTTCAAACCTTGAAAGCTCTGCTACCTTACAATTTAAAGCCAACCCGATCTGGATGCACTTTTTAATGGCTTCTTCATTAATATAAGGTAAAGCACCAGGCAAGCCTAAACAAACCGGACAAGTGTGGGTATTTGGTTTTTTCCCAAAATAATCAGCACTGCAACGGCAAAACATCTTCGACTTAGTATTTAATTCTACATGGACTTCCAAACCAATCACCGGCTCGTAATTCATAGCTTTGGTTTCTCCTTATTCCAGTTTGTTGATTTTTCATAAACTTCCCCCACATTTAAAATAGTTTCC
This sequence comes from Patescibacteria group bacterium, assembly GCA_023487645.1. Next base: position 7,926 of record JAMDBX010000062.1, on the reverse strand, counting down.
TCATCCATAAATTTCCCTAAAATCTGTAGACCTACAGGTAAACCATTACTAAACCCACAGGGGATAGAAATTCCGGGAATTCCGGCCAAGGAGGCTGGGATAGTGTAAACATCAGAAAAGTACATGGTTAAAGGATCGGCAATCTTTTCTCCCAAGTTCCAAGCTATTGTTGGAGAAACCGGACCCGCGATAACATCACATTTTTGGAATGCCTTTTCAAAATCTTCTTTGATCAAAGTCCGCACTTTGGCAGCTTTAGCAAAATAATCTTCATAATAACCGGTCGAAAGTGAAAAACTTCCCAGCATAACCCTTCGTTTGACTTCATCCCCAAATTTATCCCTGCTTTTTCCATACCTGATTCCATCAAAACGGGCCATGTTTGAAGAAACTTCCGAAGACATTAAAATATAGTAGGCAGCTATTGCATACTCAGTATGCGGCAAGCTTACCTCTACAATCTCCGCACCCAACTCTTCTAATTTTTTTATCGCCTCTCTGATAACTTTTTCTACCCCCTTGTCCAAACCCTTACCAAAATATTCTTTAGGAACTCCGACTCTTATATTATCTAACCTGTCATTCCGGACTTGATCCGGAATCTTTCCCTTAGATCCTGAAAAAATTTCAGGATGACAATTAGAATCATATCCATCAGGTCCTGAGATCCATTCCAAAACCAACCTGGCATCAGCTACAGTTTTGGTAACCGGCCCTATTTGGTCTAAAGATGAAGCCATGGCAATTGCTCCGTAACGGGACACCCTCCCATAACTGGTTTTTAAGCCGACAACACCACACAAAGAAGCCGGTTGCCTGATTGAACCTCCGGTATCCGTACCAAGGGCAAAAGTACAAAGGTCGGCAGCAACTGCAACCGCTGAGCCGGAAGAAGAACCTCCAGGAACTTTATTTAAATCCCAGGGGTTTTTGGTAGGTCCAAAGGCGGAATTTTCACCGGAAGAGCCCATGGCAAACTCATCCAAATTTGTTTTACCAATTATTCCGATATTTTGAATTAAAAGCCTGTCGATGACTGTGGCATTATAAGGAGGAATAAAACCTTCCAAAATTTTTGATCCGGCAGTGGTGGGGATATCTTTAGTCACAATAATATCTTTGATAGCCGCCGGAATGCCTTGGACATCCTCGCATACCTTCAAATAAGCATTTAATTGCGGATTAAACCGCTTAATTCTATCCAAATAAGTCGCGTTAAGCTCTGCTTCCGAGAACTCTTTCTTTTCCAAACCCTTAATAGTTTCTTCTAATGTCAACGATGTTATATTACTCATAGTTAATTCAAAACTCAAAAGTCAAATGTCAAAGGTACAATGCAAAAGTAAAAAGTTTTGAATTTTTACTTTAAATTTTGAGTTTTGCATTTTGACTTTTAACTTTCTTCCTCAAACACTCCTTTGGTTGCAAAAAATCCCTGCCTGCCGGCAGGCAGGCCATCCTTTTTACTAGAGGCATTTTGCAAAGCTTCCTCCTGGGACAAACTTTCCCCATCCTTATCTTCCCTCATAATATTAGAAAGTCCAGTCACATTAAATGTGGGTTCAACACCTTGGGTATCTACCAAATTTAACTGGTCAATGTAATCCAAAATTTTGGAAAGCTGCTCCGAGTATTTTTCTTCTTCCTCTTGGTTAAGAGGTAAATTTGATAATTTAGCCACTTTTTTAACCTGATCAGATGTTAACTTCATACATAAGGATTATAACTCAGGATTAGCCATTAATACACATCTGGCCTTAAAAATTTTTCTGAGATAAAATGAAAAATGCCATGCAAACTAAAAGTGTTAATAAAAACTTGCGACAAGCGACTCTTTGTCTACTTAGGCAAAAAAATCAAGTTTTGTTGGCTATGAAAAAACGAGGGTTTGGCCAAGGCAAATGGAATGGTGTTGGAGGTAAACCCAATCCCGGCGAGACCATCGAGGAAACTGCCATTCGGGAAACGCAGGAAGAAATTGGAGTTATCCCCAAAAATTTAAATAAAGTTGCTGTGTTAAATTTTCTATTTCCCAATACGAAAAAAGAATGGAACCAGCAAGTCCATGTTTATCTAGTTGATACTTGGGATGGTGACCCTTGTGAATCTGAGGAGATGTCTCCTCAATGGTTTGAAATCGACCAAATTCCTTATGAATCAATGTGGGAAGATGACAAACACTGGCTTCCCAATGTTTTAAATGGACAAAAGCTTAACGCTACTTTTATCTTTGATCCCAACCAAAACCTTACAAATTTTGAAATTTCAGAAGAATTGACTTGACACAAAGTTAAAAATAGGACTATAACATAAGAGGAATTTACCCAAAACTTACGGGAAATTTTTAATAAAGGAGGTGAAAATATGGGCAGAGAAACAGAATCTAGTTCGGCATTAATAACACCGGAATCAGTAAAAGCTCAAATAGAATGTGACCGCAGAGTTGTGAGAGAAATGAGAGAAAGTGGGTTACTACCCTCCTTTAGGAAACGAAAACAAGATAGTCAACAAGCCGGGAAAAATAAATAATCAACTTTTAGTGTCTATTAAGTTTCTCAGTTTCTCTAAACTGTCCCAATCGTAGATAGAAATCGGGAGGATCTTTCTTTTAAATCTCTTAAGCTTCGCAGCTTTCTTTTTGACCTCTTCCTGGTCTACTAAATCAGTCTTTGTTAAAAGTATAACCTCCTCTTTTTGCAAAAGCTCAGGGTTAAATTTTTCCATTTCATTAATTACGGTTTTATAATCACCCTCCACATCTTCGGATTCGGAACTGATACAATGCAAAAGCAAGGTTACTTTTTCAATATGTTTTAAAAACTGTATTCCCAGTCCCCGGCCATCTGCAGCCCCTTCAATCAGCCCCGGGATATCGGCAAGGATCCGACCCTTAAAAACTCCCAAATTTGGTTCGAGTGTAGTAAAAGGATAATTAGCAATCTTAGCATTGGCAGCGGTCAACTCATTAAGAAGACTGCTTTTCCCGGCATTAGGCAAACCAATCAAGCCAAAATCAGCAATTAACTTTAAAACTAATTTAAGATGCCTTTCTTCTCCTGGTAAACCATGTTGGGCATATTTGGGAGTAGTGTTACGGGAGTTTGCCAATTCTGCATTACCTCTTCCTCCTAAACCGCCTTTAGAAATTAAAATTCTTTGGTCCAAACTGTTAAGGTCGATCTCTTCCCCGCTATCTTTATCAACTACCAAAGTCCCCAGAGGTAAAGCTATTTCTAAATCATGACCGTTACTTCCTGATTTTTTATTTTTACCTCCCATCTCTCCATTCTCAGCTTCTAAAAGTTTAGACTTAGAAAACTGGTTAAGGGCAAAAGTATCTGAAGTCACCCTTATCCACACATCCCCACCCCGGCCGCCGTTACCACCGTCTGGCCCGCCTTTTTGAGTCCTGGAGGGAACAAAGGAAACTTTTCCCGCCCCCCCATGCCCAGCTTTAAAAATCACATCATCAACTTCATCAATTAGCATTGGTATATTATAAACAATTTTTATGGGATTGACATGATAAATAAATTGTTTTATACATTTTCTAAAACAACACTATATGAGTAAAGAAAGAAAAGCAAACATAGCTCAACCAGAAGAGTTTACAACTTATCAAAATGCTTTTGATTATTTATATGGAAAGGGTGATTGGCGACTTAGCGACACTGGAGCGGAAGTAGATGGTATAACTCTTACTCTTCAAAGTTCCAGAGAAAAATATAGCGGTTATGCATTAGTTACTGTGGATGTTTCAACCCCTACCTCACTGGAGTCGTACCGTCTTGATAATCGACAGCACCGGAGTTTAAAATTTTTTGCTCCTCTTATACATCATACCGACTGGTTAGGAAATACATTGATAGTTAGAGGACAAACCATTTCACAACCTTTTATAGAAAACCCTGACGACCATAACCTATTAGGATGTTCTCGAGAAGAAGTAACTGAATAAAATAGGCAAAAAGCTATCGCACTTGCTACTAGGGTAAGAGATATATATCATGCAAGAGATGCTAGAACTTCCCTTCCATTTCCTGAAGGGCTTTGATGCGGGCTGCAATTGGGGGATGGGTGTTAAAAAGTCCGGCTAAAAAACCCACTGCCTCCGATCCTTTCAAAGGATTAACAATGTACATATGAGCCGTGCCGCGATTAGCTACTTCCAAAGGTTCCTGATCCCCGGAAATTTTTAGCAAAGCACTTTCCAACCCTTGAGGATATCTGGTCAAAAGCACTCCCGAAGCATCCGCCAAAAACTCCCTCCTTCTGGAAATTGCCAGCTGAATCAGAGTAGCAATAATTGGTGCCAAAATAGCCGCTACTAAAGCCAAAACCATAAAAAGGGCATTATTGCCTTCCCTGTCTCTATCCCTGCCGCCAAACCACATTGACCTCAAGAAAAAATCTGATAGAAGGGCCAGAGTTCCCACTAAAACAGAAACTACACTCATGAGTAAAGTATCACGGTTGCCGACATGTGAAAGTTCATGAGCAATCACCCCTTCAAGCTCCTGCTTGTTGAGTTTTTGCAAAATTCCGGTGGTTAAGGCAATAGCTGAGTGTTTCGGGTCACGGCCGGTGGCAAAAGCGTTCGGTGCGCTGTCATCAATGGTATAAATTTTAGGTGTCGGCAAACCTCCGGCGATACAAAGATTTTCAACTAAATGATAAAGCTCTTTGTTCTGATCATGTTTTAACTCTTTAGCCCCGGAAATTCCCAAAACTATTTTATCCGACCAATAATAGGAAACAAAATTCATGATTCCGGCAATAATCAAAGCAAATCCGACAATGCCCAGTCCTCCAACCTCACCAAACCCCCAGGCCCGGGCAATGACATAAACCACTCCGGCTACAAAAATAGTGAAGAAAATAAAGATCAGCCAAGTTTTAAAAATGTTTTGAGAAACTTTATCCCAAGCTGTATTTACAGTCGCCATAACGAGTAAATTTTAACACAAAGGAGGTTAGTTTTCAGAATTTTACTTCAATGTCTTTTTTCTCTTCTTCACTGGCTACAAAGAAGTCTGCCTTTTGAAAACCAAACATGTTGGCAATTAAAGCCGAAGGCATGGTTTCAGTAGTGTTATTTAAATCCAAAACATTGGTGTTATAAAACTGACGGGAAGCAGCAACTTTATTTTCCGTATCTGAAAGTTCTTCCTGAAGCTCTTTAAAATTTTCCGAAGCCCGAAGTTGAGGATAGCCCTCGGCTACGGCAAATAATGATTTTAAGGCTCCACTCAGTTGATCGTTGGCCTGGGCTGCCTCACCCGGAGTTTTAGCCCCAACCAACGCCGACCTGGCCTTAGTCACATTTTCAAAAACCTCTTTTTCGTGTTTGGCATAACCTTTTACTGTTTCGACTAAATTGGGGATCAAGGAAGAGCGTCTTTTTAGCTGGACATCGATCTCCGACCAAGCTTCTTTAACCCTGTTTCTTAGAGTGACTAAGTGATTATAAGTAGACATTAACCAGAGAAGAGCAATAACAACAATGGCAACAATTACATAAGTAATTATCATAATTTTACATTCTTATATTAAACCATTTAGCAAACCTTGTCCACTCCCAGGTATTGAGAACGTCGTCTTTTGTCACCCAGCCCCGCCGGGCCACTGCCACCCCAAAGCGTATAAATTCCATTTGGGATTTTTCATGGGAATCGGTATCAATCACAAATTTAATTCCAAAACTTTTAGCATCCCTGGCTAAATTATCCGGCAAATCCAAACGGTTTGGCCAGGCGTTTATTTCTAAGGCTTTATTATTTTCGGCTGCATATTGGAAAATTTTCGGCCATTCTACATCATAAGATTCCCTTTCATTTAAGATCCTGCCTGTAGGATGAGTTAAAACCTTTATATAAGGATTTTTTAAAGCTTGCAAGATTCTTTGGGTCATTTGTTCTTTTGACTGACGGTGTGCAGAGTGGACACCGGCAATGGCAAAATCCAAAAGTTTAAGCCCTTCATCAGGCACAGAGAGAGATCCATCAGGAGAGATATCAACTTCGAGTAAATTTAGTACCCGGATATTTTTTTGTGAGTAATTAATTTGTTCAATTAGCTTTGATCTTTTTTTAATAAGCTCAATCATCTGCTCTTTAGTATGGTTACCAACGCTTGGTTGGTGGTCAGCAATTCCAATATAAGAATATCCCAGCCTTTTTGCCTGAGCCACAATCTCACGGATATCATCTACGCCCAAGTCATGAGAAGGCTCAATGGGAAAATTAGAATGAAGATGTAAGTCGCCTTTAATATCTTTTAATTCAACCAATTGAGGTAATTTATGTTTTAAAGAAGCTTCGATCTCTCCTGTATCCTCACGAATTTCCGGGGGAGGAACCTCCATACCTAGTAGCAGATAAAACTCTTTTTCAGTTGGCGTCATATGGACTTTACCCGTCTTGATATCTTTAACACCATATTCAGAGAGTGAAAGTCCCTGCCCTTCTGCAATCTCCCTTAAATGTATATTATGTTGCTTGGACCCGGTAAAATATTGTAAAACAGCTCCATAGGAGCTTGGATCAACAATTCTAAAGTCAAGTTGCAATCCCGAAAAAAGAGCAATAGTTACTTTTGTTTCCCCCTTACCCAAAACCTGTGATACTCCGGGCATTGATACAATATAATCAATCACTTCTCCCGGATCTTTTGAGGCCACAGCAAAATCCAAGTCCCCAATTGTTGCCACCATCCGCCTTAAACTTCCCAGGGCATCAGCCTTGACAACTTTAGGGTTTTTCTTTAAATAGTCCAAAATTTTTTCTGCCTGGGAATAGGCATAGGGTAAAAGCATCCGGCCGCTTTTAATAGCCGGAAGTTGAGATATACCAAAAAGGATCTTTTTTGCCATCTTCGGGGAAAGGCCTTTTTTCAAAAGTGACTGATCCTCAATTCCTTTTTTTAGCTCATCAATATTTTTTACACCCAACTTACTTATTTTCAAAGCAGTTTTAGGGCCAATACCCGGAATATCCAAAAGCTCAAAAACAACCTCAGGGATACCTTTTTTAAGCTCTTCCCAATGTTTGACCTTGCCGGTTTTAAAAAGTTCATCCAAATGGGCCTGCAAACTCTCCCCAATTCCCGGGATCTGGTCCAGCTGACCCTCTTCCCATAAATCCTTAATTTCAGATGTTGAATGTTCTATTACATCAGCAGCAGTATCATAAGCCCTAATCTGGAAAATATTTCCTCCCTTTAACTCATAAGCCGCGGAGACCTCCCGAAGCATCCGGGCAATCTTTACATTAGCAAATTCCATGATATAAATATATCACTTTTGATTGACCAAGCCTATGAGCTCTGATACAATATAGCCGGTTTGGGATCGTAGCTCAGTTTCGTCCATAGGACGACCAGCCTCTGGCTGGGGTTAGAGTGCCAGCATGTATTACGTTTATTTTGCTATAAGCATTAAAAACAACAAAATATATGTCGGATTCTCTTCTAAATTACCTGAGATACGTATCGGTGAACATAACAATGGAAGTAATAGATGGAGCAGTCAGAATGGTCCATTAAAACTTATCTATTATGAAAGTTATTTATGCGAACAGGATGCTAGATTAAGAGAAAAATTTTATAAATCAGGCTTTGGAAAGAAGATTAAGGAAATAATTATAAATAATTTGGGATCGTAGCTCAGTTGGTTAGAGCGCTTCCCTGTCACGGAAGAGGTCAGGGGTTCGAGTCCCCCCGATCCCGCAAATTACGTCTGAAGGTACGTTTTTCGAACACCTTCAAGACGACGTGAGATTTACTTTTAGCTGGTTAACCACCACTGAGCCATACTTTGTAAATACTTCTTGTAGTTCTAAATATTTTACGAACATTTCTTTTGCACATATTTTATTAAAACTGAAACTAAATTCAATCTGAAAATAAGATTTATGGGAAGAGGGTCAG
>JAMDBX010000042.1 GCA_023487645.1 Patescibacteria group bacterium | reverse complement strand
GATTACTGATGCCCGGGTTTTAAATCCAGCCAGTGGAGAGGAAATTCTTTGGAGAGTACCAATTCCAGAAGAAATCAAACTAATACTACAGAATTTGGGACTCACGTACTAATTACCAGAAGTCAGGAGGGGAGAGCCTTAACGTACTGGAATTACCTACTTTTAATTATTGGTCTCCTCATGTTTTTCATTCTAATTTAGTGAATGGAAAAGGTCATAAACGTCTTATCTGTTAAGGAGATTAGTTTGATTCCAAAATTTAAACCTGTTGCTCAACCTCTTGAGGAGTCACCCGGCCGCCTTGATGCTGGCCGCGATATTTTACAGTTTTTCCTTTAATTTGATGGAAAACAACATTACAAATCCTAGCCCCTAGCTGAAGTTTAACCCCAAATGGACTTAAATTAACCATTCCAAAGGTTAATTTACCTTTGTAACCGGGATCAGTTTTGGAATTTAAAAGTAAAATTCCGGCCCGGAATAAACTGCTTCTGGGATAAACCATAGGCATTAAGTCTTCAGGGGTATTTAAGGCTTCATGGGTTTGGGCTAAATAATATTTACCTGGCTCAATTATAACCTCTACTTGTTCTTCTGCTTCCGGATCAAACTCGGCAATAACATCTGTTTTAACACCTTTTCTTTTTCCAAGTCCTGCTTTCCCATCAACCTCAATAAAGGCTCCTCCCTCAACTATTTGATGTAGAGAACCTAAACGGATATCCAGGCCCACACCCTCCGGATTGGACAAATCCCGGTCTCCCAGATTTTCTACCAGGTTTTCTTTTTGGATTCTTTTTAATACTTCATCAAGTCCTAAAACTGCCATGCAATTAATTTAGACAATTACAACCAAAATATCAATACCAACTTGCCCTGACAGGGCGTTTACCTCATCAGAGGTCGTCTAATGAGGCTGAATTATTTTTCCATTTCCGCTGTTTATCGCAATAAGAACCCTATTAGATCAAACTCTTACTTCCCCGTCATCCTGGAGGTGAACAAAGTGAACCGATAGGATCTAAAGAATTTGAAAATATAGATCTTCCCAGTTAGGATTATTTTTTTCTATTAGTTGATTCTTCTTTCTTCTTACTAAAATCTTGAGTGATTTTCATTTTCTAGTTCATTTTTGTCATTCTGTAGTAAAACGATAGAATCTTCTAACTTAGATCCTATCGTCCCGATTTCATCGGGCCTCCAGGATGACGTTTTAAATAAAATTTGTTATTTGCAAGAGAACACTTCTAAATTACCTTTCCATTTCCAAAAATTTAAACTTAAAACCAGCATCTTCGGCCTCTTGTTCAAAAACCGTCTTTTTAAAATCTGAATCATCCGGAAAAAAAGTGTCTGCTTGAGAAAAATCTCCTTCAACAACAGTCAAATAAAGTTTGTCTGCCAAAGGCAAAGCCTGCTCATAAATTTGTCCCCCGCCAATAACAAAGCATTCGTTATTGCCCTGAGAGAGCGAAGCTAGCCGAAGGGCTTCCTCCAGTGAATGAACAATTAAACAACCCTGGGCCTGATAATTTTCATCTTTAGTAATGACAATATTTGTCCTATTTGGTAAAACCTTGCCGATAGATTCATGGGTTTTTCTGCCCATAATGATTGGATGACCCGTGGTAATTTCTTTAAACCTTTTTAACTCTTGAGGGATATGCCAAAGGAGGCCGTTTTTACTGCCAATAGCCCGATTATTCCCCATGGCTACAATAATAGATATTTTAGAATTAAACATCAATGAAGGTCTGTTCTAAATTAGCAGTTCTATTATTAATTAAATCGGCTACTTCCGACAATTCACGATATCTGTGGAAAGAATACTTAGGATGGTCTATTCCCAATACCAAGCGCGTCACTTTAGCGTCTTGTTGAGCTACAGCAAGTATCGCTTGGTTAGCATGCACAGCTACGGCTAACTCATAACCTAGTCCTATTGAGGGGTAAGTGCACTCAGCCACAAACAAATCGCAGCGTCTTACACAATTCAGATCCCATTCAAAAACATCTCTGGGTGTTCCCTTCACTAAACCTATAAAGTCTAGTACCTCAAAATCTCGGCGCAGAGTATCTTTTAACTGATCGACTGAATCTCTAAATTCTGGTGCAGCATGAGTTAAAGCACAGCCTAAATAAATTTTTAGTTTTTCCATTATATGTCTAAGCTGGCCTCTTTTTCTTGCCAACGAAATACCCGCCTGCCACTGTTAAATCACCCTTTAAGGTTGGATAGGGATCGTAATTTTCTAAAGCCACCATCTCCGGACGAAAATCATCAATACTTTTTAAATCAGGATCAATTTTAATTGTCGGGAAAGGTCGAGGTTTTCGCGAAAGCTGTTCTTTAACCTGTTCAAAATGATTGGAATAAATATGGGCGTCACCAAAAGTATGAATAAACTCTCCCGGTTCATAACCTAAAATTTTAGCCAAAATTATAGTTAATAATGCATAACTAGCAATATTAAAAGGCACACCTAAAAACATATCTGCTGTCCGTTGGTACATTTGCAGGTTTAGTTTTCCACCTTTAATACTTACATGGTAAAGAATATGGCAAAGGGGAAACCTAACTGCGTCTTCCGGTGTAGCCATGTTATACATATATTCCGGATTCCAAACGCTAACGATAGCATTTCGAGCATAAGGATCAGCTTTAATTTCACTAATTAACCATTTTAATTGGTCGATAGTTCTGCCTGGAGTTCTAGTTGGCCAATGGCGCCAAAAATCTCCATAAACGTGATAAAGGTGGCCGTTTTTAGCGGCAAACTCCTCATCCTCAGCAATTTTTTCAATAAACACTTCCTTACTCATTTCCGGCGCCTCTCCTCGGGTTACTTTTTCGTTGTAAATTTTATAGGGATAGTCGTCCCAGATATGAACGTTGTTATCAACCAAGTATTTAATATTAGTTTGTCCAGAAATAAACCAGTAAAGTTCTTGCAATACCCCTTTCCAATAAACTTTTTTGGTGGTTAATAGAGGGAAACCTTCTAATAAGTTGAACCTTATTTGTCTGCCAAAAACACTTAAAGCATGAGCATCCGTCCCTTCGTCAATATTTTCCACACCACTTTTTAAAATATCCTTTAATAAATCCAAATATTGATACTCGGGGTGTTTAGTTTGTTTGGACATAACTTATCCTGATACTCTTCTGGCTGCTTTCGCACCGTTAATTTTTCCGTACATCTTACCTAATGTTCTGCGAGAGATATTAGAAACTTCCGGAATATCGCTGCCACAATAGGTATATGGATTATTGGCATAGGAACGAGATACTTTACAAGACATCTTTTCAAAAGAAAAAGCGCAAATCGGACTTCCTTCATAAATGACCAATTTTTTACCCTTTAAAAAAGTTCCAAATTCCAGTACCGGACAACCGTCCCAACCAGGATCAAAACGCGCCGCCGTAGAATGCACTACAATTCCCAAGCGGGCTAAACTACTTTTACCGTGCAAATGACCAATGATATCATCCGGAAGTGTTAGTCTTTCTCTTGTAGTGGCAATAACAAACTCATTTTCTGTTAAAACAAATGGCTGGCCAGGTTTAAGTTCAATCAGCTTCATCATTCCTTCAATATCTTCCTTGGAGGTATAGCGGGTATCAATGGTATTAAAGCCATCATTAGTAAAAACCCTTAGCTTATTTCCTAAATGAAGGTCGATGGAAACCTCATCTACGCATGTTTCCCAATCTTCAGGAAGTGGATTTATTTTAATAACTTCATTTTTAATATATTCTTTTAGGACCCAATCAGGGAGAGTTCCAATAATTTCAAGGGGGTCTGGCTTAACACCATTATTTGCTATTTTCCCATTTAATTTAGCCATAAAGATAGAACTACTTTAAACAGCCTTTAACCTTTTTGCAACTAGGTCAATTTATATCAAGGTTTACCTTTGAAGCTTCTTTTACAAATCCCATAAACAATGGATGGGGGTCTAGGGGTCTGGATTTGAGTTCAGGATGAAACTGGGTTCCTACAAAAAACGGGTGATTTTTCAATTCTATAATTTCCACTAACTTTCCATCCGGGCTGGTTCCGGAAACTTTTAAACCATTAGTTAAAAATTTACTCATAAATTCATTATTAAATTCATACCTGTGCCTATGTCTTTCTGATACCCTGGGTTTATTATAAAGTTTTCTTACCAAAGTCCCTGTTTTTAGGGAACATTCCCAGGCCCCAAGTCTCATAGTCCCCCCATAATCTTTGGCTAATAGCTTCTTTTGCTGGTCCGGCATAATATGGATCACCGGATATTTGGTTTTTGAGTCAACTTCCGTAGTATTTGCCCCCACCCATCCCAAAACATTTCTGGCATATTCCACCACGGCCAATTGCATCCCATAACAGAGGCCAAAATAGGGAATTTTATTTGTCCGGCAAAATTTTACAGCCTCAATTTTTCCTTCAATATCCCTGGATCCAAAACCTCCGGGAACAATCACCCCCTGATAATTTTTCAGCTGCTCAATGTCTTTTAAAAGCTTTCCCGAATCAATCCAGGCAATCTCCGGTTTTAAACCTTGGGCATAACTAGCATGTTTTAAAGCTTCAATAACAGAAATATAGGAATCAGCTAAAGTAAAATCTCCTGTAGAAAAATATTTGCCAACAATGCCAATTTTAACTACTTTTTCTGCCGCTTCCACCTTACTTAAAAATTTTTTCCAGTCCTTTAAGTCTTTATGCTTTCTTTTAAGACTAAGTTTCCCCAATATTCTGGTAGTTAAATTCCCCTCTTCAAAATTAATTGGCACTTTATAAACAGAATCTACATCCGGAGCTGAAATGATATCTTCAGGATCCAGTCCTGTGAACATGGCTAATTTCTTAATTCTGGATTGATCCAAGGGGCTTTCTGCCCTAGCTAAAATTATATCCGGTTGAATACCAACTTCATTTAGGTCACGAACCGACATCTGGGCTGGCTTACTTTTCATTTCACCTAAGAAACTTGGGATAGGTAGATAAGTTACATGAATATGGATCACATCGTCATGTTTTTTTAATTTAAGAAGACGGTTGGCTTCCAGAAAAAGTAAATTTTGATACTCGCCCGCTGTTCCTCCGATTTCTACTAAGACTATATCAGCATTTTTACTTTTACCGGCAGAGTTGATTCTCTCGATAATTTCCTGAGTTATATGGCTTACTACTTCCACACACTCTCCGCCATACTCCAAATTCCTTTCCCTCTGAATAACCGACAAATAAATCGAACCCTGGGTGGCAATACTACTTTTACTTAAACTTTCTCCCAAAAACCTTTCATAATGGCCCAAATCCTGGTCTGTTTCCGCCCCATCATCAAGTACAAAAACTTCACCATGCACTACAGGATTCATAGTACCCGCATCAACATTGAGATATGGGTCCATTTTTAAGGGGACAACTTTGTACCCTGCAGATTTTAAAAGAAGGGCAATTGAGGCAGTGGCAATTCCCTTACCAATACCAGATATGACACCACCAGAAACAAAGATATACTTCATGATAAGTTTATAGATTGCTTCTCCACCAGTTGGTGGATCGCAATGACGTCATTGCGAGGAGTCTGCGACGAAGCAATCTCTGTTTGGGAAACTTTTGGGGCCCTCAATATAATTACAGCTTTTCGGTTTTACTGTCAACCCCGATTTTATCAGGGTCAACCCCGTTCTTCTTCCGGATATGAAGGATAAGAAAATGATTCTCCGGGTTTTCGTCTTTCAAGCTCATACTTCAAATCTTCTCTCTTTTTCCTTGCTATTAACTCTTCTTGCTCCTTTGTTAAACCTACTACCGACTGAGTTTCAATACGAGCAAAACCAGGGACAGCCTCATCTATCGATTGTTTAAATTTTTTCTCTCTTTCGGATATCTCATCATCGTATTGCTTATCAAAAATTCTAGCCATTTTTAAAGGTTACTCCTCATACCGGCGTTTATTTGAACTAATTATTGGTGAAGGACTTGTAGTCTCTCGCCTTTCCCAAAATTTTGGAATTCTCCTATCACCCTTTAATCTTCGACATTCTTCCTGGGCAGCCAAGCCATTGCGAGCAGGATGTTCATCCCGGTGTACACCCCCATTCATCCCTACCCTTAAAACTTCAGGGCTAGAAGCAACAAGATTTTTACCAAATCTAATTCCATCTACAACAAAATAATCTTCTGAATCGGAATTACCTCCGGATTCAGGAGTGCTTCCCGGTTGTCGATCAGCTTCTTCAGGTGTTTTATCCATTCTTTGTTCAACTGTCACTTTTTCCCCTTGGACAAAAGTTTCTCTTAAAGATATCCTTACTCTTTTTCTATTACCTTGTCAACTCCTACTTTACTTTTAGGCTTATTCCAAGAAGCGAACTTACAGTTGGGATAATTTTTACAACCATAAAACGGCCTGCCTTTTTTGGTTTTCCTCAAAACTACTTCCCCGCCACAATCCGGACAAGGCACATCAATTTTTTCCTCAAGGCTTTCCGTATATTTGCAATCAGGAAAACCGCTGCAGGCCAAAAACTTGCCAAATTTTCCATATTTAATTTGTAAATTTTTACCACAATCCGGGCATTTTTTATCTACCACTTCCTCCTGGATACTAACTCTCTCGGCACTTTCCACCACTTTTTCCAAATTCTTTTCAAAAGGCACATAAAACTCTTTAATCGTCGGTTTCCATTGCCTTTCCCCTTTGGCAATATCGTCCAACTCGTCCTCCATAGCCGCAGTGAAAGTGTAATCCACAATATCGGAAAAATTTTTGACCAAAAAATCCGTGACTGCCATCCCTAAGGGTGTAGCAAAAAATCTTTTATCTGTTTTTTCAACATAAAAACGCTCCTGAATGGTGGATAAAATTGTGGCATAGGTTGAAGGCCGGCCAATCCCCAGTTCCTCCAGTTTTTTAATTAAAGAGGCATCATTATAACGGGCTGGCGGTTCGGTAAAATGCTGTTCAGACAAAAGCTGAACCAGTTTGAGCAGCTCACCTTCAGCAAGCTTGGGTAAACTTTGTTCTTTGTCTTCATTCTCACCCTCTTCCTGAACCTTTCCATAAACTTTTAGCCAACCATCAAATTTGATCACACTGCCAGTAGCCCGAAAGGTATAATATCCACTCTTGTCATTCCGAGCGGAGCGAGGAATCTCTGAGCTTGTTTCAGATGAACTGAGAGATCCTTCTCCTTCGGCAAGTCGTTCGACTCTGAGGGATGAGCCCTCAGGCTCAGACTCGAAGAGCTCAGGATCAGGATGACAGCGTGCTGTCACATCGATGGTTGTATGGTCAAAAACCGCCTCAGCTATCTGGGAAGCTAACATCCGCTTCCAGATAAGATCATAAAGCCGGAGATGGTCACGGGTAACCCCGTCCAAAGTTTTTAATTTTTCTGCAGATAAATTAATATTTGTCGGCCTGATAGCCTCATGGGCCTCCTGGGCCAGCTTTGATTTAGTTTTATAAACCCGGGATTGGGCAGGCAAATAATCCTTGCCTAAATTTTTCTCAATAAACTCCCGGGCCATGGTTAAAGCCTGGGGGGAAAGGTTGACTGAATCTGTCCTCATATATGTGATCATTCCGTGTTCATATAAAGTTTGGGCCAAAGTCATGGTTCTTTTGGCTGACATGCCTAAACGGTTGGCGGCAGTTTGCTGTATGGTTGAAGTAGTAAACGGCGGCGGCGGGGATTTGCGGATCTCTTTTTGAATAACTTTTTCTACCTGGTAATTGGCTTTTTCTAAAAGTTGGAGATGACCATCTGCCTCATTTTTATTTTTTATCTCCACCCTTTTACCGTCTTTTTCAATTAATGAGGCAATAAAACTATTCTTGTCATTGCGAGGACCTCGAGTGTTAGTTGAAGGAGACGAAGCAATCTCTTTTTTATGGGATTGCTTCACTTCGTTCGCAATGACAGCGTTAGCTGAACCTGCTTCAGATAATTCCGCCTCAATACTCCAATATTCGATAGGTTTAAAACCTTCAATCTCTTTTTCCCTTTCCACAATCAGCCTTAAAGCCACTGATTGGACCCTGCCTGCAGACAAACCGCTTCGGACCTTTTTCCATAAAACCGGGGAAACTTTATAACCTACCAACCTGTCTAAAACTCTTCTGGCTTGTTGGGCATCCACTAATTTCAGGTCAATCCCCCGGGGATTTCTAAAAGCTTCGGCAATTGCCTCAGGAGTAATTTCATGAAAGACCACCCGATGGATATTAATAGATCCTGAACCAAGTTCAGGATGACATTTTCTGTTAGTTTTGAGTTTTGAGTTTTGAGTTTTGAGTTCGGAACTCCTAAGGAGTTCCGCTAAGTGCCAGGCAATAGCTTCCCCCTCACGGTCAGGATCTGTGGCAAGCCATAGAGTTTTGACACCAACAGCCATTTTTTTCAGCTCATTGACCAGTTTGGTTTTATCCCGGGGGATAATATATTTCGGTTCAAAATTGTCCTCAACATCAATTCCCAATTCAGATTTTGGCAAATCACGAATGTGGCCCATAGAAGCCTCTACCTGGTATTTACTTCCCAAGTATTTGGATAAAGTTTTGGCTTTGGTAGGACTTTCAACAATTACTAAATTTTGCATCGTATTTTTAACGCTAACCGTAGTGTACCAGCCTTGTCAAGTTATTAAAATTCTTTTTCTATATTGACAGGGGGGAAACCTCAAGGTAAAGTAACAGAGGCTATGGGCCTTCAAGAAAGAGCAGAAATAGCAGATCTTAATCTTACCCTTATTAATCCGGAAAGTCCGTTAAAGTATTCCATACAATATTGGCTTCAAGAAAAAAATCAAGAACCCCTATTTCTAGTAAAAATCCCTCACAACTCCTTTGCTTGTAACCCCGATGATGACTGCAGTGGTCAAGTTATAGTATCCTTTGAAAAACACTGCAGAGGATTTAAAAGCTGCCTTTGTCGTGGTTGTGAAGAACAAGTTGAAGTTGACTTGGTCAAACTACAAATAGGCTTAAATATCTGGTAGTTTATTTTATTAATCTGCTAAAAGTTGTTCCGAAGCTATAAACTTTTCACCTTTAGGAAGTTTATTTTCCAAAATCATCACTGAAAGCCGGGCTTCCAAAGTATCCTGGATTAACCGCCGCAAAGGCCTGGCCCCCAAAACCGGATCATAACCTCTTTGGGCCAATTTCTGGATCAATCCGCCGTCAAATTCTACTGTAAACCCCTGATCTTTTAACTGGTCCTGCAAAGAAACGAGCTTTAATTTCACCACTTGTTGTAAATCCTCCGGGGATAATGGTTTAAACAAAACCACCTCGTCAAACCTGTTAACCAGCTCCGGTTTGAATATTTGCAACAACTCACCTTTTACTTTTTCATTTAGCTGCTCAATATTTAATCCCGATTGAATTCCCTGGGCAATGGTTAAACTGGCAGCATTAGAGGTAGCAATAATAATGGTGTTGGTAAAATCTATGGTCCTGCCTGTGGAACTGGTCAACCTGCCGTCATCTAAAACCTGAAGGAAAAGTGTCAAAATCTTGGGGTCGGCTTTTTCAAACTCATCCAATAGAATCAGAGTGTAAGGCTTGAGCCTCACGGTCTCCGTTAAAATCCCATCATTGTTACTGTCACCGATGAGCCGGTTGATAGAATCCAAGGTTTGATATTCCGACATATCCAATCTAAAAAAGTTACCCTGCCCTTGGAAATAACTTTGGGCTAAAGTTTTAGCTAGCTCTGTTTTACCCACACCGGTTGGCCCGACAAACAGAAAAGATCCAATCGGCCTGTTTTTGTCCCGCAGCTGGGCCGCCGCCCGGCGCAATACTTTGGCCACTGCCGAAACTGCCTCCACCTGGTCAATCATCTTTTGGTGGATCACCTCTTCCAAATCAAGAAGTTGTTTTTTCTTCATTTCATCAACCTCGCCAATGGGTACATTAACCTGGGTTTGTAAAACTTTTTCCACCGTGGATTTTTTAATCCATCCGTTTTCAACTACGGCTTGGCACTGTTCATAAGTATGTAAAGCTGCATCTGGCAGGACCCGGTCATGGATATACTCACTGGTCAATTTAACCAGATCCTCCAGGGCAATGATGCTGGTTTTAATTTTTTTATACCCTTCCAAATCAACGGCTTGGTTTTTTAAAATCTCCAGGGTCTCAGCTACACTAGCCGGAGGCAGTTCAATCTTAGTAAACAATCTGGTAAAAGCCCCGTTTTTTTCTAAAATATGGGTAAAGTTGCCGGGTTCAGTCGAAGCAATGAATTGAAAATTAGAGGACTCGATATAAGGCAACATCAAAGAGTAAAGATTAAACTGAGAATTAGCCTCCCCAATTCCAAGGTTTTGGATTTCATCGACAAAGACGATAATATTGCCGGAAAAGCTGACCTCGTCAAAAATATTTTTAATCCGCTCGGCCAGCTCTCCCTGGTTGGTAATGCCGGTGAGCAGCCTGGTCAAACTAAGCTCAATTAGCCTTTTGGTGGCAAAGGAAGGCGGAGCATCTCCGGAAACGATCAGTTTAGCCAAATAAGCAAGCAGAGCGCTTTTTCCCGCTCCCGGTTCCCCCACTAAGATCACATTCTGACCCTTTTCCAAAGAAAGGGTGTTAATTACTTGGGTGACAACGTTTTGCCGGCCGACAAAATCCGGAATTCTCTGTTTGGCTGCCTGGCGGGTAAGATCTTCAGCCACCACATCCAAAGTTGGTGTAGGAACTCCCAGCCATCCCCGGTTAACACCCTTTAAATGTTTAATATGAAAATCATCATCCCAAAGGTTTGGCCAAAGATAAAACTGTTCTTTCCTTTGGAAAAAATCCAACGCCTCAGTAAACAGTTCCAGCCTTAAATTTAGCTTCGACAGCTGGTTTTCAATATTAGGTGCCAAAGATAATGCCGCGACAAAAAAATGTTGAGGCCCGAGATAAACTGTGGCTAACTTTTTGCCTAATTCCAGGACTTTGGGCAAAATCTCTTCTTGGGTGATGGTGATATTAAGGCCAGTTAAATTTTCCGGAGTTTGCTCCAAATAAGACAATAACTCTTTTACTTGCCGGGTTTTTAAAAGCTTGGCCCAATCCACATCTCCTTTTTTAACAAAAGTGCACTGCCAAATCTGGCCCGGGTCTTTTATTTGCCCGACTTTTTTGATGGG
The DNA here is from genome assembly GCA_023487645.1 of Patescibacteria group bacterium. Next base: position 55,570 of record JAMDBX010000042.1, on the reverse strand, counting down.
ATGGGTAAAGACGTGTTTTAAAAACAGGATCAACCCAAAAATTAACAATCCCAAGGGGATTAAAGCCCAATTTCCTCTTAAAAATATAAAAGAGGCCGGCAGTAAAAACCAAATTATTGCTAAAACAAAAATAGTTGTCGTTACCAAAGCAAAGGATAACAAGCCGGCAAAAATCCGGCTTAAGCGAAAGAAAAAACTTAAGAGTTTACCGGTAAAGGTTGAATCATGGAATAAAGGGACAAAAAGAAGTTTCCACATCAACCCCACGGCCAAATCCTCTTCTAAATACAAAATGGCATTTCTCCAAATCCGTACCCAGACAGTAAAACTTTGAGGATACCAAAACTGCAACAGTTTAACGGGCAAGGACAGATACTTCATAAAATTTTTATTGTACTCTAACTAAATTACCATTTAAGTCCAGTTCGACAAAATGAACAGCACGGCCTTCAATATAGGCTTGGCACTGGTTGGCCGGCAGATCGTCGATTAACTGGCGGGGGCTATGAACAATATCCACTACCCACCCAGGCATTAAATCATTCGTTAAACAAGGACCACTGCTAAAATCCATCCCTGAGGCTACCCTTTTTTTATACAAATCTACAGCAGCGAGCACTGCAGTATCATTAATTGCGGATGTTCCCTTTGTATATTCGGGGGGTTTATTGGTAATTATAACTATAATCCCCACAGAAATGAGTATGGTCAAAATTAAGGCAAAAAGCCCTGTCTTTTTTTTAGCAACCATCATACTTACATCTTAGCAAACTTTGGCATAATTTCCTCCCCCTAAATTTTTGACCAAACCGTAAATCTCCATTTTAATCATTGTTGCAGAGACTACCGCCGCAGCCATTCGCAGCTCCCGGCAAACCTCATCGATGTGTTTATTTTCTCCAACCAGACAATCTAAAATTTTTTTCTCGGTATCATTCAAACTTAATTCACTTATCGTTTGGCTTTTTATACTCTGAACTTTATTTATTCCCAGCTCCTCCAAAATTTCCCCTACTTCCGTCACCAGTTGCGCTCCCTGTTTTATTAATAACGAAGGTCCCTTCGATAAACTCGAGGTGATCGGACCGGGTACGGCAAAAACTTCACGCCCTTGATCCAAGGCTAATTTGGCCGTAATTAAGGAGCCGGAGTCCTCAGCTGCTTCGGTTACCACCACTCCAAGGGATAACCCGGAGATAATCCGGTTTCTGGCCGGAAAATTACCTGGGGAACAGGGCATATCCGGAGGAAACTCGCTAACCAAGGCACCGTAGCCTTGGACAATCCGCTTTGCCAGATCGATATTTTCCGGAGGAAAAAGATGGTATAAACCACCTCCCAAAACAGCAATCGTCCGTCCATTATTCTCCACCACGGTCTTATGGGCTTGGCCGTCAACACCCCGGGCTAAACCGGACACCACAGTTACCCCGGCTTCCACCAATTCCCGGGTAAATTTCTCGGTTACCAGTCTGCCGTAACCACTAATCTTACGGGTACCCACCACCGCTACTGCCCGGGAGTCTGCAGATAAGATTTCACCTTTAAAATATAAAACCGGAGGAGGGTCATAAATTTGTTTCAAAAGTTGGGGATATTTCTCATCAAAGATTGTTAACCATTTAATCCCGGATTTGATAATAGAGGAAGTATAACTTTCAGGATCTAACTTTTTTCTGGTTTCTGTCAAAACAGCCACCACATTTTTCGGAATACCAACTCCTAGAAGTTCTGTTTCCGGAGCTTCCCAGGCTGTCTTTGGATCCTGGAAATAATCAATCAGTGCTTTTAGCCTAATGGGACCTAAACCGTTAACAGAATGTAAAGCTAAAAGATATTCTATATTTTTAATCATCTTTTTTATATTAATTTTATTAATTTACTATTATTCGACAACAATAGACGATCGCATAGTTTAGTCGAGTTCAAAATAGTTTCTTACCGGATCCTCTCCGTCAAATGTTTTAGCTTTAATCAAATTAACACAGTCTCCTAGATTATAATAATGTTTGATAAAATCAATTTCTTTTTTACATTCCCAAGGTGTAACTAATACCGACTTTTGCAACATATAAAAACCTAGCTCCTGCATCTTATTCCTTAAATAATTTCTTCCTTTTCTATCTTTCTCCGGTATGTCGAAAATAACTATTCTCCACCACCCATCCCATTTACCCTTTTTTAATCTCATCTCTTCCAGTTTAAAAGACAAAACCTTCCTTTTGCCATTTTCGGTTAAAGTAATCTTAGTCTGTTCTCCTTCATAGGATATGGATATAAGTTTTTGTTTTTTAAGGCGTTTTAGTGTCCGGTCAATATCTGAAGGATACAAACCCTGACTTTTCAAAATTGGTTTTAAGGCATAACCCAAACCCGGCATAACTGCCAAAGTAGGGACAAGAATAGTTACTCCAGCTAAAATAAGGATATTTTTAGTTAAATCTTTGGTAGATAAACCTGTTATTGCATTACTCATCTCTCGTATTTATTAGACGATCGCACAAAAAATACAAGAAATCAAGATACAAGATAAGAAAGCCTTATTCCCCTAGGCTTTTGTATAAAATGTTGGCCGAGCCCGTGGCCTGAGGAGAGGAGGGATCCGCTTTATCTGGGATATGAAAAAAGGAAGTAAAAAGTTGTCTGATCAAAGGGGCAGCCACATTTGACCCCTGCCCGCCGGCTTCTACAAGGGCGGTAACGGCAATCTGAGGATTATCCAGTGGAGCATAAGCGGTATACCAGGCATGGGTTCTGTCCTTGGGGTCGCCGTATTCGGCGGTACCAGTTTTGCCGGCATTAGGGATGGAAAAACCGTACATCGGCCAAGCCGTTCCTCCTTCTACAGGTACCAAGGATAGTCCTTTTTTCACTAAATCTAAATCCGTTTGTTTAAACATATTTTTCTCAATCGGTTCAGAATGAAAATCCTTGACTAAACCCCCGTCCGGAGTTGTTATTTTGGTCGCTAAATGTGGTTGGATTAAATTGCCGTTGCTGGCTATGACAGATGTTTGGGCTAAAATTTGCAAAGGAGTTGTGAGTAAAAACCCCTGGCCAATAGCAAAATGTAAAGTATCCCCGGGATACCAGGGTTGGCCGGTATTATTTTGTTTCCAATTGTCATCCGGAACCAGCCCGTCTGCTTCATCCGGCAAATCAATACCCAGCTTTTTCCCCATCCCCATCTTTTTGGCCATCGTACCTAAGGTCTGTTCTCCCACCAATTCTCCCACCTTATAAAAATAAATATCATTGGAACGCTGCAATGCCTTTACCACATCAACCAACCCTTCAGTTTTCCCATAATCAGTAAAATACCAGTTGGCAAATTGATAAGGACCAAGTTTCATTACACCCGTATCCTCAATTAGCGTGTGCTGGTCAATCTTGCCACTGGAAAGTCCGGCTAAAGCTGAAGTAATCTTAAAAGTTGAACCCGGAGGATAAACACCGGCAATTGCCCGGTTTAAAAGTGGAGAATTGTTGTCGTTAAAATAATTCTCGACTAAACTATTTTTTTTAGGGTCGGTAAAGGCATTGGCATCAAAAGAAGGATAAGAGACCATGGCTAAAATTTCACCGTTTTGCGGGTTTTCAGCAATTATCGTCCCACAGCAGACTTTCTCTTTTTCTACTGTACTTTTTAAGGCTTGGTAAGCCACCTTCTGTAAACTGGCATCCAGAGACAGGTAAACATTCTTTCCCGGAATAGGGTCAATCTGGCGGATTGTGCGTAATTTTCTTCCCTGGGCATCGATCTCAATAATCTCAGCCCCATCTACCCCCCGCAGCACACTTTCATACATTTGTTCAATCCCCGCCCGACCCAAGCGGTCACCAATTTTATATTTTTCTATATCATTTCCCCCGTATTGCGGATCTTTTAACTCTTCCGGAGAGATCTCTCCAACATAACCTACAACATGAGATGTAACCTCGGCTAAAGGATAAGAGCGGATAGCATCAACCTCCAAATCGTCATATTGGGGATTATTTTGGGCCTCCAGTTGCAATGCCTCATCCCGGCTGATAAATTCACCGTTTAACCGAAACCCGGGATTGTTTTCAGCCAAAACCTGGCCGTTACGGTCATAAATTACCCCACGGGGGGCATGGATAACCCGAATTTGGATCCGGTTGGAATCAGCCAGCTGACGGTTTTCTTCACCCTGGGTAATTTGTAAGTGAAAAAGCCTTAAGAACAGGCCAAAAAAAATGACCAAAAAAATGCTTCCCAAAGCTACCAGCCGCCAAAGAGATACCTGTAAATCCTCATATTCAGGCTGATAATTGGGGACAAAGGCATCATCCCAACTGATGTTCCCCTTTTTCTTTCCTCTAAAATGACCTAACGGGTGGGTAACCTTAACCACCTCATCCCGAAAGGCCAAGCCGAATTTTTTTTTGCGTCTCATTTTATTAAAGGTTAACTCCTGATTTTGAGTTTAACATCCGCTCGGGGGATAAACCTCTCTTCCCAAAAACGGATTAACAGGTAAATCGGTACCGACAACACCACTTGGGGCACCAGCGGCCAAAAATTTAAGCTAAAGCCCAATAACTTACTTTGGACAAACTGATCGGCCAGTAAAAAGACAAAAGACAGCGGTAAAACAACCAACCAGTGGGAGGCAAATTCAGCCCGGCGGATAAAATGAATTATGGCAACCTCCACCAGATAGAGGATACTCAAACTTCCCAGAGGATAATTTAAAAGAAAAGAAAGTAACAGGCCAAAGGAAAAAGCCAGCCAGTAATTGGATTTTTCTTCCTTCAAAAAGCTACGGGAGATCAGCACCAAAAGCACCAGATTAAAAGGTAACAAGGTCGCCTGTAAAAAGCTTAAAAAGATTAATAAAATAACCAATAACATTATGGATTCCTAATAACAAAAACCATATCTAAATCGGAAACATTATAAACAGGCTCGACTTTAGCCTGTTTAAAAACCTCGTTTTGACGTTCCAAAACTTGGCTCACTTTTCCCATCACGAGTCCCCGGGGCAATTTACCCTCGGTTCCTTCAGAATAAACCAAATTTCCAACTTCAATATTTTCCTCATGCAAAATTTTATCCATTAAAAGTTCGGCACCAAACTGTCCTTCCAACATACCTTTAGCCCGGCCGTCGTTGTTTTGGGAAAAAACGGCAATTTTAGAATCCGGATCAGTAGATAAAAGAACTTGGGAAATTTTTGAGCCAGCTTCTTTGACCAGTCCGATATAACTGTCTTTAAAAACCACTGCCTGACCCTCTGTCACACCATCGTTAGTTCCTTTATCTATTTCCAGATAACGGTTGGAACTGATAACATGGGCAGGCAGTAGGTCAAAGGTCTGAGGGTTAAGCTTATCTTGCTGGTCATTTAAAATAGTACTTTCTTCCAATTGCTTGCGGAGTTGGGAATTTTCTGTTAACAAGTCTCCCAATTGCAACCTTAAGGCTTTATTTTCCTGGGAAGCACGTCTGATTAAAACAATAAATTCCAGTTGCTTGCCAACGGCAGCTCCTGATTGATACAAACCATACTGGATCGGGGCACTAACATACTGGAACAAACTTTTAGGCATTTGCAACACTCCCAAACTGTCAAATAAAACAATAAAGACTGAAAAAAGGAGTAAAAAAACAAATAATTTGAAATCTGCCAGAAGAACCCTCATCGAAGCTAATATAACATATTCACCGGCCTAGTCACAGGATCGTTTTAAAAAAATAGGGTGATAGTAATCAAATTGGGGTATTGACAGCAGTTCAAGATTTAATTAATGTCATTTTATACTTGTCCTCTAGTTATATGGCTGAAAGAAAATTTAGTACATCGGAAGTAGAACTGTTTCATATTTTACGGACAGATCCAAAAGAGATAAAATCTCGGCAATTAGTAAGAGATCCTAATACTACTCCCAGAGGTGAATGGCCTTTTGAAATTGTCCACCGTCAAGGAGCTGTTCTAAACTTCCCTAGCGTTCCCAATGAATTTTATTTGGTTAGTCACGAAAAAGCATGGAGAGAAGGAAGACCTCTGACTGGACCTTCAGGAATTTATTGGGATTTTCGTAAACCTAATAATCTGTTACTAGATGCTATGGGTAAAGTTTTAGCTCAAGTACCATTAGAAGACGATCCTAAATATGTGGCTGGTATACCTACCACAGGAGGAAAAATTGCTTCCGCCTATGCAAGGTATTCTCCAAAAGTTGCCAACCTGGAACTTTTCCAAAAAGTAGATACTTCAGGTGGCAGTACCACTATAACAGTTGCTGAAAATGCTCCCCGAGGGCATGGTGAACCAGTAATTATTGTTGACGATGTACTTTCTAAAGGAACAAGTGCCACTCCTGCTTTTGAAGTCGTTAAAGCACAGGGTTTTGAACCAATTGGACTGCTCGTAGTAATAGACAGGCAACAAGGAGGGGTAGCCAGGCTCAATGCTGCTGGCCATAAAGTTTATGCTTGGTGTAATGTTGAGGAGGCCCTTGACTATTACCTTAATCAAGCCCCGTCTAAGATAAGAATAAAGCAGTCAGAATATAGTGCAGCTTTGGAATCTCTGCGCCAAGACCAATATTCTGGATAATATTTTCCATTAATCTTAATCAGTTATAATTCTTGACAAGATTTACCGATATTTATTTTGACCATTTTTGAAATAGATAAGATAAATTGTGCAAAAAGTTTTTTTGGATTATCATTACTTTATGACTGATGATGAATTAAAAAACCTCAAAAAACTCCTTAAAGAAAGTCTTCAGCCTTTACAGGGTGAAGTCTCCAGACTCACTACGGAAACAAGAAATTTATCTAGTAGAATGCTGCGAATTGAATCCGGGACCTCACAAAACACCAGAGAAATAGCCAGGCTAAGTTCTGATATGGAAAACATGAAAGATTGGCTGGGAGAAGAGATGGGGCAAATAAACAACAAGTTAGATGCACTACTATCTGATGTTGTTGATCTTCAAACTAATGTAGGTGTCATTCAAGATCAGTTGGTCGATGTGAAAGAAAATAAAAAGGATATCCGCACCATCAAGAAGCATCTAAGGCTACCGCCTAACTGATTTACCGTAAACCTCCCGTGACTTTGACTTTAGAAAGAAGGTCGAGGTTGTCCAAAACTTTACCGCAACCGCGGACTACTGTTGTCAATGGGTCATCAGCTACATAAACCGGCATTTTGGTCTCTTCCGCCAATTTTTTATCCAAACCGCGTATCAACGAACCGCCACCGGTAATAACAATACCTCTTTCCAAAACATCAGATAAAAGCTCGGGGGGAGTCTCTTCTAAAACTTCGGCAACCGTTCCGATAATTTGATTAACAGTATTCATCAGGGCTTCCCGGATTTCTAAGGAAGAAACTTTTATTGATTTAGGAAGACCAGTGCTTAAATCCCGTCCCCGGACCACCGCCTCCTTTTCTTCCTTCAATGGTATGGCCGAACCAATTTCAATTTTAATGTTTTCCGCCGTCTTTTCCCCAATCAACAGCCCATAGCGCATCTTCATGTAATTGATAATATCCTGGTCCAGTTCATCCCCGGCAACCCGCAGCGACCGGTTTATAACCATTCCCCCTAAGGAAATCACGGCAATTTCCGTGGTTCCTCCACCGATATCCACAATCATGTTCCCTTCCGGCTCCTCAATCTGGAGCCCGGCCCCAATTGCTGCGGCCATCGGCTCTTCGATTAAAAAGGCTTGCCTTGCTCCGGAGGAAAGGGCAGCATCCTGAACTGCCCGCCTTTCCACCTCCGTCACCCCGGAAGGAATACCGATGACTACCCGGGGACGGGGAATTTTAAAAAACCTGATCGAAGAGGAAGGTGATTGATGGACCTTTTGGATAAAATGGCGCAGCATTGCCTCAGTGGTATCAAAATCGGAAATTACCCCATCACGCAAAGGCCTAACCGCCTCGATAGCCATGGGGGTACGCCCAAGCATCCGTTTGGCTTCCGTACCGATAGCCAAAACCTGTTTTGATTTTTTATGGATAGCTACTACTGATGGTTCACGGATAACAATACCTTTACCCCGAACTAAAACTAAAGTGTTGACCGTACCTAAATCAATACCAACATCATGGGAAACTAATTGCCAGAAACGATTAAACATTACTTTGCTGAGTGTATCATAGAGTGTTGCTAAACAACAAGGATATTTGGTAGCATTATGCTAGCGTTGAGAAAATAGCGTCTAGTGTTTAGTTAAAATTTTATATGTTACAAAAAATTATCACCTTCTCTTTTTATACCCTTTTTTTCTTTACCCCGCTGTTTTGGAGACCGGTAAACTACGAACTTTTTGAATACAACAAGATGATGCTTGTTTATGCCCTGACGGTCATCATTGCCGCTTCCTGGCTGTTAAAAATGATCCGTTTAAAAAAATTAATTTTAAAGAAAACCCCTTTAGATATCCCGATTTTATTATTTTTACTGGCTAATATTGCTTCAACTATCTTTTCCGTTGATCCCCATACTTCAATTTGGGGCTATTACACCCGTTCCAATGGCGGTTTACTTTCAACTATTTCCTATATCACTTTATATTATGCTTTAGTTTCCAATTACAGCGGGTCATATGTCTCTAAATTCTTAAAGGCAGCCCTTCTGGGAGGGGTGATCACTGCCGCTTGGGCCATTCCGGAACATTTTGGCGGCTCCCCTTCTTGCGCTATTTTAACCGGACAGTTTACCGATGCCTGTTGGATCCAGGATGTCCGTGCCAGAGTCTTTTCTACTTTAGGCCAACCCAACTGGTTAGGGGGTTACCTGGTGATGCTCATCTTTCCTGCCATCTACTTTATCTTAACCTCCACCACTAAACTAACCGCTATCCGCTATACCCTATGCGCTATAATTTTATATCTAGCCTTCACCTTTACTTATTCCCGGGCAGCTACCCTGGGGCTTTTAGGAGGACTGGCCCTCTTTTTACCTTTACAATATTTTTCTTTTGTTAAAAAAAGGATAAAAATAACTTTTCCGGAAAAGTGGCGGCTAAGCCTGGCTATCTTACTGTTATTTTTCTCTTTTAATTTAATTTTCGGCTCGGCTATTTCCCGGTTTAGTACAAACTTATCCTTACCATTTGCTACTAAAGCAGTTTCCTCCAATACTCCTGTCCCGGCATCTACTGTCACCCAGCTTGAAACCGAAGGCAATGAAACCGGAGAGATTCGGTTGATTGTTTGGAAAGGAGCATTGGAGATCTTCAAACACTATCCCATTTTTGGTTCCGGAGTGGAAACTTTTGCCTACACTTATTACAACTTTCGACCCGTCGAACACAACATGGTTTCCGAGTGGGATTTTCTTTATAACAAGGCCCATAACGAATTCCTTAATTATCTGGCTACGACCGGAGCTGTGGGTTTCCTAACTTATATAGGGTTAATTGCCGCCTATTTTATCTGGTCAATAAGGTATGTTTTCAAAACTTCTACAGATAATGATAAACAAATAAAAGAGAAAAAACTTTTGGTTTTGGCCTTTTTGGCCAGCGCCATAAGCTATCATATCCAGGATTTCTTTGGGTTTTCGGTAGTCATTATTGCCCTCTTTTTCTTCCTCTTTCCGGCCATGGCCTTTATGCTTACTGAAGATGTCCAGCCGGTTGAGTTGCAAAATAGTAAATTAGGAAGGTTTCTTTACCGACGGACTGTTTACCCAAAACTTGCCCAAGCGGTGATCCTTATCTTTGCAACTTTCACTCTTTTAACCCTGATTAATGATTACCAAGCAGATATTAACTTTGCCCAAGGATCCCAAGCGGATGAGTTGGGCAATCCCGGGCGGGCATATAATTTTTTGGTTGATGCAGTGAGTTTAAACTCAAACGAGCCCCTTTACCACAGTGAACTCGGATACGCGGCGGCAGCTGCTTCCGTAGCCTTACAAACAGATGACCCGACGACTTCAGCCAAGCTGCAAACTCAAGCCTTGGAAGAAACACAAAAGAGCTTGAATGTTAGCCCTAAAAACCTCTCATTTTTAAGGACAGCAATCCGTACTTATTATGTCCTTTCTACTATGGATAAAAATTTCAGTACTCAAACCATGCAGACATTAGACCAAGCCATAGCCCTGGCTCCGACTGACCCCAAACTTGTCTACAATAAAGCGGTTATTTTAAACCAAGAGGGTCAAACTAATGAGGCCGTAAATGTTTTTCTCAAAGCTATCCAGCTAAAACCTAATTACCGTGATGCCTATTATTCTCTGGGGCTTCTTTATTGGGACATTAACCAAAAAGATAAGGCCATTGAACAGATGAATACGGTTTTAAAAATTAACCCTACCGACACCCAGGCCTCGGAAAAACTTAAAGAATGGCAAAAATAATTTCTCTTTTTCCTCAACAATGAAAAGGATTGGCCAAATTATAGATGAAACTGCCCATCCTCAAAGACCTAAAAATTTAAGTAAAGAATTCCAAGTCTATGGGGTTTACCTGGCGGAAACCCTGGAAGATACCAAACATTATTCATTGTATATAAAATTGGCCAAAAAATATGAACGGTATATCCTGGAGGAAGCTTTAAGTTATACTAAAAGTTACACCCGGGCTAAATCTAAAGCTAAAGTCTTCATGTGGCGCCTCAGCCAGTTAAATAAAGAAAAATTATATAACAATAATAAAAACCAAGATTAAAACTTTCAATTATCAATAATTTGTCTGCCTAATTTTTTAGCCTCTTCTTCAAAAAAATTCTGCCAGTCTCTCTCTTCTATAGGTACCAATAACTTCGGATAATCTTTTAGTTCTTTCGACAAAAGAAACTGCGCCCCAAGCTTAATTGGATCAATATGCCAATCAAACTTGGTTTTGGCCTTTTTAATTAGGTCGTCTATCAAAAAGTTATATTTTTTGATAATCATATAGAGATCTAAAAAATCCCTACTTCTGGGTTTTTGATAAATGGTAAATAATTTATTTACAGCAATATCTAAAACACTGTCAACTCTTATCCCATCCTTCATTTTAGTAACTTCCAACTGAGGAAAAGGAAAATAGGTAAATTCCAATTTTAGTTCGGAATTTGGAAAAGCTAAAAAAAAGAGGTTTCTATTAAAGGTTGTATTGAATTCAAATTTTTGAAAACCTAACTCATCTTTAATAGAGCGTATAAAAACCGTAATCTCTTCCAGGACAATTTCTTGTTCGCTAAAAAAATCCAGATCCTCAGAAAGACGGTAGGGAATATAAAAACCTGTCAAGGCTGTACCTCCTGTTAAATAAAACTGTTTTGAAAGCTGTTTTTGTTGCCCAAAAAATTTCAGGAATATCTTTTGGGTTGAAGTTAAGATAGAAGAGTTGTCCATCTTAAGATAGCAAAAATTCTAAATATTTTCTCTTTTGAGGGTCGATATTAAGCTTGCTCCAATATTTTTTTAAATCAGCTTTTTTAATCTTCTGTCCATTTAAGCCATAATTAATAAGCTGCTCAAGCTGCCAAACTTTATATTTTTCAGGGTATTTTTTAAGAATTTTTATGTCTGTGGACCAATTATACATGAGTCAATTATACCATTTTAGGTACCTTACTCCTACCCTGAAGAGCTAAAATCTTCATGTGGCGTCTTAGCCAGCTAAAACAGAATACATAAGTTAAAAATAAGAGAGAAACCTCAAAACGCCTACCGGAAAGAGAAATAACGCTGGACTTTTTACTTTTTCCCGCTGCATCCACAAATCATGTCTTGAACCAGTTAATAGCTCGTCTTCAATGATTAAATCATCGATAGGACCCTTTTTACCTCCTCTTTTCGCTAATTCAATTTCTACAGCTCTTTTTATCTCTAATATTATTTTTGCATCAGATGGAATAGTCCATAATTTCCAGCTTATAGGACTTTCTCCTAGCCTTTCTGTACTCATGTCATCATTATAAAAGAATAATTGGAAAATTCAAGATTTAAATTTTAATGAGAATTTCGTCGCGGTTAATATTGACTGCCCTTAACCACTCCGGAGGAGATTAAAGCTTTAATCATTGCCGAGAAATCAAACGTATTAATCACTCCATCATTATTAAAATCAATTTGCGGGTGAACTAATGAAGGATTATTAAAGCTCGAGAGCAAGACAGACATATCAATTAAATTAACTTTTCCGTCACCATTGCCATCACCTTTGACCAAAACCGGAGTCGGAGAGAGTGAAGGTCTGGGGACAGCTGTCGGGGTTATATTGGAAATTGCAGGTGTAATATTAGAAGAAGACACCACTCCTTTAAAAACAGTTGCCAGGTTGTCATAATCCATATGCCAGATAGTATCCATGCCCACCTCCTTATCTCCGTCACCATTATCCGTTAATCCTTTAGCCAAAAAGCCCCATTGAAGGGGGAGAGAAACTTTTTTACTTTGCCAAAACCCCAACTCGGACTTCATTTGCAAAGAGCGGTCACCGGTCCCGGAAAAACCAACCTCTTCCAAGATAGTTTTTTTATTATTGGCCGCCGCCCAATCGGCATCAGCACTGCCATTATGATCACCATTATAGGAATGGATGGTAATAATATCTATTGCTGGCAAATTAGGATAAAGTTGGGCCGGGGAGAGTCCGGCATGGCCGGAATTAATCATGCCGGTGGCAATTTGGTGAGCAGGGTCAAGGGTTTTGATAGTTGAGGTCACATCCTTCATAAAATTAATAAAATTTTGAGGAGAACTGTCGTTTTTAAGTTCATTTCCCGGCTCCCAAGCGTAAATATTGCCATGGCTTTTGTTGTAAGAAACTACAGTTTCGACAAAAGGAAGGTAGCTGTCTTTATAACCGGAAGCAAAAAAATCACCATTTAACAAAGCAGTACTGCTATAAGATAAAGTATAGTAGCGTTCAGTTGCCGCCGGATTAAAACCACTGTGGTAAAAATCGATTAAAGTAGGAATAACCGAAATATTATACGAGGCAGCTTTGGTCAAAAAAGCATCCAGCCTTTTGGCGGCCGTCTCATCACTGATATTTTTATTAGCCACAAAAACCCGTACCACCGTGCCTCCCATCCTTTGAATCTCCGCCAAATCGGCATCAATATCCGAGGACTTACTGTATGGTAAGATATCCCCATGGCCGTAATGGGTGATACCCCGAATATTAAAACCAAAAGTTTGGGGCTGGGAAGAAGTTGCTGTCGAGGCCGAAATATTAACGTTACCATCACGTTTGACGGCTAAAATATTAGTATTATCCAGGTTACGGTAAATAGCTGCTCCCTGGTCAAAGGTGACGATAGCTGTCCCTGTCTGTTTGGCAGTAAAAACAATATCCGCCATCAAACTGCTTGCCTGGCCAACCTGGGTTTGGTAACCGGGACTGGGAACTCCTCCTACCAAACTGATAGTTCCTGTTTGGTTATCATGAACATTCTCGACCCAATTTTTGACAAAAGTCGCGCTTGCAGTAGTCTCAATTCTACTTACCTGCAATTTATCGGCCGGAAATTTCAGCTTAGCCACGAATAAATTCGCACTGTCAATATCGGCACGCACTAAAAGCTTCATATGGATTTCCTGGCCTAAAGAATAGTTAGTAGCCGGACTGCCGGCGCTATCTACCGGCTGGATCGAAAAACTGGTTTCCGGAACATTAGAAACTGTTGGCCCGGAAGCTTTAGAACGCAAATCCTGGCGCTGCTGGACCAAGCTTGCTCCCAGTTGTAAACTCACAATCAGCAAGGCTAAGCCAACCAAAGGAAAAACGATTTTTTTATTTAGTTTAATTTCCGTCAGGCTCTCATCCACTAATTCTAGGCTAGTGCATCTTAGGATAATTTGTCAAGAAGACCAAGTATTGGTAAAATTCCATCATGAGAGTAGTTAAAGCGCCGGATGAAAGATTGCGAATAAAAACTAAGCCGGTAAAAAAGGTTACTGCGGATCTTTTACAAACAACCAGGGAAATGATTAAACTTACCGAAAGTTTCCAGGATCCGGAAGGGGTTGGTTTGGCTTCAACCCAGGTAGGTTTGAGTGAGCGGTTTTTTATTGCCAAATTAGGGAAAAAATTTGTAGCCTGTTTTAACCCTAAAATCCTTTCTTATTCACCGAAGGAAAAATCGTTTTTTGAAGGCTGCTTGTCCATTCCGGATTATTATGCTTACACTAAAAGACCAATTGCGGTAACGGTGGAATATGAAAACGAAAGAGGCCAAAAGGTTACCCGTAAACTACGGGGTTTTGACGCCTGGGTTTTTCAACATGAGACAGACCATTTAAATGGTACTTTGTTTATGGATCATGTGCTAAGGCAAAACGGCAGGATCTTTAAATCTACCGGGCGGGATAAAAGTGGTTCAGAGATTTTTGAAGAGATTAAGCTCACATAGCTTTCATACCTCCAAAAAAATATTATTTTATGAACAGTCAACTTAAAAAAGTAAAAGTAGTTTTCTTTGGAACCCCTGATTTTGTAGTCCCAATATTGGAAAAAATCCGGGAAAATATACAGCTTACAGCCGTAGTGACGGCTCCGGATAAAAAAGTTGGCCGTAAACAAACTTTGACTCCCACGCCGGTGGCCCAAGCAGCTCAAAAAAACAATCTTCCGGTTCTAAAACCAGAAAGGCTGGATGAAGAGTTTATTAAAAATAATTTTAAAATTTTAGATGTAGATTTATTTATTGTGGCAGCCTTTGGCAAAATTATCCCTCAAAATTTATTAAATATTCCCAAATTTGGAAGTTTAAATGTCCACCCTTCGCTCTTGCCCAAGTACCGCGGGCCTTCTCCCATCCAAAATGCCGTTTTAAACGGAGATAAAACCAGCGGTATCTCGATTATCAAAATGGATGAGCAAACAGACCACGGACCGATAGTTTATACAAGAGAGATTATGTTGTCGCACAATGATAATTTTCAAACTTTGGGTACAAAAATGTTTGCCCAAGCTGCCGACCTTTTAACCCAAATTATCCCGGAGTATCTGGCAGAAAAAATCACTCCCCAACCCCAAAATGACCAAAAAGCTACCTATACTAAAATTATTACCAAAGAGGATGGTTATTTCAATATCGACAATCCCCCCTCTTTGGAAAAATTAGACAAAATGGTCCGGGCTTACTACCCTTGGCCTACTGTCTGGACCAAATGGGAAGGAAAAATTGTCAAATTTTTACCGGATAAAATGGTACAAATGGAAGGTAAAACAAAAGTTAAACTGGAAGAATTTTTAAGAGGTTATCCCAATTTTCCCATCAAAACGATTTAACGATTCTTCTTTTAATTGAAAACCGTTTTGAACAACTTCAGTTAGAGCTTTAACCACCGTGCCATCATACCACCGATACCTGTGCCTAATGATATCTTGAAGTACTTCGGGAGGTTTTAAAAACTCTAGGTGATAGGACCTAGCCGTATCACATCTGGCATCATAAGCATCTGCAACAGCTAGTATCCGCGCCCCTCTGGAAATTTCTTTACCTCGTTTTTTTTCAGGGTAACCTCGTCCATTCAGTTTCTCATGATACTGAAATACGATATTGATAACCTCCCGTGGCAAATCCATCGCCGTTAAATAAATCTTGCCCAACCTGGGATGCGCTTTCATAATTCTTCTTTCTTCTCTTGTCAACTTACCTGCTTTATTTACAATTTCCATCGGTATCCCCATTTTTCCGATATCATGAAGGCAAGCAGCCAGTTTGAGTGTTTCAATATCAACATATTCAATGTTTTTCGGCAGATCCATAGTTTTTACTATTTCATCAACCAGCTGCATTACCCTTATTTGATGAGCTACTGTTTTAGGGTCTTTTACCGCTTGCTCTTTAAGTAGCAATGTAGCTTTTTGCCAATCATTTATCTGAGATTCTTCTAAACAGCGTAAGTGATTGATAACTGATTGAGGCCAATTAACCCAAAAAAGAGCCTCACTACCAATACAGGGAAAATTGTTAACTTGCACACCACCCGTTAAATCAACCCAGCCTGGATTCTCCTTACCATGTCCATTGAAAGCACTTTGTTCCTTTACTCTGTTTAGCATAAGGATATTAACCTATATATATAACCTATATCTTGGGAATGTCAACTACCAATTTTAAGGATTAGGTTCCAAAACTTCTAGATAATGACAAGATAAGAAAAAACTTAGGCTGTTTGAACCTTGACTTGAGTTGTCCCTTTAGAGGTATGGATAGTGCTTTTGACCAACCTTAAACATTTGGTGCATAAAGTCATACCTTTAAAGGTATGCAGATTGGGCCTTTGGGTCCTTTTATGGATTGGAGCGCGAAGAGCCCAGGTACCACCGGCACCTGAAGATCCTTTCTTATGTCGGGAGAAGGCAACTTTCCTGGCTCCCTTTTGACAAACTTGGCAAACTAACATAACTTGGAAAGTTTACCATTTTTTAAGTTCACTTGCAATGGTTTGAAGATTATTTTACTGTGACAGTGACATCATTAGAGTAAGCGACCACACCTTGGCCACTTTTATAAACACCCACCTGAAAGTGCAGGGTTTGTCCTGATGATAAGTTGCTCCAGGTATAACTTCGAAGGCTGGTATCGGCATCATAATTCCAGTGGTCTTCTGGATAAGTGGGATTGGTATGGTCGGCCCAGACTTCTTTAAATCCGTCAACCGCACTGCCGTCCAAAGTCCAAGTCATACTTACCTTACCTGGTTCAGTGGAAACAGCAGTTAAACTAAGTTTGGAATCTGAAGTGTCGGTTGTTGAAGTTTCGGCGGCAGGTTTGGGTGTCGGAGTTGGGGTCGCAGTGGGAAGCGGTGTCGGGGTGGGAGTCGGCACCAACTCCTTATCTAAATTCTGGTTGGTTTGGATTGGTTTAGTTGTTGGCACCACTTCACCTTCAGTGGCTAAGGGTTGGACTTGGTTGTTAATAGAAGGCTGGGGAAAATAATATTTGGCAACAAAAGCTCCTCCAAAAAGTACTAATGATAACAGAATAACGACAATTATCGGAGCAAACCCTAAAGATTTTTTATCGTCCATAATAAAACCTTACAAGATAAATAATAAAAATACAAGCAGATAAATTTTAAGGATTAACTACTGACAGATTAGCCTCGCAGGTGGACGTCTTGCGTGGCTAAAGCTAGCTGCTGGCGGATTGGTAGTGTTTTAGGGCAAATTGCCAAAACCTAAAGGCTAAAAATAAGGAAATTATAGAAAAAGCTATAGAGATAACAATAAAAATTGGTGACAGTAGTCCCATCAAAACTTTGGCCGGAAAGGTCAGCATTATCCCTAAAGGAATGGCAAAGGTCAAAATGGCCCGGATTGGCTCAACATAAAGGTCAACCGGAATCCGGAGCATTGAAGACAAATCCCGGTACACCATAATTAAATGGTCAATGGCCGTAGTCATCACCCCCACCCCTAATACAAAAATATGAAAAGCCGCAGCCAAAAATAATCCATTAATAACTAAAAGCAGGTAGAAAAACCAATTGACCGGACTGGTGGTAATCTGGGTTAGCCCAAACCAGATAGTAGCCCCGGTAATTAAGACCAGCATCATCAAATCCATCACATCTCCCCCTCCTAAAAGTACCCTGATTAGGGGATTTAAGGGTTTTAAAAGCACAAAATCCAGGTTGCCGGAAACTACCAGGGAGCGAAAACGGTAAACCTCCCGGAAAAACAGTTGGGCCAAAGTATCAATCATATTGAAAGATAAATAGAAAAAAATTATTTGTTCCCGGCTATAACCGGCCAAACCTTTGGCCCCTTGAAATAAAAAGTTCAAAAATACTAAAAATAAAGCTACTCTCACAATTTTTCCAGCCATAAAAATAACCACCAAATACCTGTTAATTAAGGTCTGCTGAAAAGAGTTTTTGGTATACATCCACCAAATTTTTATTTCTTTCATTTTTTATCTTCCTTCTGAAGAGTAAGCCTTCAGTCCTTTTCGCCATACCAGATTGGAAAGCCACAACATCACCGCTATCCAAATAAAAGTTTGTCCCAGTATGCGAATAAGTTCCATACCTTGAATCTTACCAACAAAAATAGCAACCGGGTAATAAATTAAATAAGGAAAAGGGGTAAATTGTAATAAAATATTTACAAATTTAGGTAAAATATCCAAAGGAAAAATTCCTCCCCCTAAAATTTCCTGTAAAACAAGTGCAACAAAGGCAATACCCCAAGTATTTTCCGGAGTCCAAAAAGCGACGAATCTAGTAGTAATACTTACTAAATAATTTAACACAATAGCTAAAATACAACTTAAGATAAACCCTAAAAATACTGCCAAATTAGAAGACATCTGAATATTAGGCTTTAAAAGCAACCATAAAATAGAAACTTCAAAGGTAGCAAAAATAATATTTAATAATTTACTGGAAAGGTCGCGGGCAAACCAATATTTAAGATAGCTTACCGGTTTTAACAAATAATTGCTCAAATCCCCGTTGGCAATCTCTCCGCCTATATTATCCGATGACGGAGATGATAAAACTAAAGTGGAAACCATCAGGACCATAAAAACATAAGTTAGCATCTGTCCTTGGGAATAACCGAAAACCTGCTGGTTAGTGACAAAAATACCGGCCCACAAAAAGTAGGTCATCAGCAGCCGGATGATGTTGCGAAACCTCCATAAAATAAAGTTAAGGCGGTAAGTAAATTCATTTTGCCAAGCCACCTGGAAAACAGTTAAATATTTTTTCATCTTTTCTATGACCTCCTCTTGTCATCCTGGCTTGTCCAGGATCTTTCTGATTCTGGATGCGCTCACTACGCTCGCTTACCAGAATGGCACTTTAGTGATTTGTAAAAACTTCCCGGATAATGTCTTCGATTTGCGGTTCCTCGATATTGATATCTTCCACCGGGAAATTTTTCAAAAGGTCTGCCGCCGCTTCTGAGGCCCGGCCTCTTTTAACCGAAATTACTGCCTTAGGAAATTCAAACTGTTCCAGTTTCCCGATATTTTTCAGTTTTTCCGGATCAACTTTATCACCAAAAACCGCTGTTAAAGTTTTATAATCGGCAAACTTTTTTATAATCTCTTCCAGTTTTCCGTCAAATAGTATCTTTCCCTTATCAATAATAATGACTCTTTGGCAAAGCTCTTTGACATCATCCATGTAATGGCTGGTTAAAATGATTGTTGCCTGAAAACGTTTGTTATATTCCCGGATAAAATCACGCATTTTCTTCTGCATCACAACATCCAAGCCAATGGTTGGTTCATCCAAAAAAAGCACTTTCGGTGAATGGATCAGGGCGGCAATCAACTCCATTTTCATCCTCTGGCCTAAGGAAAGTTTTCTCACCTGGACTTTGAGCAAATCCCCAACCTCTAAAAGTTCCACCAGCTCATTTAAAGTTTTTTGGTACTGTTCATCTGACACTTCATAAATTTCTTTATTTAAAATTAAGGATTCCTGGGCAGGTAAGTCCCACCACAACTGGTTTTTTTGTCCCATGACCAGGGAAAACTGTTTTTGGAAATCTGTCTTTCTTTCCCAAGGGTTAAATCCCAAAACTTTAATTTCACCGGAAGTAGGATAAAGCAATCCGGATAAAACTTTTAAGGTTGTGGTTTTTCCTGCCCCATTGGGGCCAATAAACCCTACTAACTCCCCTTCATCAATTTCAAAGGAAACATCATCCACGGCTTTGACATCCATATATTTACGGTTAAAAAAAGATTTGATTGAACTGGAAAGCCCGGGCTCCTTTTGGTGAACCTTATAATATTTTTTTAAATTTTGGACAGAAATAATCGAGGACATAGGTAAATTTTAGCCTAGGAACAGGAAGAAGTATAGTGCCTGAGAATAAAAATAATTAGTTTTCTGTATGGTAATCAGAAATTGGTGCTTCCTTATCTGATGAAACAGGTTGTGGATGTCCGGAATGGTATTGACCACCTTGATGATTTTCAAAAGGCAAAATTTTTGCTTTTCTGCTATTTCTCCTAAAATTTCTGAATTCTTTAACCGAGGGAGCACCCCTAAGCATCATATCTATGGAATTTTTAAGAAAACTTTTCCTTGCCTGATTGGCACCTTGATGAGATATACCATAAGCCAACAGCATCTCGATAATTTCCTCACCAGTCTTATCTTCAGGACTCAACATCCAATCATTTAATCTGCCGTTTGCCTGCTTAATAATTTCATTAACAACTGTTTCTATTTCTGCACGCAACAGTCTTCGCTCATAAGGAGTAATTAAGGGAGATACTTTTGAATAACGGACAATATCTTCAACTACAATGGGAAGGATTTGGTATTTTCCATCAAGAGGTTGACAACTTAATTTTTCCGATTCGACTACCATTATAATCGATTATTATAAGACATTTTATTAAAATTGCAATACCTATAGGATATACATTCCGAGGTATGTTCTTTCCTGAGAGGAGAAGGTATAATCTCATTATGGATCCTACAGTTTTGGCTTTAGGAATAGTTATCTTGCTTTTTTCCGTGATCCTTCACGAGGTTATGCACGGTTGGGTGGCTTTAAAATTTGGTGACCGGACAGCCCAACACGCTGGCAGGTTGACCCTAAACCCCATCCCCCACATTGACCTTGTAGGAACAATTTTATTGCCTTTAGTCTTTATCCTCTCAGGTTCGGGGATGATCTTTGGATGGGCCAAACCGGTGCCAGTCAACCCGCTAAATTTTCGGGATATCCGAAAAGGCGAGCTGGCAGTTTCCAGTGCCGGCATTTTGGCAAATTTGGGGCTGGCAGTCATAGCTGCCATTTTATTTCATCTGACAAAATCAGCAGGAAGCGACCTTTTGCAGGGAATTTTAGGTTTTGCCGTCAATATCAATTTGATTTTGGCTGTTTTTAACCTTTTACCCATTCCCCCCTTGGATGGGTCAAAAATTGTTTTGTCCTTTTTGCCGCCACACATGGCCATAAAATATATGCAAATTGAAAAGTATGGATTTTTAATATTGCTGATTTTATGGTTTTTACCATTTAGTGGAACTACACTTTTATGGGGACTTTTGGGCCTGCCTCTAGGCCTACTCCATATGCTTTTAGGAGTTTAATTTATTTTCTTAATTGACCTGATTTTTCAACCAACTTCTCCTACTTACTTCTAAAGCCTTTTCTACCTCTTTTTGTCCTAAGGAATCAATAAAATGTTTCTTCTCTCCGCTTACAGAATCAATTTCCATCTTATAACTAAGATCTTCATAAGGACGAATTTGACTTTTGGGAGCAACTTCGGTCGCACGGATTAGGTCCATACTTACACTATAAGCAATTTTTCTAGCCAAAATTAGAGCCGTATCTGCGGAAAGTCTACGCGGTAAAAGTCTACCTACAAGCATAGAAACAAGCGGAATTTTATCTAAAACTGCTTTTTCAGCATTTCCTTGAATTTCGAGCGCGCGCCTTAAAATTGCCAGCCGGTTTGCTTGCCAATCACTTAGATTAACAGGAGGTGCTTTTCTTTGTCTCCTTCTCGTCCAGGAACCAACCTCATCAAAAGAAACACCATTATTGTCATCTCGACTCTCAATCAACATATTAAACTTATAATAATTACTAAACTGTTTGAAATATATATTTCTTACCCTAAAAAGTCAAGATCATGTTGTTGTCTAACTACTCGACTAAAATAGGCGATCGCACTAAAAATACGAGAAATTGTGCTCCCCTTGAAAATTTTTAAAGGTTTTAGTTAAGCCATTTCTTTTTTAAAGAGGAAAATTGGTGGTTTAAAATTGATTCCCGGATTTTTTTAGTGAGATGGACCATGAAATAGACATTGTGGATAGTGGCCAAGTGGTGATATAAAATTTCTGAGGCCAAATATAGATGTCTAAGATAAGCCCGGGAAAAATTTTGGCAGGTATAACAGTTACATCCTAAATTTATTGGTTGTGGATCATCTTTAAATTCCGATCTGGCAATAGCCAGAGTAAATTTATTTTTTACATTGCCTCCATTTTGGGGACTAATATATAAACTGCCGTTTCTGGCCCTACGCGTCGGAGCCACGCAATCAAACATATCTATTCCCCTGCCCACACATTCAAAAATATCCCTTACCTCCCCAATCCCCAAGGCATGTTTGGGCCATTCTTTAGGTAAAAATGGCACTACCCAATCCATTGTTTGGTCAATAGCTTTACTTGCAGCCCAGTCAACGTCAGAGTCAAAATCAAGACCGTCATTCTGGAGGTCGCCACGGCGACCGATAGAATCTTTAGAATTAGGTCCTATCGGTCGAAGACTCCCTCCAGGACGACGAAATGGATAATATTCAGAGGTTCCAAAAGATCCTCCAATGGAAATTCCATCAAAATCCTGATCACTTACCCACTTTGCTTCTTCCTCCCGGACTTTTTGGTTATAAACTCCCTGCAAAATCCCAAATAATTGTGGCCCCACCCCATTAGTGTCATTCTGGAGGTCGCCACGGCGACCGATAGAATCTTTAGAATTAGGTCCTATCGGTCGAAGACTCCCTCCAGGACGACGATTAACGTGTTTTTCAAAATACTCTTTACTTCTCAACTCCCAACGGTGAGTCCGCTCTAAAGATTGTTTAACATATTTTGGAGTATGCAGGGGTGATAAAAGTTCATCTAAAACCAAACAAATATCCGATCCCAAGTCCAGTTGTACCTCTATAGATTTTTCCGGAGTTAACAGATGTTTACTTCCATCCAAATGGGAAACAAACTCCACCCCTTCTTCGGTCATTTTACTCACAAGTGGAGACAACGCATTATCTTTATCAGCAGGACCCGCTCCGCTATGTTGAACTTTTTTTACTCCATGGGAAATAGCAGCTCCCAAAGAAAAAGCCTGAAACCCTCCGGAATCAGTTAAAATTGGCCCATCCCAACCCATAAATTTATGCAACCCTCCCATTTTTTTGATTAATTTAGAACCGGGACGCAAATAAAGATGATAAGTATTCCCCAAAATAATTTGGGCTCCCGAATCTTTTAAATCCTTTGGGCTTAAAGCCTTGACCGTACCTTGTGTTCCCACCGGCATAAAAATCGGGGTTTCTACCAACCCATGGCCTGTAGTTAAGACTCCGGTCCGGGCCTTTTTATCTTCGGAAACAATTTTAAAGTTTGACATAGACTCTAATCTTAACAAAAAAGGTTGGTTATCACAAAGCCGTCCTGCTTACGCATCTCTTTCGTTTTTCTAATCGATCGCATTCAGTACTTTTATATCATCGGGGCATGAAACAAAGGCCATCTCGACACACTATAGGAAAAACATTTACCCGGATTACAACTAAATTGCTATTACAAGTTTACATCCTTTGGATCATGATTCTTTTTAAAGTTTTAGAAATTCTCCGTCCCAATAAAAAATTTGTCGCCGGAATACTAATAATCTCGGTTTTATTTTTTGTCGTTACTCCCATGTCCACCTATGTATACTTTGCTCAGGAGTTGGGCAGCAAAGAAAGTATTATGGACCGCAACGATACCGGAGTTATACTCTACGACCGCAATGACCGTCCTTTTTTTACCCTTTATCAAGCAAAGCATAAAACTTTTGTCCCTTTATCACAAATTCCCAAGGCTACCCAAGAAGCTGCCGTTGCCTCCGAAGATAAGGATTTTTATTCCCACCACGGCTATTCCATCAAAGCCATTATCAGGTCCTTATACCGGGATTTTCAGGAAGGCAAACTTGCCTACGGAGGTTCTACTATTACCCAACAACTTGTCAAAAATGTCCTGTTAAATTCCAATAAAAGTATTACTCGCAAATTCCAGGAGATTATTTTAGCCCAGGAGCTGGAGAGAAGGTACAGCAAGGATGAAATCCTGGAGATGTATTTAAACTCCGTTTACTTTGGGGAGGGAGCTTTTGGAATTGAGGAAGCCTCCCAAGCTTATTTTGGCAAGCACTCCCAAGATTTAACTTTAGGGGAATCCGCCCTTTTAATAGGGCTTTTACCAGCCCCTTCCCAGCTTTCCCCTCTTCACGGAGATATCAACCAGGCAAAAGCCCGCCAAAAAATGGTTTTACAAAAAATGGTTGAACAAAAATATATCTCTTTAGAGGATAAAAAAAATGCAGAAGAACAAGCTCTGGTTTTCAGCCCTGTCCAAGATGACCTAAATTCCCATGCCTTCCATTTTGCCATGATGGTCCGCGACGAGCTTATTGCCAAATACGGTGAGGAACAAATCGCCCGCTCCGGCTTTAAGGTAAAAACCACTTTGGACTTGGATTGGCAGGAATATGCCGAAAACGCAGTCAAGCAGCAGGTAGCCAAACTTGCCCCAAACGGAGTGAGTAACGGCGCAGCCGTAGTCATTGACCCTAAAACGGGTGAAATTAAGGCTTTGGTTGGCAGTAAAGATTGGTTCAATGCCGATTTTGGGAAGGTCAATGTGGCCATCAGGCCCCGCCAACCCGGATCAGCTTTTAAACCAATTGTTTATTCAACAGCTTTTGAAAAGGGAGTTATTACCCCGTCTACTGTTTTAAAAGACGTACCGACTACTTTTGGTACCAATTACCGACCCAAAGATTATGATGGCAGGTACCGGGGGCAGGTAACAGCCAGGCGGGCTTTAGCTAACTCTTTAAATATCCCTTCAGTGGAAGTTTTATCACGGGTAGGAGTGCCAGAGGCGGTAGACATGGCCCAACGATTAGGCATCACTACCATCCAGGATCCTCAAAAGTACGGCCTTTCCTTGGTCCTTGGTGCGGGAGAGGTTAAGCTGGTTGAACTTACAGATGCTTACGCCGTTTTTGCAGACCAAGGCCAGTATAACCCCCCGACCACTATATTAGAAATCGAAGACAAGCGCCAACAAATTGTTTATAAATACAACCCCGCCCCCAAACAAGTTTTAACTCCGGAAGTTTCTTTTCTGATCTCCTCCATCCTTTCGGATAATAAAACCCGGGCGGAAGAATTTGGCAATACCCTCAATATTTCCCGGCAAGCAGCCGTCAAAACCGGAACTACAGAAAATTACCGGGATGCCTGGACCATTGGTTACACCCCCTCACTGGTAGTAGGGGTCTGGGTCGGCAACAACAACGGGGCGTCAATGGATAATATTGCCGGCTCATTGGGAGCTGCCCCTATTTGGCAAGGCCTAATGGAAAAATTCCTGGCCGGCACCCCTGTAGAAAAATTCACCCCTCCCGAAGGAGTGGTGGCGGTCACTACTTGCCGTCCCGCAGGAGCTATCACCGCTGTTTCCCAAGAAGCCACCTCTTCGGCTTTTACTGAATATTACATCAAAGGAACCCAACCCCAGCAATCGTGCAGCATCCCTCGACCCATTATTTCTATATCTCCAATACCTACACCAACCTTTCAAGCCCAGCCTACAACAATCACCATTCCTTCCCCATCACCCTCACCCACTCTCAAGCCTTCCCTTGGTCCGACACTATTTCCCCATAACCAGGAACCTTTAAACCAAGTTCAAATTAACGGCCAAAACGGAAAAGACCAAAACATTGTCGTTAATGGCCAAAATGCCATAATTCACGCTCAATAAACCCATTTGACACCTTGACAAAAACCCCCATTTTTATTAATATAAAAATGCCTGAAAAAGGCAAAAGTAGATCTTCGCCAAGGGGCGAATCCCTACTCGGTACGTTTGACAATTTAAGGTAGCATTTTCCTCCATCGTTAATCTATAAAGGGTTAATCTGGAGTTGGTGTACCTAAACGGTGTACCACAGGATTCCCACCTGATAGTCCAGGGGAAAAAGACCTTAAATCACGGCCAAGTAGGGTGAAATCATCTATCCATCCCGCAAGACGGGGTGGATTTTTTTGTATCATCCCTCCTTGCCATTCTTTTGTCATTCTGGCTTGTCCAGAATCTATCTTTTTTGATCATACATTCATTTTCCGGACAATATTTGTTAAAATTACCAGGTATAAAGTGCCGACTTAGCTCAGTGGTAGAGCAACTGTTTTGTAAACAGTAGGTCGTGGGTTCGAATCCCGCAGTCGGCTCTCAAATGCCGAAGTGGCTCAGTGGTAGAGCACGCCCTTGGTAAGGGCGAGGTCACGGGTCCGATTCCCGTCTTCGGCTCAGAAATAAGTACCTTTACTTCTCAAGTAAACAACAAGCTAAAATAACCGTTTCTTCCAGCCCTACTCCTACAGTGTTACCAAGTCCTACTCTAACCTTAACTCCGACACCTCAACCTTCACCAGAAGCTTTTACTCCTTCTCCTAAAGTCAATACTACACCTCGTGTGGATTGTGTTGGTCCTGATGGTAAACATGTTAGTTTAACTAAAAAAGCTTGTGATGATTTTAAGAAAGCTTGGGCTACTCCTACACCGACTCCTACACCAGCTCAAACCAACTCTCAATCATCTGGCTGTAATAACAGTACTGATCTAGGGAATTTGACTGTTAATATCCAACCCCAATCAGGACAATCTTTAGTTGGAGATGCAGCAGTGACTATGAGTAATGGGAGTGGAGATTGTGCTGGACACGACTCTAGATTGCCCTAGATACAAATCATTCATCAAGGATCAACCTCTATCACATTTCCTGGCTTTAGACCAGGAAAATTTCATAAATGATGTGAATATAAACCCAGGAAATAATTCAATAACGGTAACTGTAAGCAATTAAAGGTTCTTTGAAGAATTTATTTTTTTAGAATGATTTTTGGTCTATGATGTTTGGCAAACTCTAACATATCTTCCAACTTTATTCCTCTTACAACCTTATCACACCTAACAGCCACCCCCTGATCTGTTTCAACGAGTAGCTCTCTTTGTAATGATGGTAAAGCACCTCGTCTTATGGCTGAATAAATAGTCTGTAATGGAATCTGGGTGATATCTGAAGTTCTTCCAGGAGTATAAAAATTCTCTCTTTCTAAAAGTATAAGTGCTACACGTCTCCTTAATTGCCAATCTTTACCCATCGAACTACTTAACTGCTGTTTGTCAGGTCTTTCTTGTATCCTTCTTCTGACCTCAGCATATTTTTGAGAATTTAAAGGCACACTATCATCTAACTCATAAGCTACCCGATACTCACCTTGGTACCTGAAACCATGAGTAGATAAATGCGACCAATGCAAAAGATTAAATTCCCGTCCACACACCAAACAAACAACCCTTTCAGGTCTGTTATTTACTTTTTCCTTATTTATAGTACCTTTTTCCGGATTCATAAAGTTTAATTTTACTTATCCACTATAGGTTTGTCAAAAAAATCCAACTCGGGTAATCGTTCAGGATTTGACAAAGAAATGTCATTGCGATCCGCCAACTGGCGGAGAAGCAATCTCTTATATGAGATCGCCGCGTCGTTTACACTCCTCGCGATGACAAGAATAAAGGTTTTTGGAAACTCCTGAACTGTTACCAACTCGGTGCTTGAATCTTGGGTGGTTCATACGCTATAATCTCTACCACTATGGCTAAAAAAGGCAACCGACAAATTTTTAATTTAGAATGCTCTGTGTGCAAGAGTAAAAATTACGTGACTTCTAAAAATGTCACCAAAACCAAGGAAAAATTGGCTTTAAGTAAGTTTTGCAAAAAGTGCCGCAAACAAACCCCGCATAACGAAGGCAAAATTAAATAATTTGCTCTTAAAATTTATCCCTTTCTTGTCTTAAGTTTGATATACTACACATACCTACGGGTGTGGTGAAATGGTATCACAGCAGTCTCCAAAACTGCTTTTCGGGGTTCGAATCCCTGCACCCGTGCAAGTTAAAAATTCACTTTGATCCGGGCATTTTGGATTCCTGCCTCATAACCCGTTAAAGATTTCAGTTGAACTTTATAATTCTTTTTCCCGGAACTTAGAGTAAAAGGTGAAGAAGTGACCCAAGTATAATCACCGAAAGTTGTCGAAACCTCCGAGAGTAAAACAGCCAAGCCATCATCACTGTTAATTAACCTGGCAAAGGCCTTACCGTTTCCCTGGTATACCCGCAAGCTCAGTTCAAGTTGCATACTCGAATAACCCGGATAATCAGCAGGATCCAAAGTAATTTTATAAGTATTAATTGTAGTCCAATCCGAACCCGTAGAAGAGCCTCCTGTCCCCAGTGGAATATACAAAGCCGGCTGTTTTTGGGAAACCGGAGAAGCTGTTGGAACCGGAGTGATAGTAGTGCCGGTTACCTCCCCGTTTGATTGTTGCCTTTGTAAAATTGCCACCTGGTCTTCTAAAAATTTGACCCGGTTCTCCAGATCAGAAGAGGTGCCGCTACCTCCGGAGGTCTGCATCTTATTAATCTGTTTGGCTATGGTCATCACGGCATCTTCCAGGGCCTGGATCCTTTCTTTGTCCGTGGCACCTGTGGTCGGAGTGTAGCTAACCGAAGATGCCTGGGGGGTTGTAATTGGTTGGGAAATCTTAAAAAAGCGGATATACACTAAAACTGAAATCATCAGGGTTACAACCACAATCACCGGCAGCAGTTTCAACATATATTTAAATAATACAACTTTTGAAATTAAAAAATTCAACCACATTAAGTTCAATTTTTGCTATAATCCCCACTAATGTTTGCTGAAACAAAGATCACCCAATTCCACCCTGATGGTGTAGTCGTTCCCTTAAGGCCAGAGTTACCTTTAGAAGAGGATCACAGGTCTCCCCGAAATCAATACTCCGGAGACAGTGCAATTTTAAACACCTACATCAAAGAAATCAGCCAATTTAAAGTCTTAACACCTGTAGAGGAACGAGAGTTATTTCAAAAAATTGATCTTCATAGAGAACTTGTAGAACTACACTCTCAATATTTAAAAGAATACCCGAATCCAGATGACACAGCTGTAATTCAAGAAAGTCTGGATATAACCCGACAAGATTTAAATGCTTTAATAAAAGAAGCTGTTGAGCATAATCTAAAATTAGTAGTCCCAATAGCTGTCCGGACAGCTAGATTTTATAGAAAATTATCCCTAAACGATTTAATTCAAGCCGGTAATATAGGAATATTTGCGGCAATAGAAAAGTTTGATTATAGAAAAGACTTTAAATTTTCCACCTTTGCCACCTGGCACATTACTGGTGAAATACAAAAATTTAAAGCCGAAATGACTTCTCCCTTTTCCCTATCGGTTGGCGCTCTAAAAAGAAAAAAAGCTTTTCAGGAAGAAAAAGATAGGTTATGGTCTAAATCAGGAGAAAAACCATCTTTTGTAAAGGTTGGAGATTATTTGGGTTTGAGCGAAGAAATATCTCTAGAAACCTCTCGAATCCTCAAGTCTCATATAAGTCTAACAGCACCCCTTGATTCCGATTCAAACACCGTTGACGTCATTGGTGATCTGGTACCCGATTCAGAAGCGGAAAATACTGAAACTAAAGGGATCGAAATGGCTGCTGTTGCCGATTTAGCTTGTTTACTTCGAGAACTGAAAGTCCAAAACTACTTATCAGAAGACGAGTTGATAGTTACCAGTCAAAGAGTGGGTATGAACAATGCAGGTATTGTACTAACACTTGATAAAATTGGTAAGCATATAGGAAAAACCAGAGAAAGGGCAAGGCAAATCGAAACAAGGGGGTTTAGAAAACTTCGGGAATTTGCCCCGGATACCACACAAAAAAATTTAAGCCCGGAGGTTGTAGAAGAAATTCAACGAATTTTAACAAAAATCCACTCTTACAGAGGTTGTTAAACTTTTTAGCATTCTCACCTTCGTTTTTTTATGATATGCTAAAAAACGTAAACCAAGGATCTTCATATGCCGACCTCAAAGCCTATCCCCAAACATGACCATGCTACTTTAACCTTTCCTAAAGATTTTTTGTGGGGGGCTGCTACTTCAGCCCACCAGGTTGAAGGCAACAATATCCACAATGACTGGTGGGACTGGGAAAACAAAGGTAAAATTCCCCCTTCAGGAGAGGCTTGTGACCAATACCATAGGTATGAGGAAGATTTTGACCTGGTTAAATCCTTAAACCATAATGCACACCGCCTTTCCCTTGAATGGTCAAGAATCGAACCTGAAGAAGGCAAGTTTGACCAAAATGAAATTGACCATTACAAATCAGTCCTGAAAGCTTTAAAAGACCGTGGAATAACAGTGATGCTAACCTTACACCACTGGACCAATCCCCTCTGGTTTGCCAAAAAAGGAGGCTGGGAAAACCGTAAATCTTCTTATTATTTTGAACGTTTCATCAAAACCATTGCCCCCCAAATCAAGGATTATGTTGATATCTGGATTACTATCAATGAACCGGGAATTTATGTTTGGCATATGTATATTGATCCCCAATTCCCCAATTCTAAAAAGGGCTTGTTGGGACAGATTAAAACCTACCGCAACTTTGCCTTGGCCCACAAAAAAGCTTACCAGCTGCTGCATAAAATCACCCCAAAAAAACCCGTGGGTATTGCCCAAAATGTCCAATCATACAGTGCCTACCACAAACATTCTGTAATTGAGCAACTGGGGGTAATCGTCAGCGATGTAATCGCCAACCACGGCTTTTACCTGCTAACAAAAGGCTATCATGATTTTTTGGGAGTCAATTATTATTTTCATCACCGTTTAAAAAGAGAAGGCCTTTTTCCTAAAGAAGTGGATGTCAGTGGTTTTACCAGGGATGTTTCCGATTTGGGTTGGGAAATTTTTCCCGAAGGAATTTTTGATGTATTAACTGATCTTGCCGACGGTCTGCCGATTTACATTACCGAATGCGGAATCGCCGCTTCCAACGACGACCGGCGGATCCGCTTTTTGATGCAATATTTGCAGGAAGTTTACCGGGCAATCCAGGCCGGGGTAGATGTCAGAGGATTTTTTTACTGGTCGCTTTTGGACAATTATGAATGGTTCCGTGGCTTCGGTCCCCGTTTTGGCTTAGTGGAAGTTGATTATCAAACCCAAAAACGGCTGTTGCGACCTTCTGCCTTAATTTATGCCGATATTATCAAACACAACGGTATCCGTCATGAATTGATGAAATTTTTGGGTCACCGTGTCCATGTGAGCGAGGTTTTAAAAATTCCCAAATGAACTTTTTACCTATTGCTATTCTTGCTTATACATTTAATGGCGGAGCCATCTTAATAGATAAAATTCTTCTTAGAACTTCCTTACCCAAACCCATTACCTACACCTTTTATATCAACTTCTTACAACTTGCAACACTTCTTTTAATTCCTTTCGGCTTCAGCTTCCATCCTGGTCCAGGAGTATACATGGCGATAATCTCTGGAATAGTCAATGTTTTTGCCCTTTATGCATTTTTTGCCTCCTTGAAACAAAGTGAGGCCTCAGTTGTTGGACCAATTGTTGGCTTTTTAAATCCCTTTTTTACTATTATTGTTGGGGGGATATTTTTAAACCAAAACCTTAGCTCAATCCAATATCTCGCTTTTTTTGTTTTAATTTCCGGAGCAATTATCTTAACCCTCAATCTCTGGATAAAAAAAGTAAAATTTGATAAAAAATTCCTCTGGCTGCTTGGAGCAGGACTCCTTTTTGCTATTTCCTACATACTACTTCGAGAAGCATTTCTAAAACTGTCATTTTTAGATGGTTTGATTATCAGTCGTGCCAGCTCTGGTTTTTTTGTCTTAACTTTTTTACTTTATCCCAATATCAGAAAACAAATTTTTTCCTCACGTTCTTCTGCTAATAATGTTGGCTCAAAGGCCACCCTCCTACTTTTGGCTGCCGGCCAAACAATGGGTGCGCTTTCCGGACTTCTTACCACATATGGAGTTTCCCTAGTCAATCCGGCCCTAGTCAATGCCCTTTTTGGTATTCAGTACCTGGTTATTTTAATCGTCTCTTTAATTTTAGCCCGAAAACACCCTCATTTATTAGAAGAAAAACTTTCAAAAAAAGTTATTTTCCAAAAAGTACTCGGGGCTTTGGTTATCAGTTTTGGTCTGTATCTTTTAACTAAATGAGACTCAAAAAATATTTATTAAAATTTTTATTAATAATTTCCGCTGCAGGAGTAGTCGTCTTCCTATCTTTTTGGGCCGTGGATTTATTTTTAAGGCTGGTTACACCCTTGCCTAAAATTACTTATGGAGTAACCTTTTCTTCTGCTTATTCCCAGCAGCTTGGCCTTGACCCCAAAGAAGTTTTCCAAAGTATCATTGATGATTTAAAAGTTAAAAAAATCCGTCTTCCGGTTTATTGGGATATGGTAGAAAAAACCCCGGGACAATTTGATTTCGGGCAAACCGACGCTCTGCTGGACATGGCCCAAGAAAAAAATACCCAAATCATTTTATCCTTAGGTTATAAAGTTCCCCGCTGGCCTGAATGTTTTTCTCCCAAATGGGCAGCTAATTTAAACAAAAAACAATCAGAGGATGAGATCTTAAAACTTTTAGACCAAGAGGTAGAACATTTTAAAAACAGGCCGGAGATTGTTGCCTGGCAAATAGAAAATGAACCGCTACTAAATTTTGGAATTTGTAAAATGTTTAGTGAAGATTTTTTAAAACAAGAGGTTGATTTAGTCCGTTCCAGAGACAACCGACCTGTCGTCCTCACCGATTCGGGAGAACTGGGGACCTGGGTGACGGCTTTAAAGTTTTCCGATATCATGGGCTCTTCTTTATACCGCACCGTCTGGAATCCGATTTTGGGATATTTGGACTATCCATTGCCGCCCTTATATTACCGGCTGAAGGCTTATCTAACTAAAAGCATCTTTGCACCTCATTCCCAAGGAATCTTTATTAGTGAACTACAAACAGAGCCTTGGTCTCCCGGCAAACCCTTAGCCCAGATTCCTATCGGAGAGCAGGTAAAAATTTTTGATATCAACAAGTTCCAAAACGCCGTCAACTTTACTGCCAGAACTACTATTAAAGAGCAATACCTTTGGGGGACGGAATGGTGGTACTGGATGAAAATCCACGGCCACCCCGAGTATTGGGACTATGCCCAAACCTTATTCAAATAACCTATCTTAAAATTTTTTGTAATTTAAAATTGACCTATAAAGACCTATTTATACACATTTAGTTAGACTTCCCCAAGCATCTTTTAAGTGTATACAATGAGCTTGGAAGGGGTGTTGACGGAAGTTAAATGAGGAGTAAAAAGAGCAATCCTCCCATTCAAAAAACTTATCCTATAAATCAATACTTCGTATCGGCAAAACTTTTTTCAGTCTCCTACTACCTTAAATTATTCTTTTTTCTATTTATTTTCCTGCTAATCAAACTTGGCCATATACCAAAAATTTTGGGTAAATATTTTATACAAACGGTTTTCGGGTTTCGCCTTTTTACACCTAAGAAAAAAAGAGGACATCCCAAAAATAGAAGACCCCTGTATTATCTGATACCCAAAGCGCTCCGGTGGCGGCTGGTTCTTGTGGGTTTGGTGCTGCTTTTTTCCGGTTACGGCTTTTTGGTCATGAAACTGGCCACCCAGCTTCCCTCACCTACCCAATTAACCTCTACTCAACGTCCATTGACTACCCAAATCCTTGACCGCCACGGACAGCTGCTTTTCCAATTTTATGAAGGCAGAAATAGCAAGCCAATCAAACTTGAGGAGCTACCGTCCAGTTTGGTTGATGCCACCATCGCCATTGAGGACAAACACTTTTTTACCCACCCGGGAATTGACCCATTGGGTGTAGCCCGAGCCTTTATAAAAGACTTAACCTCGCACAGGAACAACTCGCAAGATGAAGGTTTACAAGGAGGATCAACAATCACCCAGCAGTTGATCAAAAATACTCTGCTTACACCTGACCAAACTATTACTCGCAAAATTAAGGAAGCAGTCCTGGCTTTTTGGGCCGAGCGCATTTACAGTAAAAAAGAGATTTTGCAGATGTACTTTAACGAAGCCCCCTACGGCGGTCCGGCTTGGGGTATTGAGGCGGCAGCGGAAATGTATTTTGGCAAACAAGCCAAGGACCTCAATTTGGCGGAAAGCTCTTATTTAGCCGGACTTCCCGCAGCCCCAACCCAGTATTCACCTTACGGAATTCACCCTGAACAAGGGAAGCAACGGCAGTCGGAAGTCTTGAGACGGATGGTAGAAGATGGTTATATCACCAGACAACAAGCAGATGAATCTTTCAAACAACAGCTCAGCTTTCGTCCGCCAACCCAAGATATTCGGGCTCCTCATTTTGTAATGTATATCCGCTCCCTTTTAGCCTCAAAGTATGGAGAAAGAGTGGTGTCCCAGGGTGGTTTAAAAGTAACCACAACTTTAGACTTAAATATCCAGGAAATGGCCCAATCCGTAGTGGCTGAGCAAATTGCCGAACTAGCTGACCTGAAAGTGGGTAACGGTGCCGCCATGGTGACGGATGCCCAAACCGGAGAAATTTTGGCCATGGTGGGCAGTAAAAATTATTTTGATTCCACGGACGGCAACTTTAATGTTACCCTGGCCTTAAGACAACCGGGATCGTCAATTAAACCCATAACATATGCCACAGCTTTTAAGGAAGGCTTTACTCCCGGAACAGTAGTCTTAGACTCTTCCACCACCTTTACCAACCCTTGGGGTCAGGGATATTCCCCGGTCAATTACGACAGCCGTTTCCATGGACCGGTGACCCTGCGCACCGCCCTGGGTTCCTCTTATAACATACCGGCAGTAAAGGTATTGGCAATGGTAGGCATACCAGCCATGGTGGAGACTGCCAGAGAGATGGGGATTACCACTTTTGATCAACCGGAAAATTACGGGTTGTCTTTAACGCTGGGGGCAGGAGCCGTGAGAATGATTGATATGATGAGTGTCTACGGAACATTAGCTGCAGGAGGGATCAGGCATGACCCCAATCCAATCTTGGAAGTCACGGACAATTATGGTAACGTCTTGGAAGACCACCGAAAAGTTGACGGGAAAAAAGTCCTAACAGAAGAAGTTGCTTACCTTTTGACCAATATTTTATCGGATAATAATGCCCGTACCCCGGCTTTTGGTCCCAATTCCCAGTTGGTAATTCCCAACCAAACCGTAGCCGTCAAAACCGGTACCTCCGATGACAAACGGGACAATTGGGCTTTTGGGTACACTCCTCAATATGTTGTAGGAGCCTGGGTGGGAAATAATGACTATTCACCAATGGACCAAAGGCTTGCCTCCGGGATTACCGGGGCCACCCCAATTTGGCATGATATTATGGACTCACTTTTGACAGGCCAAGCGGATCTCGGATTTAAAAGACCATCAGGAATTATTGAAACTACAATTGGCGGACATCGGGATTTAGCTATCTCCGGTAAAGTACCTAAAACAGTTGTTGGTTTTCAAAGCCAAAAAGAGGCAATTACTTACTCCGACCCCGTTACTGCTTATACCGCCGACCAAACCCAAACTACCCAATAACTAATCTTTAGTGGGAAATTGGGTAATATTGGAAGGAATTTTTTCCTCCTCAACTTGGTCTTTTTGTGGGAATAAATCCACCCTGTTGATACCCTCTTCAAACCGGACATAAATAGTACCGATCGCGCCTCCTGACTGCTGCATCCTTTCAATGGCTGCCCCAAACCGCAAAATTTTTTGGCATATTTCATCCCGGGATGAACCGTGCCGTGTGGCAATTTCCTCTAAATCCTGGGCCAATACCTGGGGTATCTTGATGGAAACAAGCTTTTCTTTGGACATAAATCTAGTATATTATGGGTTAAATAGGTTTTATTAGCAGTAATTTAGCTCACTCTAAAACCATCCAGCCTCGCATGTCATTCTTTTTAATTTTGATAGGTGAAGTGATAAACCTTTCCGATTCAGAGATAAAAATAAGGGTCCCAAAAGAGCTTTCAACTTTAGATTTTTTAAACTCCTCATCCTCATCTTTGTTGCCCATACTAATTTGTTTTCCAAAATCCTGAAAAATTTTTTCTATATCCTCAGGGACCAAACCTTCATAAGAGAAAACTTTTTTCACCTTAAACTGTCCCACAATATCTTCTCCGGGTAGCTTCATATAAACAATATCGCCTTGGGAAACTACCCCAAAAGGGGCAATTTTGTGTTTACTAAAACGCGTTTCTATTGTTTTGGTCCCGGCAAAAATAGCCTCAGCAGCAGATTTATGCATAATAGCAAGATGTTTTTTCATAACTTGAGCCAAGCATCTGTACTATATCCTCTAGAACCAAGACATTCAATATGGTAAGATTTAGACCATATGCCGATTATTAAACGTGTAATTGACTTTTTAACCGAAGTTAGGGTAGAATTGTCTAAAGTTGTTTGGCCAACACCAGATTTAACTATTAGGCTTACGGTAATTGTTATTTTAGTAACAGTTATTGTAGGCTTTTTTATTGGCGCTATAGACTATCTATTAACCAGCGCGTTAGCGTTGATTATGAAAAAATAAAAGATAGCGCCAAGAGCCTGAGTGAAACGAAGGCTCATTGGAGGAATCGACTATCTATTAACCACGCTACTAAGCGTAGTTTTAAATAAATAGATTCCGACAAGAACCTAAGCCAAACTTCATTGGCTAGACTTAAAAATTACTAACATGACAGACGACGATCAAAACTTAAAACAAACAGCCGAGGAGGTTGAAAAACAACAACAGGAGGAAACTCCTGAGGAGACTGCTGAGTCTACTGAAAATACACCTGAAGAGAAAACCCAGGAGCAAGCATCAGAAGATCAGGTACAAGGGACTACCTCTGCTGAAGAAAAAGCTGAAGAAGAGGTAGCAGAACCTGTAGAGGAGGCGATTGAAGAAGCTGAAGAAGCTACTACCAATCCGGATGCCAAATGGTATGTAGTCCATACTTATTCTGGCCACGAAAACCGGGTAGCAGCTACCTTAAAACAAAGGGTAGAATCAGAGCATTTGGAAGATAAAATTGTGGACGTATTAGTACCCACCCAGGAAAAGATTGAAATCCGCAGCGGCAAAAAAGAAACAGTTAAAGAAAAAATCTTTCCGGGTTATATCTTGGTTAAAATGGTTTTGGATGATGAATCCTGGCTGGCAGTGAGGACTACCCAAGGCATCACCTCCTTTATCGGCATGAGCAGCAAACCGACTCCAATCTCCGAACGAGAAGTCCAGTCGATTGTCACCTTTATGAAACAGGGCGGCCAGCCGACTTACAAACAAATCTTTACTGAAGGCGATACTGTCAAAATCGTTGACGGACCCTTTGCTGAATTTATCGGCAAGATCGAATCAGTTGATAAGGAACGTGGTAAAATTAAGGTCTTGGTGTCCATCTTTGGACGGGAAACGCCGGTGGAACTGGACTTTTTGCAGGTTGCTAAACTATAACCGTTATAACTATTATAAAAATTATAATCATTATATTTTATGGCAAAAAAGATTAAAACTTACATTAAATTAAATATTCCGGCTGGATCAGCTACGGCTGCGCCTCCGGTTGGTCCGGCTTTAGGCCAGCACGGCTTACCGATCATGGAGTTTGTCAAAGCATTTAATGAAAAAACCCAAGAGCGGTCAGGAAATATTTTACCGGTAGTTATTACAGTTTATGAAGACCGAACTTTTTCTTTTATTACCAAAGAGCCGCCGGTAGCTGAAATGATCAAAAAATCATTAAAATTAGAAAAAGGAGCCGGTAAAGTTGGAAAAGAGGTAGCCGGAACTTTGACTAAAGAACAGGTTAGAGCTATAGCAGAAGCTAAAATGCCAGATTTGAACACAAAAAATATAGAAGCAGCAATGAAAATTGTTGAAGGCGCAGCCAGAAGTATGGGGGTAAAAGTAGCAAAGTAAGGAGATAACCCTTCGACTTCGCTCAGGGTGGTTCGACTTGAACTACAGTGGTGAGCGAACGAAGTGAGTCGAACATGGGAAAAACTAAGATAAAAACAATTGATGATTCTCAGCCAGAGGCTAAAGAAAAAAAGGTTAAGGCCGCTCCAAAAGAGCCGGTTGTAGCCAATGAACCCATTGAGGAGAAAAAAGATACCCAAAATAATGTAAAAGAGGTTAAGAAGGAAACAAAAAGTCCTCAAAATACAAATGATGATAAAAAGGGTGCAGTACGAAGCCGCAAATACCTAAAGACTATAGGAAAGGTAGAAAAAAACCGCAAATATTCTTTAAAAGAGGCTGTTTCTTTAGCCCAAAAAGTATCTTATTCTAAATTTCCCGGCACAATTGAAGCCCACATCAACACTTCGGCTAAAAATCTTCGGGGCACTGTTTTACTGCCCTTTTTAGCTGGCCGAAAATTAACCATTTTAGCCTTCGGCCAAGATGCGGAAAAATCCGGAGCGGATATAGTTGGATCTGATGAAACCATTGCCGAGATTGAAAAAGGTAAAATCAACTTTGATGTCATAGTTACTACCCCGGCTTGGATGCCCAAACTGGCCAAAGTTGCCAAAGTACTTGGTCCCAGAGGATTGATGCCCAGCCCGAAAAACGATACAGTGACCGAAAACCTGCAAAAGTCTGTTACTGAGCTACGAGGCGGCAAAACTGAGTACAAAACTGAAAACAACGGCCAAGTTATCCATTTGGCTATAGGAAAGGTTGCCCAACCAGCTGAAGAGATCGCTTCCAACATTAAAACCCTTTATAACACCATCGGCAGGTCTAAAATTAAAGCCATCACTCTGGCTGCCTCCATGGGGCCAGGGATAAAAGTAGACCTATCCTCAATCTAACTTTAAATTTTAAAACCCCTAATTTTAAGACTTATCCTGAGAAAGTCGAAAGATTGCTTCGCTACGCTCGCAATGACAGCCTTTTGGAAACCTCTGAGCTGTTACAGTCATCAAGGTTGATTATAGAATCAAGGTTGTTTATAATCCGACTCATGAGTGAAAGAATTAAAATTATATCTGCTAATTTAGCAGAAATAGCAGCGAAAAGAAAAAAAGAATCTTTACTGAAGGAATTCACAGGTTTTCAGGCATCAGACAAGGCAATAAAATATGCTGATTCTCTTGCACCTGAAGATATATTTGATGAAGCGACTCTTGAGAGAATAAAAAATTTAGATCTTGATAAATCAAGACCTCGAAAAAGAAGCCAGGAAATGATAGAAAACGCTTACCGAACCTTACTTGGCCTTACTAATCCCACAATAGCCAGATCCGAAATTGTTATAACAGAAGATGAAGCCAAAAAACTTATAGAAACTGTACGGCTAGTAAAAAATTTTGTATTGAAAAATGGAAAGCTCCCTGAGTCAAATGGAGTTGAAGTAACTGGGCCAGAGTTATTAGTGCCCTTAAATGAAAATAGTGCTCTTTACTATGCAAGTATTCCATCGGATAAAGATGATATATATTTAGATTTTGGTATTTATAACCTTACCCCTGAAATAGATGCGGTGACAGTTTACTTTGAAAAAGATCCAAGCGAA
Organism: Patescibacteria group bacterium; assembly: GCA_023487645.1. The sequence goes on along the minus strand of JAMDBX010000042.1, from coordinate 16,312 downwards.
GACTTATTTAATTTTAGCCTTATAGTTGAATTTACTGACGACGAACTTCGTGGATACGATACTCCATCAAGACCTATTACAGAAATGGCTTCAAATGAACACAGAATTATTAATAATAGTCTTAATGACTTTTTAGAAAGGGTTGGTGCCGTTCCACCTTCGAACTAAAATACTTTTATGGTAGAAGATAAACATGATCCTTTTGCCCCAGATTATAAATTACAACATCACCCGGACTTTAAAAGAAGAATTGCGTTAGTTCAAGAGTGTTTGTTTAGGAAATATTTTGATGCCCATCAGCATCATATGGAAAAAGAAAAGAGAGAATTTTGTGACGGGTTTGCTTGGGCAGGCCCAATGCGTTTTGCTTTACCCGTTCAATTTGTATATGACTATATCCCAAATCTAAGAGTGCTGCAGTCCGTTGAAGATGCCCTATGTAATATTTGCAAATGGCCAAATGCCAGAAGACAAGCCTTTCAGCTAAAAGAATGTATTAAATACGGAGGAGAAGCTGGATTATATGCGGAAGTAGCCCAAATTGGAGATTTGGTGGCAAAAATTGCAAGAAAAAAACCTTATGGCAAAGAAACAGTTGGCACAGACCTTTTAAGTATTGGCTGGAGCGAAGTTTACTTTAATAGTAATTTTGGACAAGGCAAAGATATTAATGGATTATTTAAGTTAATTATAAGTGATCTGACTGATTTTGCTGATGGTAAATACCAACACTGTATAAAAGATTACCCCTTTGGACTTTTCTACCGTTTAAAGAATGATAATTTTCTTTCATCTATATCACCAGAAAGCAGATCCGATACTAGCGGAGCATCCTGAACTGGCAGAAAGTTCGGTATTCAGTTACCCAATCAAAATTGATTTATTATTTAAAATTTTTATCCTCCTCGAAGTTTTTTCCAAACCAAATTGAGGTCAAATTTTAAGATATAAAGGGAACTGATCCCAAAAATGGGCAGGGTAATCAGGGTCAGGATATGGAAAAGCACTGCCGCGGCCGAAACAATGTTGGCCTCAAAACCTAAAACTCCTCCAAAGACCGCCAATCCCGCCGCCTCTGCCGAGCCCACGTAACCAGGAGCCGCCGGGACTAGAAAAGTTAATGCTGTCAGGCAGTTGCCCATCACACTTTTAAAAATCCCCACATCCACTCCCAAAGAACGGAACATGACCAACCAGATTAGGCTATCAGAAATTAAAGCCGCCAAGGTTAACCCGACCAAAGAAAGCAACTCCAGAGGATGGCGGCGTAAAACCTCAAAACCGTCAATGGCCGTATGGGTAAAATTGACAAACCAACTCTTTAATTTATCAAAAACTAGAAAATGGCTTAAAAAAACAGTGGCTCTTTTGGCAAAATTTTGACTGCTGACAACGATAATTGAGGCCAAAGTGAAACCTGCCAGAAGGATAAAAACCGCTTTGATGAGATTGCCGGACATCACCGTCGGCACCAAACCCAAAAGCAAAGTAATTAAAAATAGTACCGCCCAAAAATCCAGGAATCGGTCAATAAACACCCAAATTATAGTTTTACCCAAGGGAAGATCAAATTGAGAGGTAAGATAGACACTTTTTACCAACTCCCCTGCACGAATCGGGATGGTAAAAGAAAGAAACTGGCTTACTAGATTTAAGGTAACCGCATCTTTAAAAGGCAGTTTATAACCGGAAAGCAGCAGCTTCAACCGCCAGCCCCGAAGCAAGGTGGAAATGACAAAGAAGAGGAAAAAAAGCAGAGCCAGTTTAACATCAACGGTCTTTAAAATTTTAACAATCTCCCCTAAATTAACAAACCGACTCCAAATAAAGACTAATCCTAAGCCGATTGCCGAATTAATTGCAATCCGCAACAATATTTTCCTTGAGACCATGCAATTATATTAACAATTCTTTCTCTGTTTAGCGATAACCAAAGATAGGAAAAGAGATCAAAATATGGTATGTTTTTGTTAGAAATCCTAATAATTACCAAGCAACATGCCCGAACTTACAAAGCAACAAATTTTGATCATCATCGGCTTTATTCTAATCCTTGCCAGTATCCCGATTGCTTTTGTCCTGATTAAAAATACCCAATCCCTGGACTCTAGAGCTCAAGGTAAAAAAACTACCGCTCAAATACCCGGTCCCGTTACCCAACCCCGCGAGGTGCCTCATGATTCTACCCTTGCGGATATCAATAAGTTACTTGAAGCTTCTCCCACACCTACAGTAGCTGCATCTTCCTCTTATGGGGCAAACTTGAGTTTTGGCCCGACACTCAACTTGAAAATCGCCATTGAAGGCCGGACAGCCGGCAATTACGCAACTAAAGCTTTCGTTGGCGTTGCTTCCGGTGGAGTGGCTACTAAACCCCAATACCTGTTAAGCTTTACAGTTGACTTTCCGCCATCGGGAGCCTTCACCGGATTAAGCCTGGCCGGGCTTACTGTTGGTTCCACTTACACTGCCTATATTAAGGGTCCGGCCCAAATTGACAACGGCATCACTTTTGTCATGAGTCCGACAGAAACCAACCTGAACGACGGCCAACCGATCACGCTTACTTCCGGGGATTTAAACGAAGACAACACTATCAATTCCGCAGATTACACGATTGCCAAAAACCTTTACGGAACAACCTCTGCTTCGGCCAGCTGGAACTCCCGGGCGGATATCAACGGTGACGGCGTGGTTAATAATTTAGATTTAAGCTATATCCTTAATAATTTCAGTAAAACCGGCTCTTCCGGAATCTGGTACTCCTCACCCCCTCCGGTGGCTACCGGTTCAGCCAGCTTAAATACAACTCTTCCCATCGGAGGCTATGACTCTACCCCTTCAGGCTCTGAACCCAAAGGCTCTAACCAAGGAGGCTACTGGATCTGGGTCCCAGCCATGTAAAAAACTTGATAATTCAAATGTATTGACAAGATTACTTCTCGTAGTGTATAAATTTGAAAGTAAATAATGCAAACAACTATTGAAAATCAAGCTTACAGACCCCCTGAACAATATAATACCCTGGCCAACTCGTGGATCAAAAAAGATTTACTTACACTCGGATCTTTTAATAATCTCCCTCAAATTGCTGAAGAGTTAGGATTTTCAAAAACTACTGATATCCCAACTAAAAAATCCAGGTGGCAAATTTTTAACCGCCCAGATTATGATGTTCCCAATTTTCCCGACGGCTCGACTAGGATAAACTCTACCTTGGCTGTTTATGGCATAGATGAAGGATTGATACACGCCATTTTAAGAACCTCTCCAGAATCTTATCCAACAGAGGAATTTGAAAAAGATTTAGCAGCGTTCACTAAACATTATATCGAAAGACCTCGTTTATTGGGATTTCCTTCAAAAGAATTAACAACAATGAGAAATGTGCTTACATCTGTATTTGTTGGTACAGCAACACTAAGTGTTGTCGATTACTATACTATTAATAGCATGCACGCTGCCGGCATTATACCGAATATTGGATCAATTTTAGGAGAAATAGGTGGGCCATCAATTTACGGAACTTTATGGGCGCTTTCAGAAAGGCATGCCAGAAGACAAATTTCTCACCCTGAACAATATGTAGCTGGTGATACTGTTAGATCAACTCTACAAAATGAACGTTCTCATAATATTAGGGTAGATTCCCAAAGAGAACTGTACCAAGCCTTACAACAAGAAGGGGCAGACTTGTCCCCGGATCAATTTTTAGAAACAATTTATGACCGAATACCAGATCCCTTAATCGATCAAAGATATAAAGAGATTGAACAAATCAAATACCCAAAACCTGATGTATCTACAGAGACTTCTAATTCTCTTCCCAAACTTTTAGAAGCATCTCATGTTCTACTATCGATTGAATCTTATCGTAACTCAATTCACCAACTCGAACAAGGTCTTGCCAAACTATAAGTTTCAAAGAGTTGACAGGGAGGCAAATTACTATTACAATTACTCTTGCTTGAGAAAGTGAGCCCTTAAAAAAGGTTAAACTTTGACTTAAGGTCAAAGACTCACCGAGGCGTTTAAAGTTTAAAATAGGTATTAGGTTTTTGAGTAAATCTGAGCTTGATACTTAATATTTTAGCCAACAAACTCCTCGAAAGGAGTTTTTTTATGCCAAAAACTAGAGTACAAAAAGAACAAACCGTTACAGAACTGACTGAAAAATTAAAGTCCTCAAAATCAGTAGTTTTAACTGATTACAAAGGTCTAACCATGAGCCAATTATCTGACCTTCGAAATAAGCTCCGTGACCAGGAAGCCCAACTTCTGGTGACCAAAAATACTTTACTGGACATCTCCTTAAAGCAGGCTGGGATGGAGGTTGCAGATTCCACAATCAAAACCGGCCCTACCGCTACCCTTTTTGCTTATGATGACGAAATTTCTCCCATCAAGACACTAACTAAGATATTTAAAGATACCGGAATTGGTAAAGTTAAAGGAGGTTTTCTTAACGGTCAATTTTTAGATGCTTTTTCCATTACCCGCCTCGCCAACTTGCCCGGCAAACAGCAGCTCCGCGGCCAAGTGGTTGGACTAATTAATGCCCCGCTACAAGGCATGGTCACGGTCCTTCAAGGAAACTTAAGAAACTTAGTCTATGCATTAGATCAAATTAGAAAAAGCAAGGGAGGTGAATAGATAAACCTTAAACTTAAAATTTTAGGTTTAAGATTAATACCATGAACGACGAAGTACAAACACAAGAAGAAGTAAAAAAAGAGAAGAAAGAAACTAAAACTGTTTCTGTCAATCTTCAGACCATTATCGATTCTATCGAAAAACTTTCTGTTTTAGAACTTGCTGATTTAGTTAAGGCTTTAGAAGAGCGCTTTGGTGTTTCCGCTGCCGCTCCCGTAGCCATGGCCGGAGTTGCCGCTCCAGCCGTTGCTGCAGAGCCTGCAGAAGAAAAAACCACCTTTAACGTCATCCTCACCAGTGGTGGCGCTAATAAAATTAGTGTCATTAAAGCTGTGCGAGAACTGGTCCAAACATTAGGTTTGAAAGAAGCCAAGGATTTAGTTGACGGTGCACCAAAACCCGTACTGGAAGGTGTAAACAAGCAAACAGCAGAAGAAGCTAAAAAGAAACTCACTGAAGCCGGTGGAACCGTAGAACTTCAGTAATTTTATTTTCTTTTAAATACCGCCTTAAGGTTTAAACCACAAGAGGCGGTATTTTTTTGGCCAAAATTTTAACGGGTATTGGAAATATTTAAAGTAGCCGGGAGATCACTGATCCCTTTGATAACTTTATTATCAATCAATAGTTTAATCATCGCCGAGTAGTCAAAAACATTAACCAGACCGTCGCCATTTAGATCGGCCCGTCCGACCATCTCCCCGCTTTTACCCCAGTTGGAAAGCAAGACACTCATATCGATTAAGTCGATTTTATTATCACCGTTGACATCCCCTTTCATTCCCTGGGTAATTGTGGGGGTAGGAGTGAGTGTTTTGGTGGGAGCCGGGGTTATTGAACACCAGCCGGTAGCAGGTTCAGCCATTAAACAGCGGGGGATGGCATCCAAACAGGGTGGTTTTGGGGTACACGAAGGAGTCGGCCCTGGAACTACAGAGAAAGAAACTTCCCTTTTGGTTGTTAAAATATTAGTATTATCCAAATTCCGATAGATGGCCGAGTCCGGGTCAAAGGCGATAGTTACCGGCCCAACCTTTTTGGCGGTAAAGGTGATTTCGGCCATCTCTACCCCATTTTCCCCCACCTGGGTTTTATATCCCGGGGTTGGGATACCCCCAACCAACGAAATTGTCCCGGTTTTGTTGTCAACATAATTTTCCACCCAATTTTTAATAAAACCAGTAGAGCTGTTGTTGACTGTAAAGCTGGATATACAATTTGGTTGGGGAAGATTGTTGATACTTAAAGATACGGTATAAGTGCCAGGGGGGGTTGGAGCGACCCAGTCTGTCAAATCCCAAGCGGAATTTTGAATATTTCCTCCACTGGTTTCCCAGCGGATATTACGATGGTTACCATCATCGCGGATAATAGAAGCGACAAGATTAAGACGCTCGCCCGGACTGACTGCGGTAGTCGTTCCGGAAACAACCTTGCCACTATAACGGGGACCCTTTTCGACAAGTTTACAATACGGTCCGCTGGATGGTATGGCCACCGGAGAGCCCCCACTGTTTGAAGAGTTGGAACTGCCTGAAACGACCCACCCGCTGGGGACATCACAGGGTGTGGGGAAATTATCACAAACTTGCGGATTAGAAGATAAACAAGCCCGGGTAATTATTTGGGCACAAACCTTTCCGGAAGTGGGATTTAGTGTACCTCCGGTCACATTAACTGAAGTTGCTTCCAACATATCCGCAGGAAACTTTAATTTAGCGGCAAACAGGTTGGCAGCATCAATGTCCGATTTAACCAATAAAGAAATCCTGACCTGCTGCCCTACAATCACACTATGGGGACCTGCCAAAGTAAAACTGGTCTCAGGGACAGAGGCGGGTTTGGCTTCATAGGCCCGGGGTTTAAAAATTTGCTTTTGTTGGACCAAGTAGACAGTCAGAACCGTAGCACCAAGAAGTACAGCTATACCTGCCAGAGCCAGGATAGTTTTTCTATTTAAAGTAAGTTGTGAAGAATTTTCTTCCACTTTTCCAGTATCAACAAACTTTCATTTCTTGTCAATAACAGAAAAATCTAAAAGTTTAACTGGGATGAGGAGGATGCCGCCGGAGGGGTAATCATTTCCAGGTTAGCAGAAGAAGTAGCTAAACTGGCAGATGAAGAGCTGGAAACTACATTGCCCATAGTCAAAATATTAACAAGGGATGAGTAATCAAAGCTGTTTATAAGACTATCACTGTTTAAATCAGCCACCGTTCCTGCACTAATCGTACTTTGACCAATTTTAGAAAGCAAAGCACTGAGATCAGATAAGTCCACTTTTCCATCCCCATTGATGTCGCCGCGGATAGTGGAAATTGGAGCTGCGGACTGGCTGGCATCAATGATTTTAAAAGAGACTTCCCTTTTAATATTTAAAATGTTGGTGTTATCAGAGTTTCTATAAATTGCCGAGGTGTTATCAAAAGTTATGGACCCGGCACCTCCCTTTTTGGCGGTAAAAGTAATCTCCGCCATAGCACTAGGACTGGCTTGGGGTTCTGTCTTAAAACCGGGGTTAGGCACACCTCCTACTAAACTGACAGAACCTAATTTATTATCAAAGACATTTTCCACCCAATTAGTGACAAACCAGCTACTAATGAAGCTGTTGCCTGTCTTAGGCTTTAAATCAATATTGGTTGCCTGAAGTAAATCAGCCGGAAAGCGCAGCTTGGCTACAAAAAGATTAGCCGCGTCACTATCCGATCTGGCCAATACCGACACCTTGAAGGTATCCCCGACTTTTAAGCTGGGAGTGTCAGCAGTTAAGGTAAAGCTAGTCTCGGGAACTGTTGCCGGTTGGTTTACAGTGGGAGGAGTTTGGGTAACCCCGGGTTTGGGAAATGCCCGCAAAGCAAATAGTGCTCCCCCGGCCAAAATTATTAGACCTAAAAGTATAAAAATTAATGTCCTTTTCATCCTCATTCCAGTATCAAAGCCGGGCAATTTTTTGTCAATACAACAGGGGTAACAGTGCTAAGATAATTTTATGGTTACAATTTTAACCTATTTTTTGCTTTTTGCCCTGCCCTTTCTGGTTATTCCTTTTGGCAACAACCAATTTGAACTACCCAAAGTCTTTGCTGCCCTATTTTTCTTGGGATTTATTTCCCTGTCTTGCCTATTCCAGAAAAAATTACTTACCTCTTTACCAAAAGAGAAATTAATTATTTTTATCATTTTAGCTCTATTCACTCTTTACCATTTATTCTTTTCCCCTTACCCCAACCTTCTTTGGGGCAGTGTTTGGCGTCTTCAAGGAACCATTCTTTATCTGGGATTGTTCCTGCTTTTTCTTTTTGGTCATAAATTACCAATTAATAAAAATTTTTCTTCCAAACTTGCCTTTTGGAGCCTGGCAATCCTTTTTATTTTTACCTTGGCAATCGGGCCTAGGACATCTTTCCGTTTTATTGGGCCCTTAGGTGAAGCCAACGCTTTAGGGGCCACGGTTTTATTTTTATTTCCTCTGGCAGTTTCTCAAGGCAACAAAAAACAGAAGATAATTACCACAGCCCTGACAGTTGCTTTATTATTACTTTCAGGTTCCCGCTCGGCAGTTTTAGGTTTTCTGATTGAAACGGCAATTTTGTTTGTACCGAGAAAATTTTGGTTAGCAATGCTCTCTGCCTTAACAATTATCTACCTTTCAGCCTTTACCTTGCCTTTTTTACCCCGGCAAAGCACCTCTTACTTCTTTGAGGACCGGGCCCAAATCTGGCAGGTTTCCCTGCAGGCCGGATTTTCTTCACCATTTTTAGGATCGGGATTTGGTGCAACTGAAAATTTAATTAAGAATGAAGCCCAAAAAGTTAGCAGCATTTTACGTTTCCAGCCGGTTGATGATGCCCACAACCTCTTTTTAAACTGGTGGCTTTCACTGGGGCTTCTTGGAGTATTTATGATTATTTGGATAATTATCCGGACAGCTTTAAATCTTTACTTTCAAAAGTCTTTTATTCTTCTGGCAAGCTTACTCGGACTTTTGACAGTCCAATTGTTTAACCCCGTAAGTGTAGCTAATCTAATTCCTTTTTGGTGGATCTTGGGTATAAGTTTTATCCAGCAAAAATCATCAACTCTTTAATCCAAGAATTTAATTGTTGAGAGGATTTGGTCTAAATTTTTCATCTGAGGGTTGTCCGTGGGTTTGACCTTCAAGTGCAAAACATGTTTTCCCTGGGATAAGATAAATTCCAGGGCTTTTTTACTATCTGTTTCCGTCCAAAAAGCTGCCATGGCCGTAAATCCCGGGATTTGGGCAGGGCCTTTCTTTTCCATTTTTCCGGAAAATTTCAGCGGATCTTGGCTAACCCACTCCTCCGGATTTTTGCCGGTTACCCCGCCATAAAAACTGACAGAAAAACCATCCCCGGAGATTATAGTTAAAATCCCGTCTTGTCTGTTTAACTTCCAATCGGCTGGATAACGGAAGCTGTATTCCTGGTCTTTGGATTCATATAATTTCCAATCCCTAGGTACATTAGCCGAAAGCTGGTTTAAATTGAGTTTGGCCAGCTCCTGTTGGGCATCATTTTTTAGCTGAGAATTATCCGCCTGGTCTAAAACTGTCTGCAGTGTCTTTTTAGCCTCATCTATTTGGCCGGCAGCCTCCAAGGCCTTGGCCAAGTTAATCCGGATCTCCCAACTTTCCGGTTCAAGGTCTATTGCCTGTTTAAAGTATTGTACTGCTTGAGCTAAATTTCCCTGCATCGCCGAAAAGATGGCGAGACGGTTGACGATTTCAGCAGAAAACGGCGCAATATCATAGGCCTTTTTAATATATTCCTCCGCTTTTCCTTTTAATTCCGGCGCCTCTTTAGAGTTACTTAAAAAATAATCGGCCAGGCTGGCATAGCCTAAACCATACTCGCGCAGCAACAAATTATATGCAGCGTTGTAATTTCTCTCCAAGTAAAAAGGCGGATTTTTGAAAAAATTAGGATCGCGGAATTTATATTTGAAAAAGTCTTCCGAAGGCTGAAGTAGGTCATCCGGGGTCAGCATCCGGTAAGTTAAGCCATTTTCCACCGCCCTCACCTTGTTTTTATCCGGGACATACTTGCCGGCATCAGTTCCTGCCAGAACCGTCTCCCGAAAAACCATTGGAGTAACATAAACCGGGTGGCCGTGGTCAATAAGCCAGCGGATATACCAGTTCATCACCTCGTTATACTCTTCCAGCCTGTCTTTCTTAATCATCCCCTCAAGCTCTTGCGGCATCAGGTCCGGCCGCTGATGGCGTAGGTTATCCCGATACCAGGGCAGGATATACCACATATTGGCCACTACCGGAAAGACATCCCGTTTGCCTAAAACATCATACTCATAATTGGCCATCGAGTTAAAAAAGTCTCCCGAACCAATCAACACCGCCCCTTTAGGTAAATTTGAGTACAAATTATCTGCATATTCAGTAGTCACCCAATGATTACTTCGGTCAAGCTTAGGAAACCACCAAATCAGAGGAATAAGCACTAAGAATAATGAGGCAAGAATTAAAAACTTAATTCTTAATTCTCGATTCTTACTGTTTGTCCCGATATTAAGAAACAGCTTTAATATGAAGCTCAACCCTATCCCCAGGAAGAGACTGAAAATAATATAGCTGGAGATAAACCAGCTTTCCTGGTTGCCGGACAAATAGAGTCCGCCGAATAAAAGGTTGGTCAAAGGGATCACAATTAGTACCCAAAACAGGCGTTTATTCTTTTGAAACAAATAAAAAATACCCAGGGCAACCAGCGGCAACAACAGTGGTGTAAACTGAACAAAAAGCAAATACAAATACCTACCGATTGACTGGACAAAAACAGTCGAAGAGCCGGTAAAACCGTTAATAGAGTTTGTCCGGGGGTCGTAAATATTTAGCCCGACCCCATGGATCTGCCCCCAAAATAAATCCCATGTTTGAGGATCGCCCCAGTTTAAAAAGGGATGTTGGGCGGCTCTAAGTGGTAAATAAGCATAAACGGCAGCGACAACAATTACTGCTACCAGACAGGTAGGGATTAGTTTGACCAGGCTAAAGTGACGGCGCAAAAACAGTCCTCCTAAAAAGAGAGCCGGAACTATCTGAACAATGGTGGGATTGGCTCCGGTGGCCAACCCCAAAATTACTGCCCCCAAAAATAACCTTTTCCCCATCCCCTTTCCCCCTTGAGGAACAGTTAAAAGGAGATATAATAAGGAAATCATCAAAAAGTTGGTAAAAATATAGCTTTCGGTATTGAGTGTTTGGGACCAAAATTGATAAGAAAAAGACAGGGCCAAGGCCGACCCCACGGCGCAGACTTTTGTTAAAAGGGGTGGCCAGGGCAGGGTTTGTTTTAAAGAAAAAATTCCCCCACCAAAAAGATGCCGGTCATCCACGCCTTTTTTGGCAAACCAAAAATCAAGGGAAATTAGCTTCAAAACTTGGAAATAAACTAATGTTAAAACCCCTAAGGCAGACACTACGGAAAGAAGCTGGACCCGAAAAAGTATTGTCCCCCAGGGGATTTTTGTAAAAAAATGGGCCAACAGTACATAGGTGGGAAAACCCGGAGGGTTGGGAATACCCAGCTCTGCCGCTGCTGCTACCAATGTTCCGGAATCGATATAAAGTATCGAAGGGGGCATGGTTTTTATATAAATAGCCAGGGAAAGGATCCATAAAGGCAACAAAAACGGTAAATGCGGCAACAACTTTTTCATTAAGGTGAGGATAAACTGCAATTATTATATACTTTAAAATAGTTATGGGAAAGAAAGCCAGGTTAAAATTACAAAAAAAGTTGCTCCGGCAAGAGGAAAAAGACCATAAAAACCGCCGAATAATCTCTACCGCTACCGCTATTACCTTAATAGTAGTAACTTCAATCATCCTCTCTATGGCTTTTACCCTCCTTCAGCCGGGTTTACCTTCGGGGCACGATATTGCCGCCCATGTTGTCAATCTTAAACTTTTCCAACAAGCCCTGGACCAGGGACAGTTTCCAGTGCGTTGGAGTGAAGGGATTCACCCGGGAGAAAGCCTCCCGCTTTTTAACTTTTACCAAATCGGCTTTTATTACCTGGCATCAGCAATCCACATATTCATCCCGGCGCTTACAGGATCAATCAAAGCAACCCTTCTCCTCTCCTGGTGGATAGGAGCTCTCTTTGTGTTCCTCTGGCTTCGGCGTTTCGGCAACTTACCTGCCGCCCTCGCCGCTTTTGTCTATACCCTCACCCCCTATATCCTACTGGATATCTTTGTCCGGGCTGCCTACCCGGAGATACTGGCAGTTTCTTTTAGTATTGGAGCTTTTTGGGCCTTGGACCGAAGTTTACTGTCAGCAAAACCGATCTATGGCCTGCCTTTGTCACTCCTGCTGGCCGGACTGATCTGTTCCCATCTACCCACCTTGGTCATTATTACCCCTGTATTTTTGGCCTATGCCGTCTTTCTCTTCCTCATCGGCCAAGCCAGGATCAAGGGACTGCTGGTAACCGGTATTGGAACAATTTTAGGCTTGGGACTAGCCGCCTTTTATCTGGTTCCGGCCTTAGGGGAACTGTCTTTGGTTAAAAGCCAACTTTTAACCTCCCAATATTATGATTTTCACCCCCATTTTGTTTATCCCCAGCAACTTTTTTCCACTTTTTGGGGATATGGAATTTCCCAAGCAGGACCCAACGATGGAATGTCTTTTCAATTTGGGCTTGTCCAGTGGATAATTATCATCCTTTCCCTATCCTGGATAGCTTTCAATAAATGGCAAAAAAAGACGAGCCTTCTTACCCCTTACCTTACTTTTTGGCTGTTGGCGATTGTCTATGCAACTTTTTTTATGCATGATATTTCCTTAAGCTTTTGGGAAAATATTAAACCGATTGGTTTTATCCAGTACCCCTGGAGATATTTGATGGTGGTAGTAATCTCTTGTGCTTTTTTGGCGGGAATCCTAATAAGCGGCTTGCCAAAAAAATGGCAGCAAATAACCGCTGTTTTCTCCACTATCACCCTGGCTTTTTTCCTCTACCATTCCTATCTTGCTCCGGCGATGCTGGTTCCTGACAGCTATTTTAATATTGACTCTCCCAATTGGCGGCAAAGCCAAGGGGTAGAGCGAAATGGTTACCTTGAAGAAGGGTATCTACCGGCAACAGTTGAACAACCGCTTCCCCAAAATATCCAAAGATGGAACATTATACAAAATAACAAAATCGACCTTCGCCAAACCAAGGTTTGGGAAAAGTTAATCCACGATCAGGAACTGGTCTTTACCACCCAATCACCAAAGCCTTTTGGATTGCAAATTAACAGCCATTATTTTCCGGGCTGGAAGGCCTATATTGATAACCGGGAAACGGATATTGACCATGATAATACTTTTGATGTCATGGATGTTTCTGTACCTGCTGGCACCCACCAAGTAGAGGTTAAATTTACCAATACACTGATCAGGACCTTGGCCGATACCATCACTATATTTTCATTTGTCAGCCTACTTTCCTGGCAACTTTTTCTCCTAAACCCCTGGAAAAAATTATCCAAAATTATCCAAAGGGTTGACATCTTCTGAAAGTTTGTGATATATATTGCATCAGAATGGCAGATAAAATCTCACTGGAAAACCTCCCTGATTTATTAACAGTCAAAGAAGTAGCTGAAGTCCTACGGGTCTCCCCTTTAACTATCAAACGCTGGGGTAAAAGAGGCAAATTACCGGCCATTAGAATTAACTCCAGAGGTGATAGGCGTTATAAAAAGGAAGCTGTACTCTGGCTGTTAGGAATAACTCAAAAGACAACCTCAAACGTTTAACTTTTTATCACCTTAAATTAATTTGGAGTTTGAACTAATTTAGTAGGTTGTGATCTGTGGATGGAGATGGTAGTTGCGGTTGGCCTCAAAACCGATCTCTCCTTTTTTATCAATGACATAATAGGCAAAGCCGTGCTTTTGCCTTAAGGGTTCCAAATTATGGAATTTAGCCTCCTGGGGAGCATTATCAATGACCACCAAATAGCTTTTACCGACATTGACCAGGCAATGACCGAAGCCGGAGGGAATTTCCGTGCTGGTGCCAGCCCGCAGGCTCATCACCTTAAACTCCTTAGCTTCATTATTCTCATCATTACGCTGCAAAACCAACACCCCTTGGCCGTACACTACATGATAAATTTCTACCCCCTGGTAATTATGAAAATGCCCGTAAGTTTTATTAAACTCTTCACCGTTTTTGCCGGGAGTCAGGATGGTAATATTTTGCCCGGCTTCACCCCGAATAACAAAATACGGCTCTTTTACCCCCGGAGTCTTGGGATCCATTAAAACATCTTTAAGCTCTTGTCTCGTGCGGATTGTAATCATACTGTTAGAGAGTGTTTACCTCCGTCGATTTTACCTGTCATGGCCAGTCGGGCAGCCCCATAAACCCCGCTTAAATCTTTTAGCTTGGCATAAACTATCTGCACATCATCCATCGACTCTCTGACGACGCTCGACTTGATCATTTCAATTGTTTTTGGCAAAAAATCACCGATACTCAGCTTCCCTCCTCCTAAAATAATCTTTTGGGGATTAAAAATATTAATCACATTGGCTAAACCCAAAGCTAAGTAAAAAGCAAAGCGGTCAAGATCAGGAGCGGAGTTGATCATCGCCTCCAAACAGCCCCGGTGGCCCAAACCGCAAGCCGAATCGGCATCTGCCTGAATAATCATATGCCCAATCTCCCCTCCTTTACCGCTAAAACCCCGGTAAGGCCTGCCGTCAATTATCACTGATCCTCCAACACCCGTACCTAAAGATAGCATCACCACATCTTTAAGCCCGCCTGCCTCACCCAGCCATTGTTCCCCAATTAAGGCAATATCCGTATCCCGACCCAGAGAAACCGGAACATCAAAAACAGTTTTAAATTGGGATTTAAGATCAATTGGCGAGCTATTACCAATATTAGAGGAAGGCAAAATTAAGCCTTTTTCTAAATCCAAAGGCCCGGGAGTCCCCAAACCTAATCCTAAAACATTCACCCCTTTTTGCTTGGTTGTCAGGGCTTGCAGCTGCTCTTTTATGATATCAGCCAAATTTTGGGACGAATCCCTAAGCGGTGACCCTATTCGGACACTCTCTAAAAGCTTTCCCGATTTATCCACCAGACCAACCCGTAAATTGGTTGCTCCACAATCAACACCAACAAAGACGTCCATACTTTACTTTATCACATTTCTTTCTGGGTGGTCTGGGTCCTGAGGTTGTTCTAAGGGATTGTTCAAAATAGCCTTTTTTGCCCTTCTTTTTATTACCCAAAACCTGGCAGCCAAAACCGCTCCAACAACCATCCCTAAAATCAGGTAAAAAACCCCTTCTGCCCAAAAGCTTGGTTTTTTGCTTATCAATGAATTATCCACCTGGAGAGGAAAAACTTCGGCACTGGTTCCGGCTGTTTGGGCAGTTGAAGGAGTACCAGCCCGGGAATCAGAGTCGGAATTTAAGGCCAACGACACCCCTTTAACGTTTACTTCCATCGCCTTATCTCCGCCTTCCAACTTAGCAACCGCCAGATGGTTGCCAGGAGTAACATTAATAAAGACAACTTCGCCGTTTTCATCAGTCACCCCTTCTTGTGGATCCGAATAAAGCATGACCTTGATTCCCGATAAGGGCTGGCCGTTATCATCAACCACTTTAATTTTGATCCTGTATCCTTGAAGCTGAAAATTTTGGCCCGGACTGGTAGTCATATTGCCAAATTCGTCTTTGGATTTTATTTGAAAATAGACTTTATTTCCCGGCAGGAAAAGGTCGCTTTCAACTTTTATCTTGTGACTGGTAACAAAATCGCCGTTGCTGATATTTAGGAAATAGCGATCCGGTTCCAATCCGTATTCGATCAAAGAATCGGCTGGGGCTGATGTTTTCCAGGTAACTGTGGCACTGGTAGAAGAGATGTTGGTGATGGCAATATCGGAAATTTGAGGTCCGGCAGTCGGAGCCGTACCATTACCTGCTTCATTAGAAGAGCCTGCCCCGGCCCCTCCGGCCGTAACTGTATATGTTCCGCCGCTGCTTCCACCTAAATTGAGTGAATCACTACTATCAGAAGCTCTAGGGGCAGATGATCCTCCAATAAAGGCAACTGTAGCTGAACCTTCTGTTTTACCCCTAAAACCAATGGTAGCAACAGAGACATTACCGGAAACCGGAGAAAGGTTACCTCTGGAGATTTTAATTATTCCTCCTCCAAAACTTCTTTCTGCTTCAATACCAAAAGTGCCAGATGGAGAAACCCAGGCTACATCTAATTTATCTGCAGGGTAGGATAAAAAGGCAGAGACAGCATTGACTCCCTCACCACCTGTATTTAACCTCACCTGAAAGGACACTACTCCTCCAACAGGGATATTGCCACTACCTGGAGATAAATATAGTGTCGAGGCCAAGGCAAATTTAGGGAAAAGCAAAAAGGCAGCCGTCAAAATCAGGATAGATAAGATATTTTTAAAAAATATTTTTTTCATCTACTTTCTTTTTATCACCTTGACCATGACCTTAGCAAGATAGAAAGGTCTGTAATATTTACTCTGCCGTCATGGTTGAAATCTGAAGCTCCTCCAGCCCAACCCCACATTCTCAAAAACATGGATAAATCTGTGACATTGACCCGGCCATCACCATTTAGAT
>JAMDBX010000036.1 GCA_023487645.1 Patescibacteria group bacterium | reverse complement strand
TTGGTAGGAGACTTCAATGGTTTTTGCCTTTTAATAAGCTTCATAAATGGGATATTGCTATCAGTGAGCGGTTTCCTCAAATATCTCCTGAAATTTTTATTGCGGCCGAAAAACCTCAGTAGCCTATTCCCTAACCTAATCAGTTTGACTTTTATCTCATAGTATGCTAAAATACTTAGCTTACAACCTTTTGGTTGCATGAACATATGATCAAAAAATCAGTTCAAACCCTGATCATCTTTCCCCTAACCTTAGGTTCTCTGCTGGGACAAAATCACAACCAAAATTTAATCCCGCTGCCTTCGAGGGAACATTTGGTGGCTCAAAAAGAGATGCCGCTTAATGACCGCTATTCCAATGGCTTTGTCAATGACGTTTTCAGGGATAATATCCTGTTAAATCTTGCCTATTTAAGCGGCCGGGTTACCAATGCTTCCGATATTAAATGGGATGAAATTACCAAACCGTTTACTTTTGAATTCAAGCTGGAACCAAATAAAACTTTTGCCTTCCATTCTGATGTGGAAGATCAATACAAAGCCAGCTTGGTCAAAACTACCAATGCCCACTTTAATGCCCAGGAAGGGTTTAAGACAGACGGGTATTTATTTGGGGACGGGGTTTGCCACTTAGCCTCCTTAATCAACTGGACAGCCAAAGAAGCTGGGTTGTCAGTAGAAGCACCTACCAGTCATGATTTTGCCAATATCCCGGATGTGCCTAAAGAATACGGGGTGTCAATTTATTCAAACCCGGGCTCAACCGGTTCCAACGCCCTGCAGAATTTATATATCACTAATAACAAATCTAAACCTGTCGCTTTTAGGTTCCAATACCAAAACGACAAACTCAAAGTATCAGTGGTTGAATTAAATTAATCTATAATTCAAAGACGACTTAAGCTGGCAAGAACCACCGCTTTATGGTTTAGAAAACTCTAATCTATCACTTCCCCAATTAAATGGAAAATCGACAGCCATGATTAACTATACAAAACCTACAACGATCGTTGCATAAATTGTCATCGGCCGGTATTTTCAGATTCAATTACCAAAACCCAGTCTGTAATATCAAGCTCTTTTATCAATTTTCGCAGTTTTTCCGTCACATTTTTCTTAGATGCCCAAACACTTTTTTGCCAGGGTTGAAAATCCCACAATTTCAACCGCCTTCTTAAAATATCACGCACTAGCCTCTTGTTTTCCGGAATATCAAATACCACGATTCGCCACTTTCCATCCCACTCAATTTCATCATCAGATTTGGAAAAAAGCAAAAATTCCCTGCCAGCCTCTGTCAGCTTTAGGATAATTTTGTTTGTATCTTTCTCCGGAACTTTTTCAATAAACCCCTTTTGCCGCAGTCTTTGCAAGGTTTGAGCTAGCGTCGATTTTTTCAAAGGATATTCCCAACCGCTGCCATAAGCATAATATCCTGGATGGTACATGAAATCCTCCAGCCTAACATAACCATCAACCGCCTTTTCCAAAGCCAACAGCACTAATTTCCCAATTGTTTCTTTCTTACTCATATACAAAATATACTACGATCGTTGTATATTTTGTCAATAAGTCTTTACAAGCCCTTATGCTCTACTCTAATATGGAACTATGCCAGATAACGGAGTCATACTTGACAATCACCTTGAAGAACATCATGACCATGAAACTATTTATTTCCCATCAGGTTTTCTTTGGGGCGCATCCACCAGCGCCTATCAGGTAGAAGGCAATAATACCAATGCCGACTGGTGGTATTGGGAACAAACTCACCAACCGCCGGAAAAATGGTCCGGGCAAGCCTGTGACCAATATAACCGCTATGAGCAGGACTTTGATCTGGCCAAGCAGCTGGGCCATAATGCCCATAGGTTATCCATTGAATGGTCTAGGATTGAACCAAAAGAAGGTGAATTTAACCAGGCAGAAATCGATCATTACAAGAAAGTACTCAAGTCTTTGAAAGACCGTGAGCTAACTGTTATGTTAACCTTGTGGCACTTTACCCTGCCGAAATGGGTGGCGGATAAGGGTGGCTGGGAGTCGGGCCAGACCCCTCAATTTTTTGAAAGGTTTGTCAAAAGAATCGTGCCGGAGATTGGGGTTTTTGTGGATTTTTGGATCACTTTGAATGAGCCGGGGGTATACATTTATGAAACTTATATCGAGCGGGCCTGGCCCCACTCGAAAAAAAGCTGGATTGGCCAGGCTAAAACATTTTTAAACCTGACCAGTGCCCACAAAAAAGCTTATAAATACCTGCACTCGGTTTATCCGGTCGGCAAACCGGTCGGCATCGCCAACAACATCCTGTCTTTTGAGTCATATCACAAGCATTCTGTTACCGAGCAGGTGGCCGTTTCTCTAAACGACCTGTTTGCCAATCACCTGTTCTATTTTTTTACTCACGGCACTCACGATTTTTTAGGAATCAACTACTATTTTCATGTCCGCTTTAGAAGCGGCAGTTTTATAGCTGAGCGCCGGGATATGATGCAAACTCACGATATTTCTGATATGGGTTGGGAAGTTTATCCGGAAGGAATTTATCAGGTCTTAACTGATTTGGCAGATGACATACCTATATATATTACGGAATGCGGCATTGCCTCCACCAATGACGACAGAAGAAACCGCTTCCTGATTTCTTATTTACAAGAGGTAGCCAGGGCCATCAAAGGCGGAGTGAATGTCCGGGGGTTTTTCTATTGGTCTTTGCTTGATAATTTTGAATGGCATTTAGGCTTTGAACCCAGATTTGGCCTGGTGGAAGTAGATTATGAAGTTCTTGCCAAAGAGCAAGAGCTGCGTAAGTCGACTACGTCGCCTTATAAAACCCAAAGCAGAAAAATCAGACCTTCAGCCTTAGTGTATAAAGATATTATTCAAAATAACGGAATTCCGCATTCCCTGCTGCGCTTTATCGGGCATACTGTTCGGGCGGAGGAAGTATTGGAGAAAAGGTCCAAGGAAACGGAAAAAGAAATGATTCAGCCAGAAGTTTTGGGAAAAGGGCAAAAAGAAATACCAGAAGAGACAGAAAAAACTGCATGAGCCATTTACCTTTTACACTACTGGCATACTTTCTCAATGCCTTGGCAGTTTTAGCCAACAAATTCCTGCTTAGTAATATTATTCCCGACCCCCTGGTTTACATCTTTTACATCAGTCTAGCCTCACTTTTGGCAATTGTGGCCCTACCTTTTACCCGAGTTCCCGGCCTGGAAGTATTTACCCTGGCTTCCGTCTCCACCTTATTATGGACCACCGGTGCCTATTTTATGTACAAAGCCTTAAAAATAGGCGCTGTTTCCCGGGTCATCCCCATCATCGGCACCCTGATTCCCCTAATCTTATTGATCTTTGCCTCAGAAACTCGCTCCATCACCCTTCCTCAAACTTGGGCGATTTGGACCTTAATCGTCGGCATGCTGTTTTTAACTTTGCCGGATTGGCGATTAAAACTAACTGCCGGTGAAATTATTTTTGAAGTTTTATCAGCAGGGTTTTTTGCCGTTTCCTACATTATCTTAAGACAAGCCTATTTACAGTTTGATTTTTTCTCAGTGTTGGTTTGGTCAAGACTGATCCTCTTGCCTCTGACTATTATCATGGTAGCCATTCCTACCCTCAGAAGTAAAATCATTAATTCTTCATCTTCTCTGTCATCCCGGACTCGATCCGGGATCCATTTTTTCTCCAAAACCGGCTTAATTTTTATAGGCGGACAGATCAGCGGGGCTGCTTCCGAGCTTTTAATTCTTTTCTCTATTTCTTTAGCAAACCCAGCCTTGGTAAATTCATTACAAGGAGTACAATATGTGTTCTTATTAATTTTTGGCTTTATTTTATCCAAAAAATACCCGGCTATTTTTCAGGAAAGATATACACCTTTAGTCTTAATTTCTAAGGCAGCCGGCATAGCGCTGATAGGAATTGGTCTTTACCAGCTGGCGTTTGGAGGTTAGCAAAATTACTCTCCGTAAACAAATGGCCTGAGAGAAAAACCGACATAGCCACAAAAGTTCCTTTATCTGCTACTACTAATTGTTCAATCGGTACAATAGGTTCTTTCTCCTCCTGATAAAATTTAATGTCGGCAACAACACCAGGGTATTTTTTTGATGGTGCAAGAGGAAGTTCCAACATATTAATATCTTCATGATCCATACGCACTAGAA
>JAMDBX010000017.1 GCA_023487645.1 Patescibacteria group bacterium | reverse complement strand
GATTACTGATGCCCGGGTTTTAAATCCAGCCAGTGGAGAGGAAATTCTTTGGAGAGTACCAATTCCAGAAGAAATCAAACTAATACTACAGAATTTGGGACTCACGTACTAATTACCAGAAGTCAGGACAAGTTACATTATAGGGACTGAAAACTGAAAAAACACTGAAGACAAATCAAGAGATTAATAAAGTGAGCTAAATTATTTTTTCTCTAGTTATCTTGTGTTAATATTTTTATAAGTGGATAAAAAGTCAAAAAATTATACCCCAAGAGTTGGCGGAGGTTGGCCCTTCTTTTTTGTTGTTTTAGTCTTTGGACTTATCTTAACCGGCTTTGGAGTGGGAATCGGGGGCGGAGCCTCAGCCCGGATACCTTTTACCCAGTCCAATATTTCTGTTGGAGGCTCATTGGGTAAAAAAGAGGTAGTGCAGCAAGCTTTGCCCAATTACCTAAGTCACCGGGTTGCCAGCAACCAAGATTTTTTCAACTACAGCACCACCTTAACCATTTGGATAGCCGAAGGGATGGGAATGGTGGTTTTAGGTGAGCAGCCGGAAGCCCCTTTGGTTGATATTAATTTAAATTTAAAAAGATAATTTTAAGAAAGAAGTGCTCCGCCATCAACAACAATCTGAGATCCAGTCATATAAGAAGACATATCCGAAGCTAAAAAGAGAGCCACTTTGCCGATCTCATCCGGCTCCCCCATCCGGCGCATGGGGATTTTAGCCAAAAAGGCTTCAATCATCTTTTTAGGATCAACAGTGGAGGTAGCCGGAGCAGCAGCCTGTAATTTAGCTACTCCTGGAGTGGCAATTCCTCCAGGGGCAATGGCATTGACCCAAATTTTATATTGAGCAAGCTCCAAGGCCACATTTTTAGTAAAACCCCAAACCCCATGTTTGGAAGCATCATAGGCGGCCAAACCAATCATCGAAGGATGAAGGGCATCAATTGAAGAAATGTTGATAATCTTTCCCCCTTTTCCCTGTTTGATCATCTGCCCGGAGACATATTTGACGGTTAAAAATACCCCTTTTAAATTGACGGCTATAACTTTTTCAAAATCTTCAGCAGTCAATTGAATTAGAGGAATATTGGGATAAATTCCGGCGTTATTTACCAGGATGTCTACCGAACTAAAAACTTTAACAGTTTCTTCAACCAAATTTTTAACATCCTGCTCGGATGAAACATCGGTAGTTACTACCTTTACTTTAAATCCTTTTTTAGATAGCTCGGCAACCGCCTTTTGGGCATCCTCGGCCGACCTGTCGGCAATTACCACCTTCGCTCCGGCTTGAGCCAAATTTGACACAACCCCCAAACCGATCCCCACCGCTCCTCCTGTCACAATAGCGGTTTTACCGGAAAGGTCAAGTAAATTATTTATAGTGGAGTTATTTTTATTGGAAAAAAACATATCCTTAATCTATTTGAGCATGAATATTTTCAAAACACAAGTAGGAATTTTATTCACTGGGCCAAACTTGCTTGCCGGTTTCAGTGTCAATTACCACAATGGCTTTGGTGGGACAAGATTGGGCGGCCGCGAGGACATTTTCCGGGCTGTCGCTGTCTCCTTGGATGACCGCTTTTTGTTCATTGTCCAGAACAAAAGTTGTCGGGGAAATTGCCACACATGAGGCAGCCCCAATGCAGGCGTTCCTTACTACTTTTACCTGGTATTTGCCAATTTGGACAACTTTATCCTGTTGGGGATTTTGGTCTTGCGGAGATTGATTATCCATTACCCTTTAGGTTATAAATTTTTCCAACTTTTTTCAATACTGCATTTAGAACCTTATTTTGGTTTGTAGTTGATACTAAGTATATTTTTGAAAGAGGTCGGAGAGGTCGCGGTCTGAGGAATTTTCTATTAAAGGTTTTTCGGTAATTTGGGGAACCGTTGTCTCATAACTCGGTTTATCTACCTGATAAAAAATTCCCAGCGGGACCTGTTTTTCTCCTTGCCTGCCGTCAGGCAAGGCCCACTCTATGGCTTTGGTAAAAGCTTGCTCCCGGTTAGTTTTGTCATGACTTTCATCCAAATAATAAGTATTGTCCCGGTAAAAGACAGGGGTATAGTCTTTATTCCAGGTGATACAAGGCTGAAGTATATTAACAATAGCCAGGCCCTGGTGTTCATTGGCTTTAATAATCAGTTCCGTAAGCTTAGGGATATCGGTAGCCAAACCCCGGGCCACAAAGGTGGCTCCAGAAGCTATAGCCAGGGCTAGAGGAGAAAAGGGATGATCAAGGTTTCCTTGGGGAGTTGATTTGGATTTATAGCCTTGAGGAGAGGCAGGAGAGGTTTGACCGGTGGTTAAACCATAAACTGCATTGTCATGGATAAAAATGGTTAAATTGTGGTTTCGCCGGCAAGCATGGATTAAATGATTACCTCCTTCTCCCAGACAATCTCCGTCTCCGGTAAAAACAAAGACATTTAATTGATGATTGGCCAGTTTCAAACCTGTAGCCACAGGAATAGCCCGTCCATGCAGCCCTTCAACAGAAGTTAGTTTAATAAAATTTAAAATATTGCCATGACAACCGATCCCGGCCACTAAAACCGAGTTATTATTATCCCACCCCTTGGCCGCAGCGGCATTTTTAAAGGCCGCCCAAATGCCAAAATTTCCGCACCCCGGACACCAGGTAGGATTGCAGCCGGTTGATAAATCTTGTAAGTTAGTCATTTTAAAATACTTTCAATTTTTTCCGCAATCTCCTCCGGATAAAACGGCCGTCCGTCATATTTTAGCATTTTATCCAAAATTTCAATCCCGGTTTTTTCCCTGATCAGATCCATCAATTGTCCCGAGTAATTACATTCTACTCCAACCAAATAGCTGGCCTTTTGCAGGATAGTTTTGACCACCTCAGATGGAAAGGGGTTCATCCAGGTTAGATGGAGAAAATTAACATCAGGAAAATCTTTCATGGCCTGCAAAATACTTCCCTTATTACTCCCCCAGGAAACAAAAGTAACTCTAGCCTCTTCCGGTCCAAAAAGCTGGGGAGAGGGCATATCTTCATGGGCACAAGTCTCCAGTTTAGTCATTCTTTTTTTCATTTGAACAACCCTCTCCTTTTCATCCTCCGTCGTCAAACCCTGGGAGTCATGCTCATAAGAGCTGGCGATAAAAAAATTGCCGCTGCCGGGCAATGTCCGCATAGAGATACCATCTGCCTGGTCCTCATAACGCCGATAATCGACAAGCTTTTCTCCGGTCAACTTTCCCCGGAATTGTTGATATGAAGAAAGATCAAAGAGAGGAAAACTTTGATCATTTTCACAGATATTTTTATCGACGATAACCACCACTGGAGTTTGGTACTTATCCGCCAGGTTAAAAGCCTCCATAGTAAGAAAAAAAGCCTCCTTGGCATCACCGGCTGCCAGCACTATCCGCGGAAAATCACCCTGGTGGGCATGGAGGACAAACTGCAGATCCCCTTGCTCACTCCAGGTAGGGACTCCAGTGGCCGGACCCGGCCGCATCCCCTCGACAATCACCACCGGTGTTTCCATAATCCCGGCCAAACCATACCCTTCGGTCATCAGGCAAAAACCGCCGCCTGAGGTCGCTACCATTGAGCGGGCACCGGCAACAGAAGCCCCAATGGCCATATTGATCGCGGCAATCTCATCTTCCGGCTGCTTAAAGATAAATCCATACTTTTCCTGGTTAGCAGCCAAAACATTAATAATACTGGTAATCGGAGTCATCGGATAAATGGCGGCAAACTGCACTCCGCCGGCAATCGCCCCTAAGGCCGCGGCTTCATTACCATTAACAATCATATTAGTTTCAATTGAAGAGAAGGGAGCCATTACCTGTTGCAACTTATCGGCAAAATTTTCCCGGGCATAATTAAAACCCAATTCGGCAGCCTGATGGTTTATCCTCACTATCTCTTCGCCTTTATCCCCAAACTCTGCTGAAATCAAGTCCTTGAGGATTGCTAAATTTCCTCCCAGCAGAGCTAAACTTCCTCCTATAGCCACTATATTGCTTAATAGCTCTTTACCTCCGGCTTCGTTAGCCAACTGTGACAACGGCATTGGGAACTGGTTTATCCCCTGCCCTACTACCGACAAATCCAGACTCCCTTTGCTGTCAAAGAGGATTCCAGAACCTAAAACCAATTCGTCCCGATGTAAATCTATAGTCTGTTGGTTTAAGGCAATTAAAAAATCCAGTCTTCTAATCGGGGCTGTAATTTCTTCGGCAGAGAAGCAAATTTGCATCACATTATGGCCACCCCGAATCAATGACGGGTATTCGGTACAATCGTAAATATGAAAGCCACTGCGGCTGGCCACTTTGGCAAGCATCAAGCCGACAGATTTAACACCCTGTCCAGCCTGGCCACCGATTTTTAAAGAAAAGATCTTTTTATCTAACATAAGTTAATATTTTTCCGTATAAACCCTTTCTTGGGGTAGGTTACGGGAAAGCAACAGTTTAGTAGCATCGGCAATCATGTATTTATTTCCGCAAAGGTAAGCAGAATAACCAGAAGCATCGGGAATGTCTGTTTGGATTAATTTAGTGATAAAGCCTACATTCCCTTTCCAATCATCATTGGGCTGATAGACGGCAATTTTATAACTAAAATTAGGATATTTTTGGGATAATTTTTGCAAATAATCCTGCAAGAAAACATCTTCCGGAAGACTAAAACCCAAATACAAACTAATGGGCAACTGGTAATTATTATTTAAAGCTTCTTCAATCATAGATTTTAATGGGGCAAAACCACAGCCTGTTGCTAAGAATAAAAGATGCTTACCTCCATCGTCAAGCTTTAGGTTAAATGTTCCAAACGGTCCCAGATATGCAATCTTATCATCCGTCTTTAAATTCTCAAAAAATTTTGATCCCGGACCTCCGGGCGAGGTATCAACAAGTAAATTAAAATGATTATCACTACCGCGTCCTGCGATAGAGTAGCAATTAGTCCTCTGCGGCCCTACTTTAACGCTTAAGAATTGGCCGGGCCGAAAAATAAATGGATCTGGGGTTTCAAAATCCAGGTAATGGTATTTTCCGGCCAAGATAATATTACTCACTGTCCTGGCTACCTTAAATTTAGGGAGGGCAACCGGCCGGCTCTCTTCGTTTTTTAAAATAACCTTTGCATCCACTGCCCATACGTCGTTTAAGGTAACAATTACCGGATTAATTTCAATATCCGAAACTTGGGGAAAAGTTTCTGCTAATTTTCCCAAACGGACAATTAGTTCATAAAGCTTGTCTAAAGCATAAGAAGGCTCATCATTTTGCCCCCCAAGCAGCGAAAAAACCTTTGATTTTTCCACAAGTTTTTTAGCTTGGAAGATATCCAGCGGCAAAAGGTGAAGGTTATGGTCATCAATCAACTGGGCTAAGGACCCGCCAGCCCCAAAAAGCAGAACCGGGCCAAAAGTGGAATCATGTTTCACCCCAACAATCACTTCAACTCCCTCTACAATATCCTTTTGAATTTGGATTTTAGCATGATCGCGGATATCCGCCTCCATCTGCGAAATCTTCCGTTGCAGTTTATCCCAGGCAACTTCCAGCTGGTTAATATTTCTTAAATCAGTAATTACTCCTCCAATCTCTTTTTTATGAAGCAGTCCCGGTGAAGAAAGTTTCAACACCACCGGAAATCCGTATTCCTGGGCCAGTTTTTCTGCCTGGTCTAAGTTGATAACTTCAGATGTATCAGGGGTAGTGATACCAACGGATCGAATTAGCTGATCTGCCTCAATGTTATCAAGGATTTTTTGGCCGTTGGCCTGGGCTTTACCTATGATTTCTTGTATTTGGTCAAAATTTACCTGCACTACTAATGTTTGCCCCAAATCTGCACCGCCCTGCTCCTCCTGCCATTTTTTAAATTGCCACATCGCCCCAATGGTGGCAATCGCCCTTTCCGGAAAACGGAAGGAGGGGATTTTAAGTTCATTAAGTTTCTGTTCACCTTCGGCAATCAAGCTGCCACCTATAAAGGAACAAAAAATCGGCTTTCGGTACCTTTTAGACAAAGCGCCAATAAACTCAGCTGTTTTTTCAATTTGGGTCATTACCTGGGGAGTAAGGATAACGATTAAAGATTGAGACAAATCTTCCCGCAAAATTATTTCCGCTGCCCGACCGATACGTTCAGCCAGAGCATCACCCAAAACATCAACAGGGTTTAAAATACTGGCGGACCGGGGGAGAATTTGCATCAGTTGCTCCTTGGTTTGACTATCAAACTCAGCCAGCTGCAAACCTTCGCCGACAACGGCATCGGCACTGATCACCGCCGGACCACCAGCATTAGAGATTATGGCCACTTTAACTCCAGAGGGAGCATTTTCCCAAGCAAAACCCCGGGACAGGTCAAAAAAATCTTCCAGGGTATGAGCACGAATAACCCCGGCTTGGGATAGCACTGCCTCCAAAATAGTATCTTCCCCGGCAATAGCACCGGTATGTGATTGCATCGCTTGAGCGGCTGCCCGAGTTTTACCCGGTTTTAAAATAAAAATCGGGTCTGTCTTGGAAATTTGCCGGGCGATTTTTAAAAATTGCGGTCCGTCAGATATCGATTCCAAATACAACCCAATCGGTAAAACTTCAGACGAGACTTCTTGGTTTAAAACAGACCGTGTATCGACTGAAATATTTTGGAAATACCCTAAAACATCATTTTCATTGATAACTGCTTTATTACCTAAGGTGACAAACTGGGAAAACCCCAGCCCGGTTGATTTACACCAATCAAAAAGGCTGGCAGCTATCGCTCCCGATTGTGAGATGAAACGCAGGTTACCGGGCTGGTTCACCAACTCGCCAAAAGTAACATTGATTGGGCATAAATTATTGACAAAGCCCAGGCAGTTGGGGCCCAAGACGTTAATTTGATATTTTTGGGCAATTTCAATCAGCTCATCTTGTAGCTTCTCCCCTTCTTTACCGGTTTCTTTAAATCCGGCAGAAAAAATAACGGCATTTTTGATTCCTCTTTCTCCAATTTGGTTTAAGGTTTCCAAAACCAAATTTACCGGAATTGCAACCACGGCAAGGTCGGGAATTTCCGGCAGGCTTTTCACATCCGGGAAGCAGGGCAGATTACCAATGCTGGTACAATTGGGGTTGACGGGATAAACCTGGCCACCAAATCCTGAGCCGATAATATTTTTCAAAACTATTGCCCCTACTTTTTGAGGGTAACGGGAAGCACCAATAATGGCCACCGATTTTGGGGAAAAAAGAGCTGTTAAATCTTTGGGCACAATACCAGTTTAGTGGCTAAACCTTATCTATTCAAGTATTAGAAAACCTAACCTTACCTTAATTTTTGCTTATTAGTTTTTACTTAAATTGTCTTCCAATCCGCCATCTGGGACTGGTTGATGACTGCCGAACTTTTGAATGGGTAAAAATGATTAAATATCCTGAATTAGTTTGGCAAAAATCTGTTCAATTTCTAAATTTTACTCCTAATACAATCCCCAACTAATTAATTTAGGTGAATAGCCAATAATGGACTCAATTTCAGCGGGAGCTTTTTCCTTGGCCAACAAATAAGCGGTAAGTCTTAGATGTCCTTCTATTACAATAATATCCTCATTTGGACCAGCGCTGACTAAAATCATTTCGGGGAAAATTACGCCTTCTTTAACTGCTTCAGCCGCATCAATAAAACCTTGATTACTTACATTGAAAATTTTTATACCTTTTTCTATTATTTCTACAGCATTTTTTGCAAAACGAGTTTTTTGCGATAACTCATTCCAATAACTATAGTTTATATATTTAATTTTGTTCAAATCATCTGTAGTTAATAAAACTCTTTGCCATTTAACATCAGTAGGGAGTCCTTGAAAAAGAGCTTGATCCATGCCAAAACCTCTGTACTCACTCAACAATTGCTTACGATATTGGTTTTCCTCGACATTATTTAAATTTGGAAATTCAATTAAATCTCTACTTTTACTATCTCTTTGTAGGCGGTCTAAAATGTGTTTACCGAATCGGTTTGAATTAATTTCTGCTTTAAGAAAAACAGAAATCATCTCATCTTCAGTAATATCTCTTATCTTTCTCATAGTAGAAGTATAGCAAAAGTTCGAGTCCACTTCTCCTGTAATCAAAATTAGGAAATTTTGAGGCTGAATTTGGGTCAAAAATAATACTGGCTTTGGTCAACCCCGATTTAATCGGAATTGACTATATTGGAAAACCAGTTGTTGATCCCGTCAAACAGGGCTTGGGCGATCTGTTGTTGCCTTTGGCCAGTACCATCGGCTAAAAGTCCGGACTCACCAGCGGAACTTAGAAATACCGTTTCCTGCAACGTGGCCGGCATTTTGGCTTTTAAAAGGGCGTTATTTTCAAAATCCGTGGTTTCACCGTCACCGATACCCAGGTTGGAAACCAGCGATTGATGGATGAAATCGGTAAACTTTTTATCCTTAGCCTCATCTCCGTATAAACCTTCGGTGTAATCAAGACTGGAATCACTATTGGCATTTAGATGGATGGAAACTAACAATTGGGCCTGTTTCTCGTTGCAAATCTGTGACCGTTGACTGTTGGTCAAAGTGGTCTGATTGTTTGTCCTGGTCATCACTACTCGATAGTGATTTTGCTCCAGCAGTGTTTTTAAACGATTGGCAATATCCAAGGTAACGCTTTCTTCGACCAAATCATTATAAATTGCCCCGGCATCCTCTCCTCCATGACCGGCATCAACACAAACAGTGCGGATAGATGTAGACTGAGATTGAAACCCCAGACCAAAAACACGATAAGCGTGTCCACTTACGAAAGTCGTGGCCAAGGTTACAATTAAAATTAAAAAATTCACAGCTTTATTATGCAAAAAGAAATTGAGAATTGAATGAAAAAACTACAAGAGGTAGGTTAACTTCTTTTATAAATCTTACTTAATTCATACTTATCTATATCCGGGCTACTGTTAAATATTTCCATAGATTCCAAATACTATTAAAAAATTCTTACTTTTATCTTTTTTATTCAATATTTTCTTCATCGGCGGCTTATTGTTTGCCGGACAAATTTTGGCCCAAACCCATCCCAACCAATTTCAAGTACCTTTTGCGGGTAGGGTCACTTCCATATTTTCCTCACACCATCCCGGGATAGATATTGCCGCCGACTTAAAAACTGCAATCAGGCCGATTGATTTTGGCACCGTCATCCAAGCCGGAAAAAATCCCAACCCCAATTTAGGATTAACAGTCAAATTGTCACATAATGATAATTACCAATCATTATATGCCCACATGAACATGGTAAATGTAAAGGTGGGACAAACCGTTTCCATTAATGATATTTTAGGAACCGTTGGTTTAACCGGCAACACTACCGGCCCCCACACCCATTTAGAAATTACCAAAGACGGCCAATATATTAATCCGGCAACAGTTCTACCTATGGCAACTTTTAGTCTTTCCGGATTTTCCTCCCCCGGCCAAGGAGGCTCCTCCCAGGTAAATACAGAACTCCCTCGGACCGGTTTACCATCAATCTCTTGGGTCGGAGTATTACTGTTACCTTTAGGATTGCTATTTATCAAAGTGGAAAAAGGAAGCAAATTTTTTACCCCCCGCTATCTGGTTTTAAAACGGCAAGCTAAAAGAGGCTCATCTGGCTTTTTTTGATCTTCAATGCCTGTCTCTTTTGAAGGATTTTCCCAATAGCCTGATCTTCCATTTCTACTAAATAATTACTTTTTATATTTTGTTTAAACATTGAGGCTTTAGAATATTTTTTATTCCGGCTTTTTGCACAGATTAGATAAAGCTCATCTTTAGCCCGGGTCATCGCTACATAGAGTAACCTTTTCTCCTCTTCCAAATCATCTGCAAACTCACCCCTGGCGTGTCGGTAAGGGATCAGTCCGTCTTCAAAACCACAGATAAAAACATACTTAAACTCCAAACCTTTGGCTGCATGCATACTTAATAGTTTAATGTGGTCTCCCTCCACCGGAGTATCTTCCCGGACTATTTGATAAGGCAGACCTGATTCATTAAATTTTTTTTCTAAAACATATGCAAGGTGGTGGGTGCGATAAATGACGGCAAAATCGGCAAAATTTGCACCTTCGGCCCCCTTTTGAGCACTATTGAGATCCGTTCCCCCGATTTTATTGTTAATAAAACTGACGATCCAACCAGCTTCACTGTACTCATTTAACGTGTCAATCATTGCCACATTACCCAAATCCCGGGAAAAAGATTTTAAATTGGTATTGGAAAACAGTTGGTTGCTGATGTTAACAATACTACTTTTACTGCGATAATTAATCTCCAAAAATGCTGTTTTTGTATCCGGAAAATCATCATGTAATTTTTCAAAAATCTTAGCGCTTGCACCCCGAAAACCATAAATGGACTGCAAAGGGTCGCCAATTACAAATAAATTGGGATTTTCTTTTAGAATCAACCTGATAATCTGATACTGCAGGTCGTTAGTATCCTGAAACTCATCAATTAAAACATATTGGTATTGCTCCTGTAATTTCACTCTCTGATTACTATCATCCTTTAATATCTTCCAGGTTTTTAAAAGCAGGTCGTCAAAATCCAGCAACTGCTTTTTGACTAGCGCTTTCTGGTAATCCTTGAACAGTTTTTCAATCTCATGGTCTTTTTGGGTAGAATTGAGGCTATTTTTGTACCGGGAGATAACCAGAGACAGGTCGCGAAAGGACATCCGACTTTTATTTTCTTTAATAATTTTTTTGACCAGCATCTCCCGGTTTTCCTCGGAAATAATCTCAACCTCCTGTCCAAGCCTAATCAAAAAGTCATAGGCAAAACCATGGAAAGTTGTAATCAAGGGCAGTTTATTTTTACCCAAAATCTTTTGTAAGCGCTCCCTCATCTCCAAAGACGCCCTTTGGGTAAAAGTTAAGGTTAAAATATTTTGCGGATCAACACCATTTTCCCCTATTAAAAAGGCTACCCTGGAAGTTAAGGTTTTGGTTTTTCCTGTCCCGGGCCCGGCATTAACAACCACCACCCCATCCCCATTCAGGACTATCCTTTTTTGTTGATCGTTTAAACCAGAAAAATCCATTTATAATAATCTCATCTGTCCGGAGGTCTTTTTTCTATCTTCTTCGGTACCAAAAACTTTAATTACTCCATAAACCCCATCATAACCCGGTTCAATATAAATTTTACCTTGCCGCATCTTATCTAAAGCAGAAGCTAACTCTACAAACCCCTCTTCCTTAATTTTTTCAAGCGGCACTTTACGAAGCAGCTCAAATTCATTACCTAAACGGACAATAACTTGCTGATAAACTTCATTTACTGCTTTTGATGAGGTCCCTAAATGTTTTATTTCGGCAATAATTTCTATCAAAGGGATAATATACTCCACAGCTTTATGTTTTTTAGGTTGGTAATGAGTAGGAAAAATTGCCAAGTCATCAACCCGATGATCCACGCCGATTGTTAATGGTTTATGGCAAACCGGACAAATTCCCTGATGCTGTTTGCTTTCTTCAGGACAAAAGCAAATTTTATGCTCGCGGTGACCGTCAAAATGATACTTACCCTCCTGAGGAAAAAATTCAATAGTGCCTACCACCCTTTGGTCATTAGTTTTAAGTGCCGCCGCAATATCAAAATAATCCAATTTACAATGCAGCAGGGTAGCTTCACGTCCAAGTTTTGAAGGGGAATGGGCATCGGAATTGGAAACAATTGTCACCTTTGCCAACTCCTGCACACGCCAATTCATATACGGGTCGGAAGAGAGACCGGTTTCAATAGCCTTTATCTGTGGAGCCAGTTCATCAAATGCTTCTTGAATGGAATCAAAGCCGGAGTTAGAGCCAAATAATGAAAACCAAGGGGTCCAAATATGAGCCGGAATAAACAAAATATTTTCATCAATTTGCAAAACAATTTTTAAAAGCTCTTTACTATCCAATCCTAAAATCGGCCGGCCATCGGCTTTTAAATTACCAATCGTTTCAAGTTTAGAATTAATTGCCCCAACCGCTTCAATACCGGGAGCTACTACCAAATTATGGACTTTACGGACCTTACCCCCTTTACTATAAATATTACTGATTTCTACGGTCAGAATAAAACGGATAAGGTTATTGCGGACTGATTCGGGTAAAGTCCGGTCAATCTCCTGAGTGTATTTTTCCTTGAGTTTAAATAGTCCCGGTTCTGCAGGCTCCAATTTTTCCTTAATTTCCGCAAACCATCCGGGATGGGTAAAATCCCCCGTCCCGATCACCGTAATTCCCTTAATTTTGCCCCATTTATACAACCCTTCCAGCGTTGAATCTTTACTTGTAGCCCGTGAATAGTGGGAATGGGTATGCAAATCAACAATTAAATCCATCATGCAACCATTATAAACCACCTAAAAGCTTGATAAAATCAGCAAAGAAACTTATGATTATTTTATGGTCGAAGTTTTAATCCGTTGGCTCATCAGTGCTATTGCCATTATCATCACCTCTTACCTTCTAACCGGAGTCCATGTTGACAGCTTTATTACTGCCCTGTTAACAGCTTTAGTATTGGGGATCATTAACGCCATCTTCAAACCGCTATTTATCATCCTTACCTTACCTATTAACATACTCAGTCTTGGCCTTTTCACTTTTGTTATTAACGCCATTTTAATTATCTTAACCAGTTTAATCGTCCCAGGGTTTAAAGTGGATAATTTTTGGTGGGCTCTTCTGTTTAGTTTGGTACTTTCAGTTATAAACTGGTTACTTCACCGGATTCTTCGGGTTTAACCTTTTTGAGGATTTATCCTTTGCCTTTTCCTTCTCACTCTCTTTTATGTTAGGTCTTCCTACAAGCAGCTCCCCTTCAGTATCAAATGTCACCATTGACTCTACAGTTAAACCTTCGGCAATAATCTCCTCAACCACCTCTTCTTTGCTGGTAATTTCTTGACCCTTTTTTGTCGGAGCTTTGCCCTTTCTCTTCCGTCTCAAAGAATGCTGTTTATTATTCTCTAAATACAAAATATTGCCTGTGATACTCATACTGAAACTTTAAAAAGAAGCTGCCGATTATTTACTTATTTCTTTTTTAGGGTAGGCAAGCCTGTTCTCTCGTTCTCCACGATAGTATACCCTTGGGGAAGTTCGTCAATAGAGTCCGGCCCTGCCTGTTTGGCAAAATAGTAAATGGTCTGCATCCGTCCGCTTCGTAGCTTTACCTCCTTTTTATGCAAATAGTATTTAGTACCTTTAGAATTAATATGTTCGTATGCCATCTTTTTATCTTTCGTTGTTATCTTAATCCTCATGGATAAGAGAACAACAAAAATATTGTAAGAATCAGGCAAGATTCACGCACTTTTCCCCTTTACAGGGGTTGAGGTTATCGACGGATCCTGTTATAATTCGATCGATGGCAAAAACTATCCTTGTAGTAGAAGATGATAGTGGACTTCAAAAATACCTAAAGGAGCTTCTTTCGAGTGACGGCTATGCAGTCCAAACAGCGTCGGATGGCATACAGGCCTTAAACCAAATCCAAAAGCTCCCCCCCGATCTGGTCATTTTAGACTTAACATTACCAAATATGAGCGGCGAATCAGTCTGCATGGAGATCAGAAAAAAATACCCTGATCTGCGGGTGATTATTCTTACAGCCAAAGACGGAGTTTCGGATATTATTCATGGTCTTAACCTAGGAGCTGACGACTATATGACAAAACCATTTTTGGCCGACGAACTTCTGGCAAGAATTAAAGCGCGTCTGCGCTATAAAAACGGTAATGAAACTACTCTTAAAGTTGCCGATCTGGAGTTAGATAACCGTACATTTGAGGTAAAGCGTGACGGAAAGTTAATCCAGCTTACACCCCAAGAGTTCAAACTTTTACAATACCTGATGAGCAATCAAGGAAGGATCCTGACTCGGGAAATGATCTTAAACAGAGTATGGTTATACTCTCCGGATATTGAGACCCGTGTTGTTGATGTTTATATGGGATATTTGCGTAAAAAAATTGATTCCAAATCGAGCAAAAAATTACTCCATTCAGTTCGTGGTTTCGGCTACATGGTTAAAGAATAGTTCATAACCGTGCTCTGGGTAACCTGACCTCAACCAAAGTACCTTTATTTACTCTCGAGTGAAGATGGATTGATCCCCGATGTTCTTCAATGATATTTTTGGCCAAAAACAGTCCTAACCCCATACCTTCACGAAAATCTTCGCCCTTGTAAAAACCTTCAAAAACTCTTTGTAAATTTTTTTTCTCTATACCCATACCATGATCCCGGACAGTCAATATAATGTAAGGATCCTTGAATTTTAAACCTACAACAATCTCTTTATCCGTTGACGAAAATTTAGCTGCATTATCCAAAAGGTTAAGGCTAACCTGTAAAAGCTTGTCAAAGTCACCTACAATAAGATCCTTATCTTTGGATACCTGATCTTGAAAAATCACTTTATGATCAGGATGGGTAAAACGGAAATCTAAAATTGCCCTGGCAATAACATCTCTTAAACCGCATTCCCGCCAATTATACTGAAGCGCACCGCTTTTTATTCTGTTGGCCGCTAAAAGTTCATTAACCAACTGAGTCAACCTGCCCACCTCCCAGGCAAGTTCTTCAATCCAACGGGATTCAGGCACATTAGCACCTGTCAGCTTTGAGTATAAAAGTTGGACATAGCCGCTTATGGTAGTCAATGGTGTCCGGAATTCATGGGCAGCCATAGAAATAAACAAGTCACGGGTTTCCAAAGCTTTTTTTGTCTCGCTGTAAAGTTGCATTTTAATAATGGCCAAGCTCGCCATGGAAGCAAATAACTTAAGGATATTTAATTCCCTATCAGTAAAATGGTTTTCTTGTCGGGACAGTGTGTTTAAAACACCTACGGGTTTTTTCCTATAATGAAGAGGGATAATGGCCATGGACTTGATACCTAATTTTTTCATATCAGGTCCCACCTTAACTCCTTTATTCACACCTAAAATGACCGGTTTTTGGGATTTATAAACTTCATTGACTAAGCCTCTTTTGCGAGCAAGAACCGGTTTGAGCGAACTCCAAGAGGTATAAACTCTCTGAAGCTCTCCTTGTTGCTCTAAAAAAATCGACCCATAATCAGCCTTCACTAACTTTATAGCTTCCTCGACAACAGTGGCATAAGTCTCTTCGGGGGTTAAAGACTCTAAAAACTTTAAGCCTGATTTATAAATAGTTTCAAGAATGTTTTCCATAAATAACAGGCTAATCTTACCAAAAAATTGATGATTTTAAAATCCTTATTCCTATCTATAGGGTTATTCTTACAATTTTATTACATATTTATTAAGAAATTATTACAGTTGAGACTATTAGTTCAATTTTTGAATTTTTACACCAAGAGAAGAAAGCTTTTCGACTACATCTTCATATCCCCGTTCTATCAACTCCGCGCGGTTTATTTCACTCGTCCCTTTAGCCACCAGTGCCGCCAACACCAAAGACATCCCTGCCCGAATATCCGGGGTTTCCATATTTCTTCCATATAGGGAAGTGGGTCCGGAAACTATCACCCGATGAGGATCGGCAATGGTAATGTTGGCACCCATGCTGATTAATTTATCCACAAAAAACATCCTCGATTCATAGATCCAGTCATGTAAAAGAGAAACGCCTCGCGCTTGAGTGGCCAAAACTATAATGGCACTCATAAGATCTGTGGGAAAACCCGGCCAGGTACTGGTAATTAGCCTGGGTATGGAATTAATTTTTTTAGATGATACTTTGACTACTCCGTCCTCTCCGCTAAATACTAAACCCATTTTCTCCATCGGCCAAATTATCGGATCCAAATCCAAATCCTGGCAGTTTTCAATTTCAATCATCCCTCCGGTGATGGCGGTGGCAATGGCATAAGTGCCAAATTCTATATTATCCGAGCCGATCCTAAACTCAGCCCCATCTAACTTATCAACCCCCTCAATTACCAGAGTCGACGTACCAATGCCGGAAATCTTTGCACCCATCAAAGAAAGCATATTACAAAGATCTACAATATGGGGCTCCTGGGCGGCGTTTCGAACGACAGTAGTTCCTTTTCTAATGACAGAGGCTAAAATGATGTTTTCCGTACCGGTCACGGTAGCAATTTCAAAAAATATCTTTGCCTCTCTCCCCGGGGTCATACCGTTTGAAATAGTGTATTTACGATCATTTATCCTCACTTTATAACCCAACTGCCTAAAACCTTGAAGATGCAAATCAATACCTCTTTTGCCAATTACATCCCCTCCGGGATGCAAAAACTCAACCTTACCCTGTCTTCCCAATAAAGCTCCGGCAACCAGTATCGAGGCCCGAAGTTTTGACACCAGCTCATCCGGCAAAACAGTATTGGTGATTTTTGGGGTTCGGATTTTAATCAGATGGTCGCCAAACTCAACCATCGCCCCTAAATGTTGCAAAATTTGAGCCATTACTACGACATCAGCAATATTGGGGACATTGGAAAGGGTTATCTCTCCTTCGGTTAAAAGAGCAGCTGCCATACAAGGCAAAACGGCATTTTTATTCCCGGAAATTCTGATCTTTCCTTTTAATTTATTATTGCCTTCAATTAAATATTTGGACATAAACTCAAGTTAAAAGTTTGGGCAACTTTATCAAGTATATGGCCGAAAAAAGATTTTGTAAATCTACTAGGATGGTAAGGAGAAACCCATGTGGACAGTTTGGCTGATTTAACCTCCCTGTCCACACTCAAGTCCGTCTGCTGTTTCTTTATATTTAGTTTGAAAATATCATATCCTCAACCACTAATAAAACAATATTAATTAGGTAAGAAGTTAGCAAGAAATTAAAGAGTTCCTAAATCGGAATACTTTTGGGTTACTTTACGGATCCTGTCCAAAGACTCCTCTTCGCCTAAAATTTCCATGCTTTCAAAAAGCGGCGGGGTCACTAATTGTCCGGAAATTGCCACCCGGATCAGCTGGAACAAATCTCCCGCTTTAATATCTAGTCCTTCAGCTAATTTTCTGAATGCTTGTTCAAAGGTTTGGGTATTCCAAGGCCTGGGTAAAGATTCTAAGGTAGTGGCTATCTTTTCCAAAACCATTTTTTGGTCGGCAACTTTTATTTTTTTAAATACTTCCATATCGTATTCCGGTTTTTCCCAAAGAAAATCGGTTAAAGGGATAAAATCGGAAAGTTTTTTAATCCTTTCTTTGACCAAAGGCACCAATTTTTCAATCTCTTCCTCGGTCGGATGGTCCTCCGGCGTTAAAGCCCCTCCTGATAGATCTCTGGTATATTGAAAGATTTGAGTTTTGAGTTTTGAGTTTTGAGTTTTTCTAATGTATTCCCCATTCATCCATTCAAGCTTAGTAATATCAAAAATTGGATTACTCACATGAATTTTTTTAAGATCAAAGCTTTTAACCATTTCATCAAGTGACATCAACTCTTTGCCTTCGGGAGGTGTCCAGCCCAATAAAGCCATATAATTTAAAATTGCCTCTGGTAAAAAACCATCTTGTTTAAAATCCCACGCCGGTTTTGCACCATGTCTTTTTGATAACTTCGATCTATCCGGTCCCAGAATAAGTGGAAGATGAACAAATAAAGGCAGTTCCCATTCAAATGCCTTATAAAGCATAATATGCTTGGGGGTAGACGAAATAAATTCAACCCCTCTTATAACATGGGTCACCTCCATTAAATGGTCATCTATCACCACAGCAAAATTATATGTAGGGTAACCATCAGATTTAATCATGACAAAATCGGCCTGTAAATTATTATCAATTTCAATTTTTTTATTACCTACCACATCTACCCAAGAAGTTTTACCTTCTTTTTCTGTCTTAAACCATATTGCTCCTTCGTTTTTATAAGCTAACCCTTTTTCAACTAAGTCCTGGGCATATTTTTTATAAACTTCTAGTCTTTCCGATTGAATATAAGGCCCATACTGACCTCCCTTTTTCACTCCTTCATCCCACTCTAAACCCAACCATTTTAAAGTATCTGCAATATTTTCAGCCGAACCCGGCACTAATCTCTCCCTGTCTGTATCCTCTAAACGAAAAATAAAAGACCCCTTATTCTGTTTGGCAACTAAATAGGCATACAATGCAGTTAGGACCTGACCAATATGTAACATCCCTGTTGGTGAAGGTGCAAACCGTGTTCTGGTTTTATTCATACCGACTTATTATACCAGGACAAGCTTATTACTGTATAATTAAATTAACCATGACTTTAACCCAAGCTGCCATCTGGACCAAAAGAGGTGTAATCGGATTTATCATTTTTATTATCCTCAGTATTGCCGGATCCATTGGTTATAGCGCCTGGTACCAATACCAACTTGCCCACCGCCCCCCGGTTGAAGAAAAGCCTGATATGAAATTTGGCGCTTTACCTGCCTTGGTTTTCCCCCCGCAAAAAGTTTCTTCATCTAATTATTCATATACCTTGGATACTGTTACCGGAGGCTTGCCTCAGATGCCAAAGCTGATGAAAGTCTATTTTATGCCCCCCTCAGCGGTAACATTAATGGCTCCGGAAAAAGCCCGCCAGATGGCGACAGGTTTGGGTTTTACCAACGGACCCCAGGTCATTTCACCTTCCGTAAATAAATACACTGATGATAATAACGGAGAATTTAATATTGATTTGACTACGGGGAATTTTAATTTCCAAAGGTTACCGGCAAGTGCTTCGGCTGAAATCAACAGTATTAATGTTGACCAGTCAAAATTAGCCCAGGATTTTAAAGGTTATTTAGGGTCTAAGGGCTTACTTAATGAAAGTTTGAGCCCAGGACGTACGGTAGTGGTAAACAGCACCGTTTCTATCCCCAATTCCAGTGCCTTCGATGTCTCTCTTTGGCCCGGTGATCTGGATAACATTCCGATTGTCACCGCCTATACTAATTATGGTTTGATTAAAACCACCATTACCAATGCCAGCAAGGAAACCGATAAGTTTATCAGTTTGCAATATACTTTTTGGCCCATTGATAAAACTACTTTTTCCACCTATCCTTTAAAAACTCCGGACCAGGCTTTTACTGAGCTTCAGGGTGGTGGCGGCTTTGTAAGCCTTGAACCTTCCAACCCCCAAATTTCCGTTACCTCAGTTGAAATGGCTTACTATGAATCGGAGAATTATTCACCTTACCTGCAACCGGTTTTTCTTTTTAAAGGACCCAACTTTGCCGCCATCGTCCCGGCAATCAAAACAAACTAAAATGAATTATGATTGATAATCAAGAGAAAAGAGGAACAAGGATTGAGTTTGTTCCCCAAATTATTCTGGAAGAAAATCCCCAAGAAGAGTTAGAACTTTTTCAAGACGGTCTTCATAATCAAAAATATGCCTGGCAAAGAAGGGAAATCTTTCGGGCTTTTCCAGATTTAGAATGGTTAATAACAGCCAATCCGGCAAATGAGAAAGAAATTTTAAAATACTACCTGCAAAAATATCACCAAAAATGTCAAGATGAGCTTAGTCCGTTCATCAAAAATACAAAAGAAGAGCTAGCCGAGCAATCAAAAGAGGCTTTAAGTCAGTTGGGACAGCTCATGGATTATCGATGGACCGAAGAGTCTCCTGGATACAAAGTTGTGCCGGTACTTTTACCTTACGGCCCCTTTGGAGATAATGTTTATTTTTATTCCGTTTTACCTGCAGCATACGGTGACCAACAAACAGATGCTTTATTTATAGCTATTCATGAGATATCCCATATGCTGCTTTTTGAAATACTTAAAAAACAACATCCCGATATGTTTACCTATACCTCAAATGGCCAAATGCATTATCCCCTGGCTATCGATTATCTTAAAGAAATCCTTGCTCCGGTATTAATAAATCAACCACCATTACAAAAATTACTTAATCCTAGCTCTCGCCCCAATAACTATTTAGGCAATACTGAGTTGGAACAAATTTATGTTACTGATG
Organism: Patescibacteria group bacterium; assembly: GCA_023487645.1. Next base: position 347 of record JAMDBX010000017.1, on the reverse strand, counting down.
AAAACTCGCAAGGAAAAAGGCAAATCTCTCAATATTTCCAACAGCTTTATGAAAAGTTAAGAAACCAAGAACACCGGACATTCCCTGAGACCTTAGAAGAAATGATCCATTTAATTCTACCTTTAGAAGATGAGTTTGCTAAAAGAAGACAGTTATGGAACGAACACGGGACAGGAATAATCCAAGATGAAAAACTCTTGGCAGAATATGCCCAGCCAATTCCTGACTTCTGCTAGATTTTAGGTGTAAAAAGTAGATTTCCTGTTAGAACAGTCTAATCATCTTCCTGCTCTTGTGTTTGTACGTACTAAAGTACAATGAGGAAGTGAAAATCAGAACCACTAAGA
>JAMDBX010000047.1 GCA_023487645.1 Patescibacteria group bacterium | reverse complement strand
GATCCTGATTGGGAACCGATTATGAAAATAGCTGCGGCAATTGTAACCGACAAAGGTGGGCGGACTTCTCACGCGGCTATAGTTTCCCGGGAACTGGGGATTCCCTGTATTGTAGGATCGGAAGTTGCAACTAAAAAGATTAAAACCGGCAGGATGGTTACCGTTGATACCACAGGAGCAGACGGGCTTGTGTATGAGGGAGAGTTGGAATTTAAGGTTACAGAGCATGACGTTAAAAACTTTCCTAAGACCCGTACCAAGATTATGATGAACATTGCCACACCGGAAACAGCATTTGAAAAATCCTTTTTGCCAAACAGCGGAGTAGGACTGGCGCGGGAAGAATTTATTATTGCTTCGGACATCGGTATTCACCCGCTGGCTTTAATAAATTTCCAAAAATTACCCGCCCTTGTTCAAAGAAAGATTAATGAAAAAACTTTAGGGTATCCTGATAAAGTTAAATTCTATGTGGATAAGTTATCTTACGGGATTGCCAAAATCGCCGCGGCCTTTTATCCAAAAGAGGTGATTGTCAGATTTTCCGATTTTAAGACAAATGAATACAGGACTCTTCTAGGAGGATATCTTTTTGAGCCTAATGAAGAAAATCCGATGATTGGCTGGAGAGGGGCTTCCCGTTACTATAATCCAAAGTTTGCGGAAGCCTTTAAGTTGGAAGTTAAAGCCATCAAAAAGGTTAGGAATGAGATAGGCCTTACTAATTTAACGGTAATGATACCTTTTTGCAGGACGGTGGATGAGGGTAAAAGGGTTATTAAGATAATGGAGGAAAACGGATTAAAACAAAGTAAGGATTTTAAGGTTTATGTAATGTGTGAGATTCCGGCTAATGTAATTTTGGCAGAAGAATTTTTAGAGGTTTTTGACGGGATGAGTATTGGAAGTAATGATTTAACCCAACTGACTTTGGGAATTGACAGGGATGGGAATGAGTTAATTAAGGGAATCAGCAATGAAAAAGATGAGGCTGTAAAAAAGTTGATTGCTCAAGTAATTAAAATTTGTAAGAGCAAGCGGAAATATATTGGTATTTGCGGTCAAGGTCCGTCAGACTATCCCGATTTTGCCCAGTTTTTAGTTAAAGAGGGGATAGAAAGCATGTCTTTAAATCCTGATTCGATTATAAAAACCATCCCCAAGATCCATCAGGCAGAACAAAACTAAGCGGTATATTTTTCAGCACAGCGGATTAACAAATCTCCGGCCATTCGGGCCTTGTTAGAGCCTGCTTTAAAACCAAACATCTTATCAGTTCGTACTCCTCTCCAAAGAATACTTCCATCAGAAGAAAGATTAGCTAGATAATTACTCCCAATTCCTGAATATGTAACAACTACTGCTACACTTGAATCATCAAAGCTTTTTACGAAAACACCTAGATCACCCCCTTTTACTCTAAAAAAACAACGAGATTGCCAATTATCCAATAGTCCTCGGAAATATTGATATGCTCTGCTTGAACCTGTTTCAACCGGAATGCTCATATTAAGATAACCTCGGTAATATATTTCATAATACAATCCTTGTCAATCCTTTATAAGTCAAGCAAAATCAGCTTTACAAACCGGGTTTGGAAACACAAATTTATAGTTGTAATCTAAAAAGTGCAAGAATATAATTTGCACTCCGATATGAATTCTGCCGAAGTTTTAAGACACTTCCCTGGAGGAATTAAACCTGAGCCTGTCTCAAAGAGGTGGCGGAACTTAGCTGCCATAGGTATTTTAGGTACTGCCTTGCTGGGTGCTGTAGGAATATTATCTGTCAAGCAAACACTGGTGCTTTTTACTGTTGGAGCAGGATTATATATTTTCAGTAAAAAGTAATGATTCTAAAAGATCAGGGAATCTAAAACTTCTTTAAAATACTTGGAGAACTCATTGGGGTCTGGTGGAGAATAAGTCCCTATGATATAAAGCTTGCCTCCCTTTACTGCAAAGTAATCGGACCCTCCTCCGCTGTTGTCCAATGCACTTGCTTTATAACCCGCAATGTTACCAATGTTCACCTGTGTAAAATAGGTTGTACCTGTAATACAGTATTTGGTGATTTGGCAATAATACTCTCTCTTTCCGGTATCTGAAGGGTAATTATAGACTTTAATTGATAAAAATCCGCCTCCTTGTTTGGGAGAAATAAATAGCATTGCATTATCTATTTTAGCTTCCCAGTTTGGCGGTAAGGTATATTTTATTTCCTCCAGATTAGCACCTGTTGACAGAGTAACCTTTGTAGGTGTAGAGCTGACATTGGGGGAGGTTATAGGTAGTGGGGACTCTTGGGGTGACGAAGGAGGCAAAGCAGTTTGTTGAATGGGTAAGATCGGACTAGGCTTACTTTTTGTGGTTACCAGGTAATAAATTCCTGCTGAGCCAAGAATAATAGTTATTAAGAATACGATATAGAAGAGACTAAAGCCTTTTTGATGCACTCACTACAGTATAAAATGTCCTTTTGTAATTTTGCAACTGCAGCTTCCTAGATGCATATTGAGCGGAAAGCAAAATAACAAAACAATGTACGGCCGTACACTTCTATGTTATTCGAATAAATACGATGCAACCTCGAAGGTTACTGCCTAAACTTCGTATCCTACCTCGGAGTTTTCAAACGTAACTAACACCAGGTGTTAATTATCTTTGAACATCGGGAGGTCTTGGTTAATGTTGTCCAAATACTGAATGTTTTTCGTGCTGAAACAATTTCCAAAGTAGAAATATTGGTATGACAAGTAAAACATTTATAATTATCAGTGCTTTTAACGAACCAATTTGATCTGCAACTAATCCAAGACAGAAAGAAACAATGCCAAATAAAATACTGCCTGCAAGTGAGTTGATCGAGCCTAAAGTAGCTCTTTGTTCATTGGTAAACTCTTTTTGAAGCAGGGTATTTTTTGCAACTTCACTTGAGCCATAAGCCAAAGATGTTGAAGACATAATTGCAGGCGATGCAATGGTTGGGAATATTAAAGCCAAAAGGTTTATAACTCTACAAACCACACTATTTATAATCAAAGTATTAAGAGCTTTGAACTTTTGAATAATAGGACCTGCAAAATAAAAACTTATTGATCCGCCGACAAAACTTAAACTTCTGGCAATTCCTACTGCCCATAAAGGCCACAAAGAATTTATGAAGATTGGTCCAAATTGAAAACCTGACTCACCTAGTGCAAAACCTGTTGCAGAAGTAATGCTTAACAGTTTAAGTCTGTAATTTCTCCTAAAAAGGCTTAATGATTCTTTGAGGTGTGAGTAAATATTGCCTGATTGATTAAGATGCTTCCGTGTTTCCACTAAACCTAAACTTGTAATTACTAGAGAAATGTTTGGAACAACTGAAAGCCACATTACCAAAGATAAGGAGATATTTGCTATAAATCCACCCAAAACAGCACCGAGAGCCAGTGCTATCTGTTCTGTTGAGCTAACTTTGCCTAAATATTGGTGGTACTGATCAGCTTTTTGATTTTCAGCTAAAGTATCATAAAGTAAAGCATTGTTATTACCACTGAAAAAAGATCTGCCCAAACCCTCCAAAATACCTCCAACCACTAAAATAAGATAGGACTGCCCTAGGGCATAGAAGATGGTTGCAAAAAAAAATGATATTGCTCCCAAAACAACAGTTTTTCTCCTGCCAATCATGTCTGAAAATATTCCTGTGGGAATTTCAAAAAGCGCTGATGAAACAAAAATTATAGAGAAAATGCTCATGCCTAAAGCATAAGAACCGGTTACTTTGGCAAAATAGATAATTAAAACAGCAGAATATAATTGAAAGCCTATCAGAAAATTAAATAGGGACAAAAGTTTAATATTTCTGTGAACGCTCATGTTTCTATGGTATTACAAAAACAAAATATCACAAAACATTGTACGGCCGCATAAAGTTATGTTATAGATCTAATCTTTTTCTGATATTGTGCATTTACCATTTGGTATGATAGAAGTAAGGTATGAAAATTGATGATATTCAATTAAGGATTATTTCTGATTCCAGGGGTAAAGATACTTTAGAGGCTATATTAAAATCCGGTAATTTAGAATCCTCTGCTAGTGTACCCTCGGGGAAAAGCATCGGGGCGACTGAGGCGGCAGTAATGGAACCTCAAAAAGCAGTTGAAAATTTTCCCAGTTTAGCTTCCCACTTGACGAGTGGGAACGTAGATTTTTCCAGCTTAGAACAGTTCGATAAGTTTTTATTGGACCTTGATGGTACTTCTAATAAAGCTAATTTAGGCGGCAATGTACTTTTAGCTTTAAGTATGGCTTTTACCAGGTTGCTTGCTAAGCAGGAGGGTTTGGGCAGATCTTTTTTCAGT
>JAMDBX010000007.1 GCA_023487645.1 Patescibacteria group bacterium | reverse complement strand
AGGTTCTGATCAAACCATCCAACTCTTTTACCATTTTAGTCCGCAATTCCGGGATGGCCGATAAGATCCAAGCCGGAGATTTTAAGCTTTCCCTTTCAATGGGAGCCCGGGAAATTTTGCAACAGCTGACTGTCGGGGTAGTGGACAAGTGGGTCACCCTTTTGGAAGGATGGCGGGTTGAGGAGATGGGCCAGGTGCTTCATAAGGAGTTGGGCATCAGCCAGGATGAGTTTGTCAAAGAAGCCCAAGAAGGCTATATGTTTCCCGATACCTATCTATTTAATCCCAAAACAACAGTTTCCGATATTGTCCAGATTTTGAGGGACAATTTTAATAAAAAATATAACAGTGACCTGCAGGCAAAGATTAAAAAGTTGGATTTGACTCCGGATCAAGGAGTGATTTTGGCTTCCATTGTGGAAAGGGAAGCCCGCTCGGATGAAGTCCGGAAGATGGTAGCCAGCATTTTGCTTAAAAGGCTAAAAATCGGCATGGCTTTAAATATCGATGCCACCATCCAATATGCCTTAATTTCTCAGGGAAGTGATAATTCACCCTCAAGTGGTTGGTGGAAAAGAAGCTTAACCAGGGAGGATTTAAAGATAGATTCTCCTTACAACACCTATCTTTATCCCGGTCTACCACCCGGGCCAATCTGTAACCCCGGCCTTTCTTCTCTTCAGGCCGTAGCCGATGCCGACCCTTCCACCCCCTATTTATATTATTATCATGACTCTCAGGGTAGATCACATTATGCCCGGACTTTGGAAGAACACAACCAAAATGTAGCTACCTACCCTTAGGTACAGGAATTCAGGAATTTGTGTGGTATAATTGGTCAATATAGGTTTGAAAAAGCCTAAAGACCTCTGGAAAATATTTCAGGGCTACTTGTGCCTGTTACTGCCTATTGACAGGTTAGGTTTATTGTGGTTAAATTATCCACAGTTAAATAATACAAAAAAGGCATACAGAGTCGTGTATGCTTATTTTTGTTGTCCCCACTTGTTGGGGTGCAAAGGAACCATCTACTAATGCCGGATACAGTGGATCAAAATACATATACCTCCCGGGTTTACTGGGGGCATAATAAGGGTATCAAACAAAATTTTGATTTGACGTACCTTCAAAAAGAATCTTACGAATGGTTTTTAAAAGAAGGTATCGGCGGCATTCTCTCTTCAGTTAACCCCATCTCAGATTTTACCGGAAAAAATTGGAAACTGGAATTTGGCGATTATATGATCGGCAAACCCAGATATACCCCTGATGAAGCAATCTTAAAAGGAGTCTCTTTTGAAGCTCCTCTTCGGGTTAAGGTTACCTTAACTAACCTGCAGACCAAAGAAGAGTATCAGCAGGAAGTTTTCCTGGGGGATATTCCTCAAATGACTAATAAGGGAACATTTATCATCAATGGGATTGAAAGGGCTGTGGTTAACCAAATTGTCCGTTCTCCTGGTGTTTTCTTCTCTTCCTCCCAAGACCCGATTACCGGAAGAGTTCTTTATTCAGCAGAGCTTCGTCCGGCCCATGGTTCTTGGTTGGAATTTTCCGTATCTAGAACAGATGTGTTAACTGTCAAAATTGACCGTCGTCGTAAATTTGCTGCTTCAACTTTCCTGCGGGCGATCGGTTTTCCTGAGGATGATCAAATTAGAGGGCTTTTTGCCGAAGTTGATACCAATGAAGACCATGGTTATATTGAAGCGACTTTAGCCAAAGACCTGACCAAAAATACCGAAGAGGCGCTGCTGGAGATTTACCGCAAGATGCGCCCGGGAGATCCGGTAGTTTTGGAAAACGCGAAAAATATGTTAAACGGCATGTTTTTCAATAGCCGGCGTTATGATTTGACTAGGGTCGGACGTTTTAAAATTAACAAAAAACTTAAGGTAGATGTTCCCAATACCCCTGAAAACTGGATCCTTAAAAGTGAAGATATTGTGGCTACAATTGTTTACCTGATTAATCTCCAAAATGGTCACGGCAAAGTTGATGATATTGACCATTTGGCCAACCGCCGGGTGCGACGGGTAGGAGAGTTAGTGTGCCAAAATGCCTTTTGGGTAGGGCTGCTGCGTTTGGAAAGGGTTATTAAGGAAAGAATGAGTCTTTTAGATCCAGAAACAGAGATTAACCCCGGAAGCTTAGTTAATGCCCGGCCAATTATTGCCGCTGTAAATGAATTTTTCCGTTCTTCCCAGCTGTCACAAATTTTAGACCAGACTAATCCCCTTTCTGAAGTAGACCATTTACGTAGATTAACTGTAACCGGTCAGGGGGGCATTACTCGTGAGCGCGCTTCTTTTTCTATCCGCGATATTAACCATTCCCAGTACGGTAGGATTGATCCTGTCCGGTCACCGGAAGGCCCCAATATTGGCTTAGTAACTTACCTAGCCCTTTATTCACGGATTAATGAGTATGGTTTTTTGGAGACCCCTTACCGAAAAGTGGAACTGGTTAACGGCAAGCCTAAAGTCTCTGAAGATATTGTTTATATGACCGCCGATGATGAGGAGGATTTTTACATTACCGAAGCTACGGTGGCAATTGACGAAAAGGGCTTTATCACTCAACCCCGGGTTCCGGTACGTTATAACGGCAGCTTTTTTGAAACAGATTCTAAAGTTATCAATTTTATTGACGTTTCACCTCAACAAGTAGCCGGAGTCTCTGCTTCCCTTATTCCGTTTTTAGCCCACGATGATGCTAACAGGGCTTTAATGGGTTCACACATGCAGAATCAGGCAGTCCCCTTGCTTTTGCCTTCCGCTCCGGTTGTCGGAACAGGCATGGAAAGGGTGGTCGCTAAAAATATGGGGCGGATTATTGAAGCTCCTTTTGACGGAACTGTCACCTATGTGGATGGTGAAAAATTAACCTTGACCGGAAAAGACGACACCGTGACTTTTCAGATTAAAAAATTTGTCAATACTCCAGAGAGTACTTGTTATAGCCAAAAGCCTGCAGCTACCCTGGGGCAGAAAGTTAAAAAAGGCGATCTTTTAATTGACGGTACGGCCACGGATAAAGGGGAATTGGCCTTAGGTCAAAACTTATTGATTGCTTACATGAACTATGAAGGCTTGGGGTACGAGGATGCAATAGTCATTTCTGACAGGTTGGTTAAAGAAGACATCCTTTCTTCAGTCTATATTGAGGAGTATGTAACTGATGTTGTAGAAACTAAACTTGGGCCGGACGAGTTAACCCGTGATATCCCTAATGTTGCCGAAGAGAATTTATCCAACCTTGACGAGGCAGGTATAGTGCGTATTGGAGCAAAGGTCGGACCAAATGATATTTTAATTGGTAAGGTTCAACCAAAGGGTGAGACTGAACTGACGGCCGAGGAAAGGTTGCTGCGGGCAATCTTTGGTGAAAAAGCCAAGGAAGTACGGGATACTTCCTTGCGTATGCCTCATGGTGAGCGGGGAACTGTCATCGGTGTTCAAGTCTTATCCCGTGAAGCAGGCGATGAGTTGGATGCCGGCACGCTAAAAAGAATTAAGGTAAAAGTGGCCCAACTTCGAAAAGTTACCGTCGGAGACAAATTAGCTGGCCGTCATGGAAACAAAGGTGTTATCTCGAGGATTGTTCCGGCGGTGGACATGCCTCACTTGGAAGATGGAACTCCAATGGATATTATTATTTCTCCGGTAACAATTCTTTCCCGGATGAATTTGGGACAACTTTTGGAAGCCCATTTGGGATTGGCAGCAGATAAGCTGGGTATTAAGGTTGCAGCTCCGGTTTTTGAGAAAATCCCGGAAGATATTATAATTAGACAGCTAAAACAAGCCGGACTAGCGGAAGATGGTAAAGTCCGATTGATTGACGGCAGGACCGGAGAGTATTTTGAACAGCAGATAGTTGTGGGTAAGGCATATTTCTTGAAACTTATCCATATGGTTGAAGATAAACAACATGCCCGTTCAACCGGACCTTACTCTATGGTTACGCAACAGCCTTTGGGCGGAAAAGCCCAAATGGGTGGGCAACGGTTGGGAGAGATGGAAGTTTGGGCTCTGGAAGCTTATGGGGCAGCCCATATTTTACAGGAGATGCTGACTATTAAATCCGATGATGTCGTCGGACGAACCCGGGCTTACCAGGCGATTATTCAAGGCGAGGATATCCCTCAAGCTTTAATTCCGGAATCATTTAAAGTTTTAGTTAAAGAATTGCAGTCTTTGGGTGTTAATGTTGATACGGTAAATCCTAAAATTGCGACAGTGGTACCGGAAGAGGTTAAACCTGAGGTGGCTAGGGGTGTTGAAGAGCTTAAAGATGCATTAGAGGCTAATGAGGTTGGAATTGCAGAAGAGTTACGGGGAGATTCTTCCATAAAGATAGTTGATTTAAAGGATAAAGTAGAGGAAAATATTGCAGCTGAGTCTGAGAAAACGGAAGAGGTGGACTCAACTGAAGAATCAGCTACAGACGAGGAGTTAACAGAAGCTACCTAAGGATTTATTTATGAATAATGATTTATTAGATTTTGAAGCATTAAAAGTAACGATTGCCAGCCCTGACCAGATACGGGCCTGGTCTTTTGGTGAGGTTACCAAACCAGAGACTATTAATTATCGAACTCTAAAACCAGAAAAGGATGGTTTGTTTGCCGAAAATATTTTTGGGCCGACTAAAGATTATGAATGTTACTGTGGTAAATATAAAAGAATCCGCTACCGCGGGGTAATTTGTGACAAATGTGGAGTTGAAGTAACTCAAAGTAAGGTTAGGCGTGAAAGACTGGGTCATATTACCTTGGCTGCTGCTGTAGCCCATAATTGGTTTGTTAAAGGCGCTCCTTCAAAGTTATCATTGGTATTGGACTTATCCTTAAAGAGTTTGGAGGCAGTGATCTACTTTGCTTCTTATTTAGTCCTTGAGGTTAATGATGAAGATAAAACCAAAGCTTTAGAGAAGTTGGAAAAAGATTTGGCAGCCAAAAAAGAACAAGCTAAAGTTAATATGGATAAAAATATTGTGGCTTTGGAATTTGAATTGAAAAAACAACTTTCGGAAATCAAAAGCGGCAAGGGTGAAGAAAAGAATGAGTTGGCAGCCCAAGATATAGAGCTTCGCAGCCGCCAGGAGATTCAGAAACTTCGAGATAATTTGGCTGTCGAACAAAGTCAACTTGAACAAATATTTAAGGCTGTTTCTGATCTGGCTAAAAGTATTATTCCTCTGCGGGTTCTTTCTGAGGATGAATACCTAAAGCTGGATGAATATGGTGTTGCCGACTTTTTGAAGGTGGGGATGGGGGCTGAAGGCTTATTGGAAGTTTTGCGCAAAATTGATTTGGATAAACTTTCTGCTAACCTTCGGGAAGAGGTAAGAAAATCTACCGGCCAACGCCATATTAAGGCGACAAAAAGATTACGGGTAATTGAAGGTATGCGGACAGCGGGAATTGCCCCCGAGTGGTTGATTATCCGGATTTTGCCGGTAATTCCGCCGGATCTTCGTCCAATGGTTCAGTTGCCTGGAGGCCGTTTTGCTACCTCTGACTTAAATGACCTTTACCGAAGAGTAATTAATAGAAATAACCGTTTGAAGAGATTGATTGATTTGGGGGCGCCGGAGATTATTTTGCGCAATGAAAAGCGGATGCTTCAGGAGGCAGTAGATGCCTTGATCGATTCCAACCTCAAAACTACACGCCGGGGCGCCGGAGCCGGACATGCCCTGCGTTCACTTTCAGACATGTTAAGGGGTAAACAAGGCCGGTTTAGGCAAAACCTTTTGGGTAAACGGGTAGACTATTCCGGACGGTCGGTAATTGTGGTTGGTCCACAACTTAAGCTGGAGCAAGTCGGAGTACCTAAAGAGATGGCTTTAGAGATGTTTAAGCCCTTTGTTCTACGGGAAATTATTATGCGCGGGTTGTCAGCAAACATTAAGGGGGCAAAAAATGTTTTAGATATGCGCACCGCCGAAGTCTGGGATATTTTAGAAGATGTCATCCAAGGGCATCCGGTGTTAATCAACCGGGCTCCAACCTTGCATCGTCTGGGAATCCAAGCTTTTTACCCTGTGCTTATTGATGGTAACGCCATCCAAATCCATCCTTGTATTTGTGCCGGTTTTAACGCTGACTTTGATGGTGACCAAATGGCTATCCATGTGCCACTCAGCAAAAGGTCTCAGGAAGAGGCAGCGAGCTTAATGATGGCCCGGGAGAATATTTTACGCCCTGCTTCCGGTTTGCCTATTACCGTCCCGAACCGGGAGATGGCCTTGGGAACTTTTTACGCCACTTCAATTGATGAAAATATTCCGGCGATTGAAGATCGGGTTTTTGGAGCAGACGAAGCGGTTATGGCTTTCCAAGTCCGGTTGATCAAGGTCCGTCAAAAGATCAAGGCTAAAATTGATGAAGTTGGTGAGGTTATAGAAACTACTGTGGGGCGGATCCTATTCAACAGACAGCTTCCGGAATCCATACGTTATATTAACGAAACTGTCAGTAACTCGGGAATCCAGATGATTGTTATGGGTGCTTTTAATAAGTTTAGCAAGGTAGAGATTGCCGGGTTGATTGATAATTTGAAGGATTTCGGTTTTTGGGGATCTACCCTTTCCGGACTTTCTCTAGGTGTTTTTGATAATAAGATTATCCCGGAAAAAGATAAATTAATTGCCGATGGTGATAAAGAGGTAGCTGAAGTTGAATCTAACTTTAGAAAAGGTTTGATCACTAACGAAGAAAAACGGGTCCTTACCGAAGAAATTTGGACCAGGATTGGTGATGATATTGCCCGTCGGACAATCTCCTCATTGACCCCGGATAATCCGGTCAGCGTGATTATGAAATCCGGAGGAGCGCGGGCCACACCAGAACAAATCAAACAGCTTTCCGGTATGCGTGGCTTTTCTGTTGATCCAACGGGAAAGATCGTAGAGTTGCCGACTAAATCTAACTATCGGCAGGGGTTATCGGTTTTTGAATACTTTACCTCTTCGCGGGGTGCCAGAAAAGGTGTGGCAGACCGGGCTATTAAAACTGCGGATGCCGGTTATTTGACCAGAAGGTTAGTGGATGTAGCTCATGATGCCATTATCCGGACAGAGGAATGTGTTGATAAAGTCGGTGCTACTTTGCCGGTACCAGCGGAAGGATTGAGTGCAGCTAATTCCCGTTTTGTCGGCCGGAGACTTTCAGTAAAAGTTGTTGATCCTAAGACTAAAAAAGTCATTGCTGCCGAGGGAGAGTATTTGGATGAGAAATTAATCAAAGAAGCGTTTGATGCCGGAGTTCAAACCATTTCGATTTTCTCGCCTCTTACCTGTAAGACTAAATTCGGCCTTTGCGCTAAGTGTTACGGTTGGGATTTTACTACCAGGAAGCCTGTGGAAATTGGTGTGCCGGTAGGAGTTGTTGCCGCCCAGAGTATCGGTGAGCCTGGTACCCAGTTAACCATGAGAACGTTCCATTCAGGCGGTATTGCCGGTGTGGATATTACCATGGGTTTGCCGCGGGTTGAGGAATTGTTTGAGGCCCGGACTCCTAAAAATGTAGCACCGCTTTCCGAGATTGCTGGTAAGGTAACAGTTACTGAAACCGATATGGGAGTAAAAGTTAGAGTGAGGACTACCTCTAAGCCTTATGAAGAACGGGAGTACCTGATTCCGGCTTCCGCCACCATACTGGTAGAGGAAGGACAGTTGATCTCTGCTGGACAACAATTAGCTTCAGGACATTTGGATATTAAAGAAATAGTCCGGGTTAAAGGATTAAAAGAGGCCCAACGGTACATTGTTGATGCAGTCAGACAGGTTTATGCTTCTCAAGGTGTACCGATTTCGGAAAAACATTTTGAAGTCATTGTCCGCAAGATGTCGGATAAGGTACGAGTGGAAAGCCAGGGTGATACTAACCTGTTGCCGGGTGAAGTTATTGACCGTACCAAATTTGAAGAGGAAAACCAGCGGGTATTAGCCGCAGGCGGAGATGCAGCCACGGCTTCAGTAGTCATTTTAGGGATTACCCGGGCTTCCTTGTTGACAGAAAGCTTCCTTTCGGCTGCTTCTTTCCAAGAGACAACTACGGTCTTGGCTGATGCTGCAGCCTCCGGTAAGGTCGACCGTTTGCTTGGGCTGAAAGAAAACGTTATAATTGGGCGGCTTATTCCTACCAGTCCCGAACGTGCGAGGGTGGATTAGGAGGAAGAGAGTATAAGTTTATGCCAACTATTAATCAATTAGTCAGAAAAGGTCGTAAGGTAGGTGTTAAAAAGGTGAAAGCCACGGCTCTTAGACGTAGCTTTAATGCCAAAGACCGTAAATATGTACAAACTTTTAACCCCCAAAAACGAGGTGTGGTGACCGTGGTTAAAACCATGACTCCGAAAAAACCGAATTCCGCCCTCCGTAAAGTGGCGAGGGTGAGATTGTCTAATAAAACCGAGGTAACCGCCTACATTCAGGGCGTTGGCCATGATTTATCCGAACACGGCATTGTTTTAGTCAGGGGTGGACGGGTTAAGGATTTACCGGGCGTTAAATACCATTTGATACGGGGAAAGTTAGATATGAGCGGTGTTGTCAACCGTAAAACCAGCCGCTCCAAATACGGTACTAAGAAACCATCGACAGGGAGGACGGCTAGTGCCTAGATCAGGAAAAGTCCAAAAAAGAATATTGCAGCCGGATCCTCTTTTTAATTCCCGGCTGGTCACCAGGTTTGTGAACCGGATGATGATCGATGGTAAAAAAAGTATCGCTTTAACATTAATGTACAAAGCTTTAAATGAGATTGAAAAAACTACCGGAAGAAATCCTGTGACTATCTTTGAAACAGCAATTTCTAATGTGATGCCTAGAATGGAAGTTAAGCCCCGACGGGTAGGAGGAGCTTCTTACCAGATTCCGGTTGAAGTGCGAGGAGATCGGCGTGAAGCTCTGGCTATCCGTTGGCTGTTGATGGCAACACGGGCCCGTTCTAATAAAGAATTTCACACCTTTGACAAAAAATTGGCTGCAGAATTTATGGATGCTGCAGAAGGAAAAGGCGCGGCTGTTAAAAAGAAAGAAGATACTCTGCGAGTTGCCGAAGCGAATAAGGCCTTCGCTCATTTCAGGTGGCAGTAGGCTCAGTCTTCTTTTTGCTAGCGCAAAAAGTAAGGCCTTCGCTCATTTCAGGTGGCAATAAGCTCCTCATTTTTGACAAGATAACTTTTTCGTGGGACACTTATCCTAATGCAAAAAAGTTGTATTTGTCGGCAGGCAGGTTTTGTGGGTATTTATTTTTTAATAATCCTTTTTGTTTTGGGAGGATTGGTCGGAGCTTATTATTTGGGAAGTAAAAACAACCCTTCCCAGCCTTTGACCCAGGAAGCTAAAGTGGTTAGTAAACCGGAAGTTTCGACTACACCTTCCAGTGATGAAACTGCCAGCTGGAAGATATTTACTTCTAGTAGATGCAGTTTTAATATTAAAACCCCTAAAGATTGGAAAACTGAAGATGTTAAATTAGTTCCAGGCAATAATAATCAAGGTTATCAATATGGTTGTGGTGGACTTTATGCTCCTGACTATAAAACAGCATTAGATAGTAGGGGAGGATTTTGGATATATATTGATAGAACAAGAAAAGGAACAATATTTAAATCTATTACGATAAATTCTTTAGAAGATTATATTAAAACTCAAGAAAATATTACAGACCCTCCAACTTTAGTTAAAAATAAGATTGAGAAAACTTACGGAGATATATCGGGTGTACAGTTTGAACCCCAGGTAGGATTTGAAGCACTTACAGTATTTACATTTTCGGATAATGGGAACATATACTCAATAAGCTGGCCAAGTTCATATGAGGGAATCTATAAAAATTATCTTAATCAGATCCTTTCTACCCTTAAATTTTTAGATCAAGGCCAAACTATAGATACTTCTAATTGGAAAACATATCTGAGTAATAAATATAAATATTCCTTTAAATATCCTGATAATTGGTTTTTGGTTTTTTCTGAAACCGACCAGAAACTCTATGATAAATCTCCGCAAACTCTGGGGCCAGCTTACACAATTTCTTTCTTTGTCGCAAATAGCCAAGGAGGGGTTAAAAGATCTGATCCTATAGGTTCCCGCCAAGAGGTGGCTGATAAAGTCTTTGAAGAAAAAATCGGTGATATTGAAATCGATGGGACTAAGGGGATAAAAATTAAAACTGAGGTATTGAATGGCAGCCAAACAGATACACCACCTTCAATAGGTATTAAAATTCCACTTCAAGAAGGTAATTTATACGTTAACCTCATGTGTTTTGAGAGCAAGTGTGAATCTTATAAGAACTTGTTTGACCAGATAATCTCTACGTTGAAGTTTAACTAAATGAACAGAGGATTTGCTGGGTTTATATTTTAATTGGAATTTTAATTTTGATAGCTTTAGGCGGGGTGTACTACTTTGGAAAGTCACAGGCCATAAATTCTCAACCTCAAAAAGGTGCCATTATTTCCCCAACTTCTCAGTTTCCGGCTTCGAAAGTAAAACAAACTGATGAAACTGATAATTGGAAAACATATAAATTTATCCAATAACTATTTGATAAATTTTTCCAGTTCTTTTTTTAGTTATTTAGACTTGCTTGAGGATACTTCCAAATAGTATTTGTAAATTTTCTTCCAGATAGATACACTATATTTAATGCCTAAAAAAGGATTTGCTCCGATAAAATCGGAGTTTGTCCCGATTGAATCGGGATTTACCCATCTTTTGATACTGTCAGCTTTTTTATTATTAATGATGGTAGGCGGTGGTATTTATTTCCTTAAAACAAACACTGGCCAAAATCCCCAGTTGGCTGCTCAATTAGATAATATTACTGCCAAGGTTAATATCGCTCCGCCGGTTAATGCCCAAGTCGCTACTCCTTCTCCTACCCCCACCCCAATTCTTTGGAAAACATATACCAACAGCAAATATCAATTCCAGCTAACTTATCCAGCCCAGGGTATGGTATTAACCAAGGAAGGTTATAGAGAGGGAGAGTGCGGTCAGGCTATTGGAGAAGGAACCCAACAATCCAACCGAATAATTCCGGGTCCTGTCCAGGAAACAATTAAAATGGATAATTTTTTTGAAATTGTGGTTTTGAACTGGCCGGGAACCATTGACCAGTACCTGGAATCTTTGGGAGTTAAAAATAAATATGACATATTTTCTTTTTCCAGTTCAGGTGCAGATGAGGCCATTCAGGTTATCGGTTTAAAACCCGGAAAAGAGTATGCCATTGGTTATCCTCCTCTGGCCTATGTTAACTATATTTATAAAAAAGAGGATAATCTCTTTTTGATTAAAGGTTTATATGATCCGGAAAACTATGGCGGTTGTATTGCCCCTTCTCAACTTGATCCGGCGGCCCATGACCACCTTAAAATTAAAAATTGGGACATAAAACAAAGTTTACAATTTATATAAATCTGCGTTAAGATAAAATAATGCAAAAAGGTTTTGCTTCCCTTTATATTTTAATCAGTCTGGCCATAATTGCCGCGGCTGTCGGATCATATTACATCCAAAAAACTGCAAATATTCCTTCTAAAATAACTTCATCAATTATTTCCCAACCAATACCCACTCCTGCTATCCAAAATGAAACTACTAACCCCGATTTAATCGGGGCCAATTGGAAAACATATACAAGCCAAAAATTAGGATTAACTTTTAAGTTACCTCCCTCCTGGAAACAATCAGACCTAGAAGAGGATGATAGTCTATTATCTAATCAGGATTACTTATCTTACTCGACACTTTCTCCAGAAAGAGGAGGAGGAGAAGGAGAAGGAACAGAAATCAATGCAATTATCATAGTGTATCCCGTATCAATTAAGGGACCACATCATGATTTTTATGGAAAGATGTTTGAAAATGGATTATCTGGCCTGATGCAAGCAAAAAAAATTGGTCAGGTGTCTGGAGATAAAAGCACCATCAGTCAGACTTTAACATACACCACAATAGACGGACATAAAGTTTTAGTAGATCGAGAGATTATGGTAAAATCTGTGCCTCCACCGGGAACCGAAGCGTGCGATTGTAATAGCAAAGATGTCTTTATTGATCTTAACAATGGAAAGATTATGGAGGTTTCAGCAGAATGGGTAAGTGACTATATTGGTTTTGAAGATACTGTTGACCAAATTCTTTCCACCTTTAAATTTTTAGACCAGGGACAAGGTGCTGAAGCTCCAACATCCTTAGATTTAAATGGTTTTCCAATTTATCCAGGGTTAAAGTTTGTCAAGAAAGAAGTTGCAAGTCATTGTACTGGTAACGAATCAGGTTTTTCTACTTGCGGATCAACTACTTATACCTGGATTTCTAATGAAGCAGACAAAGTGAGTAACTGGTACTTAAATGATTTGTCCGGTTCTGGCTGGAAACCTGGAGGTAGTGCTGGTGGTTATGAGGATGGGCAAAATTTTAGCGGCCAAACAACTTTTAAAAAGGGAGATTTAAGATACGGTGTTTATTGGACAGCTACTAATAATAATTTAGAAATGACTTTGAGTATTCCTAATAAATAAAATGAAGCAAAAAGGTTTTGTTGGAACCCCCATTTTTATAGGAGTAGTTATTTTAGCATTTATCACATTTCAGTATTTTCAATATAACCAAAAGGAAAATAAAAATTGCGGTGGTGATTGGAATTATAATACCCAATGCCCTGTAGGTACTTTTTGCCAATCATCAAGCCAAGGTCCTTTTGCTGGAGGTGCTTGTAAGCCGTATTTATCAGGTATTTTTGAAGTTTTTTCAAATAAAGACAATATTACCAATCCGCCGGGTAAAATAATTCAAAAAAATGTTGAAAACCTAAATCCAACTACGGAGCCTGACACATGGGAAACATATACCAATGCCCGGTGGGGAGTTTCTTTTGACCATCCCAAAAGTTGGCAGATAAAAAGTGATACGTCAGATAGTGTTGAGTTGGTCGCTAACAATTCCCAGCAGATGCTCTATTTTTACTATATCAATAATCCCCAAAATCTTACTTTAGAAGAAATAGACCAAGAAAACATGAAAAAATACCAAGAAAATGGGCAAGTTGGATTTGATCCGGTTCCATTGTTGTCCAAGAGTTCTGTATTAACTCAGGTGGGAAAGTATCAGGCGTATTATGAAAAGGAGTTTTTTTGTGAACCAAGCCTTTGTCAGAGATATGTAATCCCTTATAAAGGTAAAGTAATAATGATAGAACTTTTTCCTGATAGCTACACTTCCACATCTGGCAATATAACAACAAAAATCCTTTCTACTTTTAAATTTTTACCTGATGAGATGGATGAGAATCAAGGGCAAGAGAACAAAATTACCCAGGGCAATTTGGATATTTGCCAAGTAGATTCTGATTGTATAGTAGTACCTTATACTAGTTGCTGTGGAGCAACTAAAAAAGCTATTAACAAAAAATATTTAACTGAATACAATTCTCATCCAGATTGGCAAAAGTTTGATGACCGTCAAGGTTGTACTTTAATGGGAGTTTGCCCCGCTGATTCCAACATTACCAAGGCCACTTGCCAAAAAAGTGATGATAACCTTAAAAGATGCCAACTTAAATTTTAGTTATTCGACCTTCTTGGCTTAACTACAGTGGCTTAAGGTAAGTCTTGACTTTTAATATCGGTTAGCAGTAGAGTCAATCCAAAGAGTAAATTATGACTGAAGCACCAGTTATTTTAAAAGATGGTGAGTGGACAACACCATTTACAGGAGTAAAAACAATTATGCCCACTGATCCGGATACGGAACTAGAAGGGGATTGTTGTGAGCTTGCAAGCGTCCCTGCAATATATAAGAAAATGCCTGTCGTGGTTAGAATGCTCTCATATAGTGGCATAATTAATGGAAATACAAGGGTAGCACCAGAGGACGTTGATACCCCGATGGGAGAAGTACACTTAGATATTGGAGCATCAAATGGGATTTTAAAAGTTATTCAAGTGCCAGCTCAGGTAGCAATAGACTTTTTCCCTTGTTCTTTAAGTGAATATAGGAGTTTAAGAAAGAAAAGAGTAGAGGTAGATTATAATGGTAGTGTTTATTCATTGGCTGATTTGGACGCAAACTCTCCACAGCGCAGGAGAGAGCAGGAGATAGAACATGATATTAAAACTGAAGGTAATGGTCTTGTTATGCACATTCAGCACGTTAATGGTGCGGGCAAAGAACGCGAAGTGGCTATTCCTTGTAATTTAGAGAATATCCCTGCTACTCTGGAAGTTTTCTCCCGAATTAGAGTGAGGATTGTTAACCAAGAATTGGCTCACTTTCAATCCTCTCTTCCAGTAGAAGTTGCTTCGGTGAGTTGACTTTAGGGTCAACTTTGGATAATATTAGCAAGTAGACCTTCGGCAAGAAGGTTTTTTTAATCTTTGATGGAGTAAATTTATGGATAAAATAAATGTAGAAAAAATAGATATGTGGAAGAAAAAGCTGCAAAAGATGGAAGTAGAGTATGAGGAGATCATGCAAAAGCGTGGTGAAGCCATGGCGATGGGAGATTTACGGGAAAATGCAGCTTTTCAAATGTTGGATGAAGATGCTGCCACTTGGCGGGTCAAAATTGACGAGGTTAAAAAGATTATTGAAAAATTAGAAAGCGGGGAAACACATTAATGGCAATAGCTAAAACTAAGAGAGACTTTCCTTTAGATAGAATCCGCAATATTGGTATTATTGCCCATATTGATGCCGGTAAAACCACTACTACTGAGAGAATTCTTTTTTATACCGGAAAAACATACAAAATCGGTAATATTGATGAGGGTACTACGGTTACAGATTGGATGGAACAAGAGCGCGAGCGAGGTATTACCATTGTCTCTGCAGCCATCACCACTTTTTGGACACCTAAGACCGGGCCTTTCCAGGACCAAGAAATTCGCATTAACATTATTGATACTCCGGGACACGTTGATTTCACCGCCGAAGTAGAGAGATCGCTGCGGGTTTTAGACGGCGGGGTGATTGTTTTGGATTCTGCTTCCGGTGTCCAATCCCAGACCGAAACAGTTTGGCGACAGGCTAATAAATACAAAGTCCCTTTGATCGCTTTTGCTAATAAAATGGATGTTGTCGGGGCTGACTTTTTGGCTACCATTCAATCCGCCCGTGACCGTTTGGGCGCCAATGCCTTACCTTACAACTTACCTATTGGAAAAGAGAATGATTTTAAAGGTGTAGTCGATCTTCTAACCAGAAAAGCTTTGGTTTGGGAGGGCGATCAAACCGGGGCTAAATTTGTTGAAACTGAGATTCCCGCCGATATGGTGGAGTTGGTAGAAACCCACCGGGAAAAATTAGTGGAGGAAATTGCCGGGACAAATGATACTTTAATGGAAAAGTATCTTGGCGGTGAGGAAATTAGTCTCGAAGAGCTAAAAAAAGCCTTAAGACAAGCGGTTATTGATAATAAAATTGTTCCGGTGATGGCCGGTTCTTCGCTCCGTAACAAAGGCGTCCAGCCGATGTTAGACGCGGTAGTGGAATACCTGCCTTCTCCTCAGGATGTGGAAGAGATAGTTGGTGAAGGTCTCAGAAGCGGGGAACAGGAAATAAGAAAAGCCGATCCCAGCGCACCTTTGGCAGCTTTAGCCTTTAAGATCCAGGTTGATCCCCATGTGGGAAAATTAATTTATGTCCGGGTTTATTCCGGAACATTAAAATCCGGTTCCTATGTCTACAACTCTTCTAAACAATTAAAAGAACGTGTTGGCAGGTTGATGCTGATGCATGCTAACGATCGTGAAGAGATTGATGAAGCCTATGCTGGGGAAATTGTTGGAGTGGTGGGACTTAAGGATACAATTACAGGAAACACTCTTTGTGATGAAAGTGCAGCTATTATTTTAGAGTCGATTACTTTTCCTGAGCCGGTAATTTCTTTAGCTATCGAACCCAAAACTAAATCTGACCAGGAGAAATTAGGTTATGCTCTTTCCCGACTTTCGGAAGAAGATCCTACCTTTAGGGTAAAAACTGACCAGGACACGGGACAGACAATTATTGCGGGAATGGGTGAGCTGCAGCTTGAGGTTTTGGTTGACCGGATGAAAAGAGAGTTTAAAGTTGAGGCTAATGTCGGACAACCCCAGGTCGCTTATCGTGAGACTATCGTAAAACAAGCAGAAGGTGAAGGTAAATATATCCGTCAAACAGGAGGCCGTGGCCAATACGGGCATTGTTACTTGCGTGTTGAACCATTGCCTCGCGGCCAGGGCCGGGAATTTGTTTCAGAGATTGTGGGCGGAGCAATCCCTCGGGAATATATTCCGGCAATTGAGAAGGGTGTTATTGAGAAAGAAGATACCGGTATTTTAGCAGGGTATCCGGTAACTGATATTCGGGTGGCAGTTTATGATGGGTCTTTTCATGAAGTTGATTCCTCGGAAATGGCTTTTAAAATTGCCGGTTCCTTGGGTTTAACTGAGGCTTCCAAGAAGGCGGAGATGGTCTTACTTGAGCCGATTATGAAGGTAGAGGTAACCACCCCGGAGGAGTTTTTGGGAGATATTATCGCTGACCTTTCTTCTAAACGGGCTCAGATCCAGTCTACGGAGATGAAGGGAAATGCCCGAGTGGTTTTGGCTTTAGTTCCTTTGGCGGAAATGGGTGGTTATGCGACAACTATTAGGTCAATGTCCCAAGGTCGGGCCACTTATTATATGGAAGCAGATCATTACGAAGAAGTTCCTAAAAATATTGCTGAAAAGGTTATTGCTGCCTCCGGCTTCACCGGCCGCGTTGAACATTAACTGGTTTAATTATTTTTTTAAAGCTTGGTAAAATTCTTCCTTAGAAAAACCACTTTGGCGAATGATTGAACCTAAAGTTCCTTTTTTAAATTCCAGATTGCTGCCATGAAAGAAAATAGTGACTGCGTAGTATTGATGATTTCTTTTCATCGTCCAGGTTTGATGGGATGATCCGGTACCCGCTTCTTGATGAAAACCTAAATTTGTAAGTATTGTGACAACTTCTCGATATTTTAATGGTCTTAATTTAGGCATATGAATAGGGAGAGCAATGAGGCTGAGTAGTGTAGAATTGGAATGGAGCAGACAGCTCTTTTTGTTGCTTAGTCTGGGTAATTTCTTTTAGCTTGTTCCAATATTCCTTTGGAGCTGGGCGCGAAAGTAACTCCTTAGGAAAATTTAGTTTAGCAGCAGCCTGAAGATGGGAATCTACTGCCTCATTAATACTTAAAATGGCTTCCTCTAAACTCTTATGCCCTTCTTCAATAATATCCAAATCAAGACAAACTCCTGTAAAAGAGCCATCTGTTTCTTTATAGACAATGCAGCGGAATCCAATTTGTGACATATCTATCAAATTATAGCATACAGTGATATTCTCTTTTGTATTAATTTTGTAAATCTATGATCTACTTAAGGGTTGACAGACTCTGGATTTTACCGATCGTATTGAATATTAAGTTAGTGGTATACTTAAGACAATCTTTATGGAAGTTTTATATCTTATTTTAGCTGTTTTTTTAATAATCCTTCTTTTTACCAGTTTCCGCATTGTTCAAGAGTATGAACGCGGAGTAATCTTCTTTTTAGGAAGGTGCACTGGAGTGCGGGGTCCGGGACTGATTATTTTAATTCCTTTTTTTGAGCGAATGGTTAAAACCAGTTTGCGAACAATCACCATGGACATTCCCTCCCAAAAAATTATTACCAAAGATAACGTTTCCATTGATATTGCGGCTGTGGCTTATTATCACGTTGTTGATCCTAAAAAATCAGTGGTAGCAATAGAAGATGTTTATTCTGCGGTCAATCAGATCAGCCAGACAACGGTGAGAAATGTAGTCGGCCAGTTTATGCTAGACCAACTGCTTTCTAAAACCGTGGAGATTAACAATAAGATCAAAGATGTGATTGATACCCACACTGAACCTTGGGGAGTCCAGGTAACCGCAGTAGAGATTAAAGATATTGTGTTGCCGGACAATATGCAACGGGCTATGGCCAAAGAGGCTGAGGCGGAAAGGGAGCGAAGGGCTAAAATTGTGGCAGCAGAAGGGGAGATGCAGGCAGCAGCTAAACTGGGAGAGGCAGCAGATATGATTACCAAACACCCGGTGGCCCTGCAACTGAGGACTTTACAAACCATGGCAGAAATCAGTGTCGAGAAAAATTCTACCATTATTTTTCCAGCTCAGTTTATGACCACTGTCCAAGAAGCTATCAAACTTTTAACAACTGACTCTAAGTCTAAGTGATCTTCTGGTATAATTTTTAATAAGATGCAAAGAGCTCTGCTAATTCATGGAACCTGTGATAAGGAAGAATATTTTAGTGACAATTACCCATCGCTTTCCAACAGTCACTGGTTTCCTTGGCTACAAAAACAGCTTTTGATTAAAGGTATTTTTACTCAAACTCCAGAGATGCCCGAAGCTTATCAGCCAAATTATGAAAGTTGGAAAAAAGAATTTGAGAGATTTAATGTAAATGAAGAGACAATTTTAGTTGGTCATAGCTGTGGTGGTGGTTTTTTGGTTCGCTGGCTGACAGAGAATAAAGTTCAGATTAAGAAACTTATTTTAGTGGCTCCTTGGCTTGACCCTGGCAGAAGGAAAACTACGAACTTTTTCGATTTTTCTATAGATCCAAATATAGAGGATAGGGTAGAAGAAGTGCATATATTTGTTTCGCAAGATGATGAACAAGATATTTTAGAGTCGGTAAAAATCATTAAAGAGGTATTACCCGCTATTCAAGAATATAACTTTAAAAATATGGGCCATTTTACTTTTGAAGACATGAAAACTGATAAATTCCCTGAACTTCTAGAGGCTATTTTATAATTTGACCTCTTGCATTTTTTAAAAAGTTAGTGTATAAATAATACACCCACTGGGAAGAGTGGGTTTTTAATGGCCTATTGCATCTTTGATAAATTAAAGATAAAATAGCTCATCAGTAAGGAAAATAACATGGCAGACGCAAAAAAATTTGAAAGAACAAAACCACACGTAAACATTGGCACAATGGGCCATGTTGACCATGGAAAAACTACTTTAACCGCAGCTATTACTAATGTTTTAGCTGGTAAAGGTTTTGCTGAAAAAAGATCAGTTGATCAGATCGATAACGCCCCTGAAGAAAAAGCCCGCGGTATTACTATTAATATTTCTCATCAAGAATACGAAACTGAAAACCGTCATTATGCCCACATTGATATGCCGGGTCACGCTGACTATATCAAAAACATGATTACCGGGGCTGCTCAAGTTGACGGAGCAATTTTAGTCGTGTCCGCTCCTGATGGTCCAATGCCTCAAACCCGAGAGCATTTACTTTTAGCCAGACAAGTTGGTGTTCCAGCCATTGTGGTTTACTTAAATAAAACTGATCAAGTTTCTGATCCAGAACTTTTAGAACTTGTTGAAGAAGAGGTTCGGGATCTGTTGAAGAAATACGAATTTGATCCTAACTCTCCTATTGTTAAAGGTTCAGCCTTAAAAGCTTTAAATGGAGATGCTGAAGCTGTTAAATCCATTGAAGAGTTAATGAAAGCTGTTGATGAATGGATTCCTACTCCGGTCCGTGAAACAGATAAGCCATTCTTAATGGCTGTGGAAGATGTTTTCTCTATTAAAGGACGAGGAACTGTGGTTACCGGCCGAATTGAAAGGGGAAAAGTTAAAATCAATGAGGAAATCGAAATTGTTGGAATTAGACCAACCAAGAAAACTGTTGTTACCGGAATTGAAATGTTCCACAAAATGCTTGATGAGGGACAAGCCGGTGATAATGCCGGAGTGTTACTTCGAGGAGTTGAAAAGGATGATGTAGAACGTGGTCAGGTTTTAGCAAAATCGGGTTCTATTACCCCCCATTCTGAATTTGAAGCAGAAGTTTATGTCTTGAGTAAAGAAGAAGGTGGAAGACATACACCATTTTTCAAAGGCTACAGACCTCAGTTTTATGTCCGAACAACTGATGTGACCGGTGAGGTAATTTTACCGGAAGGTGTTGAGATGATTATGCCGGGTGATACTACTAAAATGAATGTTAAACTTATTACCCCGGTGGCAATGGAAGAAGGCTTGAGGTTTGCTATCCGTGAAGGTGGCAAGACCGTTGGAGCCGGAGTAATTACTAAAATTAATAAATAACTTACAGATAACAGTTAAGAGGTAACAGAAGAGGTGAAAAACCTCTTTTTTTACGCCTGAGCTTGATGTATGTTATAATCAGCACGTTAACAGGAAGAAAATATGGCTAAAGGACGCATCAGAGTTAAACTTAAAAGTTATGATTACAGAGTACTTGACGCAACTGTTGAGCAGCTTTTAGATACTGCTTTACGTACTGGTGCAAAAATTGTTGGCCCTATTCCTCTTCCCACTAAAGTTGAAAGATACACAGTTCCCCGTTCACCACATACAGACAAAGATTCCCAAGAAGCTTTTGAAATTAAAACCCACAAAAGGTTGGTGGAAATTGTTGAACCCACAGATAAAACCATTGATTCGTTGATGCATTTGGAACTTCCTGCTGGAGTTGATATCGAAGTTAAGATGTAGTAGACTATTATTCTCATGTTTAAGATTAGACCGAAATTAAGACAAAGATTTAAATTATTTGCCTTCAAAGGAGGCGAGAATAGCTAGACAATGATCCCCGAAAGGGGATTTTTTAATGGGATTTTTTTGTCATCGCGAGCGAAGCGTGGCGATCTTTTTTAGATTGCTTCGTCGTTTTACTCCTCGCAATGACAGGTTATGATAGAAAGACTAGCTATGAAATGTCAAGCATTAAAAATGAATAGCAATAATAGCTTTGAAAATGACACTAACAATTTACTCCCATTTAAGGAGTAAAAGAG
>JAMDBX010000054.1 GCA_023487645.1 Patescibacteria group bacterium | reverse complement strand
GGAAACCTATCTGCTGACAGCCTGTAAACCTGCCAGCACTTAGAAAATTATTATAGACGTAGACTATAACAAGCTTTGTTTATTATGAAAAAAATTACAATTAAAACTACGAAATTGAGAGAGGTGGTAAATATTACTCCTCAAATCAGTGAACTTTTAAAAAAACACCCAGCAAAAGATGGAATGATTCATCTTTTTCTCAAACATTCAACTGCTGCCCTTACCACGGCCTATCTGGCAGAAAATTTAGATCTGGATATGATCGGAGCATTCGAAATTATGCTGCCGCATACTTTAACAGAAGCAGAAGGACATCACACCCATCGAATGGGTCATTTACCTGCTCATGTTGCTGCTTCTCTACTGGGCCCGCATTTGGCAGTACCTGTAGAGGGAAGCAAGCTACAATTAGGTAAATTTCAATCGGTGGTTTTGGTGGAGTTAAATGGGCCAAGAGAAAGAGAAATTGTAATTGATTATAACGGACGACCATGAGGCAGGAAGATGTATTTTAGAGACAGAGTTGAAGCCGGAAGAAAGCTTGCAAAGCTTCTTCGTCGCATTAATGGCAGAAATACCGTCGTTTATGCCCTACCCAGAGGCGGTGTGGTAGTTGGGGCAGAAATTGCCAAAGCCATCGGCGCTCCTCTTGATTTAATCATTACCAGAAAAATCGGTCACCCCTTTAACCCGGAATATGCCATAGGAGCTACAGCTGAAAACGGTCACTCGGTTTTTAACAAAGAGGAAATACTAGGTATTGATGAAAGTTATTTAACCTCTGAAGCAGAAAAGCAAAAACAGGAAGCAAAAAGAAGGAGAGAGGTCTATTTAGGAAAGAAACCATCCATTCCCAGTAAAGGCAAGACTGCTATTTTAGTTGATGATGGCATAGCTACCGGTTTGACTATGAAAGCAGCTTTGACAGAACTTCAAACACATTATAATCCTACAAAAATTATTATTGCTATACCTGTTGCACCAAAGGATACGGCGGATGAGCTGGAAAAAATGGGCGCTAAAGTGCTTGCGATCATCATGGCCAAGGAATTTTTAGGCGCGATTGGAGCATATTATCAGGACTTTTCCCCTGTTGAGGATCAAGACGTAATCAGGATTATGAAGGAGGCAGAAGGGTATGGTTATATTCCCGTTCCCCCAGTTTAAACAGTATGTCCAGTTTTTAAAAAGTCTGCCTGAGTACAAATTAGGGAGTTTTCAAGCTGCCCGTTTCCCTAATCAGGAAATTTATACTAAGCTTTTTACCAATGTCACACATAAAGATTGCTTAATCATTGGCTCAATCACTCCTCCTGACGAGCAACTGATGTCTTTTCTTTTTCTGGCCCACACTATAAAGAAAGAATTGGCCTCAAGTATTACTGCGCTGCTGCCATACTTGGCTTATGCCAGGCAAGACAAGATTAAAAAAGGAGAAAGTTTGGCCACCTCAACTATTGGAGAGATTTTTAGGGCTTCACATATCAATGAGGTAACCACCATTGATGTGCATAGCCCAAAAGTAGAAATCTTGTTTCCTCTACCGATCCATAATTTATCTCCTGCTAAACTCTTTGCCAAAGAGATTAAAAAACTAAAACTTAAAAATCCTACTTTTGTTTCTCCTGATGAAGGCGCAATAGAGAGAACTCAAAAAGTTATAGATGAGTTGAGAATAAAAACTGAAATAGCTTACATGTCAAAAGAAAGAACTCAGCGTGGAGTTACTTCAACTCTGCACGGCCAGATAGGCCTCGAGGTGATTGTGATCGATGATATTTTAGATACAGGCAGAACTTTACTTGCTTGTTGTCAAATTCTGAAACATGCCGGAACTAAAAATATTTATATCTTTGTTACTCACGGGCTTTTTACTGGTAATGAATGGCAAAATCTATTTGATCTAAATGTCAAAAAAATCTACTGTACCGACTCCATTCCCCAAGTTTATGGATTAAAGATTCAAAATCTGCAGATACTTTCCATAGAACCTCTGCTCTATGAATATGCTCATCACACAAGAAAAATTCACGAGGAAGCAGAAAAGGTAATGAGAGGAGAGCAAGATTATTTCTTAGGAGAGGAGACGGGTTAAAAAATTTATCAAATATGAAAATTCTCTTTGTTGGAGATGTTATGCTAGGTAGGGGTGTTAATGCAATTTTAAAGCATAACCCTCTTGACTATCCTTGGGGGGATACGCTTAATATTTTCCAAAATGCTGATTTAAGAATTTGTAACCTTGAATGCGTCATTTCTGATATTGGTGAACCACAGCCGGGTAAAACATTTCATTTTCGGACAGATCCCAAAAACGTTGAGGTTTTAAAAATTGCCCGCTTTTCTCCCATATCCATAGCCAATAACCATACCTTGGATTTTGGTACCCAAGCTTTAGAACAAATGACAAATACTCTCAAAAAAACTTCAATAAATTTTGCCGGTGCTGGAGAGAATATTGTCGAAGCTTCAATGCCAGCCTTAGAAAATGGAGAGAGAAATTATGTCGGGATGATTGCTTTTACTGATAATAAACCGTGGGACTATTTTCCTTCTGAAAATGAATCTGACTGGGCAGCCGGAGACAACACACCCGGAATTTTTTATGTACCCATTGACCTCAAAGACCACCGAACCAAAGTGCTTTTTGATAATATTAAAAAGGTCAGGGATGATGTAAAAGTTTTGATCGTTTCCGCCCACTGGGGCCCTAATTGGGGCTATGAAGTTCCAAAAGAACATATTGTCTTTGCCCATGCCTTGATTGAAGCAGGCGTAGATATCATCTATGGGCATTCAGCCCATATTTTCAGAGGCATTGAAATTTACAAAGGTAAACCAATACTTTATTCCACAGGAAATTTTGTTGATGATTATGCGGTAGATAAAATAGAACGGAACGATGAATCCTTTATATTTGAGATTAACACGGATGAAAAGTACAGATTAACACAGATAAAACTTTACCCTACAGTTATCAGAAATCTTCAAGCAAAAATGGCAGAAGGATTAGAAGCCCAAAGAATCGCTTTAAAAATGCAAGATCTATGCACAAAGCTGCAGACTAAAAGCAACTTGCTACCAGAAGAAAGGGTATTACAGGTAAGTTTTTGAAACATGTTTACCAAAAACGACCTTAAACAAATTAAACCTTTCCTGTGGGAAATCCCTAAAACGTTTAGACAAAACATGAATGTTCCGGCCAGAATATTTGCTTCTGAAAAGATACTTTCCGACATTTTTAAGGATAAATCTTTGTTACAACTGGTTAATGTTGCCACTCTTCCAGGAATCCAGAAAGCAGCATATGCCATGCCTGATATTCATGAAGGATATGCCTTCCCCATTGGTGGAGTAGCTGCCACTTTGTATCCTGATGGAGTTATCTCCCCTGGAGGAATTGGTTATGACATAAATTGTGGAGTCAGACTTTTGAAAACTGCTCTTACAAAAGAGGTTTTAAATCATCATCAGGGGTTATTAGCAAGGAGATTATTTGAGGAGATTCCTTCGGGAATCAAACCTAGCAGAAGATTAAAACTAGATGGAAAACAGCTGGAAAAAATATTAGAAAAAGGCGCTGCTTGGGGGATAGAACAAGGATATGGCCAAGGTGATGATTTAAATTTTTTAGAATCTCGGGGTTATTTGGAAAATGCAGATCCGGAATCAGTCTCAGAAATTGCCAAAGCAAGAGGGAGGAATCAATTGGGAACACTTGGCTCAGGAAACCATTTTGTCGAGGTAGACCAGGTGGAAGAAATTTTTGATGATAGTATTGCCCGGCAATTTGGTTTATTTCAAAACCAGGTAGTTGTATTAATTCATACCGGCTCAAGAGGTTTAGGCCATCAGGTTGCTACTGATAATATTAAAATTATGCTTAACTCGCTTGCTAAATACCACATTCCTTTGCCAGATAGAGAATTAGCCTGCGCTCCCTTATCTTCGGAGGAAGGCAGTAATTACTTTAATGTCATGGCAGCGGCAGCCAATTTTGCCTGGGCAAACAGACAGTTGATTGCTTGGGAAGTAAGAAAAGTTTTTAAAGAAATGTTCGATGGAAATTTAATTACTCTTTATGATGTAGCCCACAATATTGCCAAAATTGAAGAGCATGAAATTGAAGGCCAAATAAAAAAAGTGATCATTCACCGCAAAGGCGCGACCAGGGCTTTTGACGGACAACCGGTGATTATTCCCGGCAGCATGGGTTCTGCTTCGTATGTTTTAGTCGGCACTAAAGAGGCAATGAAAGAGGCTTTTGGGTCCAGTTGCCATGGTGCGGGCAGAAGAATGTCCCGGCATGCTGCTTTAAAAGAAGTTCAAGGTAAAAAGTTAAAGGTAGATTTAGAAGCCCAGGGAATATTTATTCAATCAGGCTCAATTAAAGGTTTAGCTGAAGAAG
>JAMDBX010000025.1 GCA_023487645.1 Patescibacteria group bacterium | reverse complement strand
AAAGGATGGTCAAGGGATTTTATTTTTTTGCAGCTTATCTACTAACCCAACTTCCACTGCATTATCCTGAGCTACATCCACTAAATCCACTTTTTCTTTTTGGCAAATTTCTAAAATTTCGTCAACTGATGTAGTTTTCAAATGTTGGTAAGTCATCACCGGCTTTTTGGTATTGATTTGCATCAGATCGTTACCGGGAATAACTAAAATTTTCCCTATTTGTTCGCTTTGCCCGTATTTATCAACCAGCACTGACCCTCTTCCGCCTCCATCAATAATTAAGACGGTTTGGGAAGAACAAAGTTTTGCCAAAACCTCTGCATACAATTTATTCTCTTTGATTTTTAATCTAGAATATAAAGATTCAACGGTATCCCCGCGTCTTATCTTTTCAAAACCTCTACCCAATACCGGTCCGAAATCAAATTCCAAAGTTAAGAAATGAATGCTTGAACCGGCATATGTTGCCTTATTATCAAAAAAGTTCTGCATGGCCTTATCGGTCATTTTCCCTTTATTCCATAGACCGTTGGTTCCGTCCGGATTTTTAACAACTCCGTCCATTGTATCCGGTATAAGCCCGGGGTGAACATTTAAAATTCGATTAGGAAATGCCTCAATCACCTCATCCAAAATAATCTGTTTCCATCCAGCCAAACAAATATAATCAGGGTTCAGCTTTTTTAATACTGCTGACAGTCCTTCTTTTTTCGGAACTATTTTAATTGGAAGTCTGTGTTTTTTGGCTCTTGTTAAACCTTGCGCTTCAGGTGTATCAGAAATTACCGCTGCAATTTTGGCCGGAATTTTTCCGCTTTCTACCCCATTAATGATTGCTTGTAGATTAGTACCTGTACCTTTGTTAGATATTAAAACTGCTATTTTTTTCATAAACTATCTCTTTCCTTCTTTCCCCGATATCCACAGGATAATTGCCATTAAAAAGGGCGGTGCAGAGTAGATTTTCAGGCAAACCAATGGCTTTTATCAAACCTTGATAAGATAAATAATGCAAGGAATCTACCCCTAACTCCTGGGCAATCTGCTTGATATTTTTTTCTGCCGCGATCAAATCCTTTTGTTTAGGAGTATCGATACCATAAAAATCCGGGAATTTCACCGGAGGCGAGGAAACCAATAAATGAACTTCTTTAGCCCCGGCATCTTTAATCATTTTAATAATTTGTTTTGAAGTTGTTCCTCTAACTATTGAATCATCAATAATAATCACCTTTTTCCCTTTGAGGACATGTGGCATCGGGTTAAGCTTTAATTGGACCATTTTATGACGGGCATGTACTTCCGGAGAAATAAAAGTTCGGTGAATATAGCGGTTTTTAATAAGGCCCATTTCAAAAGGGATTTTTGACTCTTTAGAAAAACCTATGGCTGCCGGTATTGCAGAATCGGGAACCGGGATGACCATATCAGCTTTGATCTGATTTTCCCGAGCCAATTCTTTGCCTAAATTCTGTCTGACTTCATCAACGCTTTTTCCCAAAATTATACTGTCGGGTCTGGCAAAATAGACATATTCAAAAACATCCAGCTTTTGTTGACCTTTTTCAATCTGGACACCTTGTAAACCTTTATCATCAAGTATAACCATCTCACCAGGTTTCACCTCCCGCAAAAATTTGGCTCCGATAATGTCTAAGGCACAGGTTTCAGATGCTACAATAAACCCTCCGTTTAATTTCCCCAAACAAAGCGGCCTGATTCCGAAACCATCCCTGACCGCAATTATTTTTTCCTCATTCATAATCAACAAACAAAATACACCGGTAAATAAAGGGTATGCTTTTTTAATAGCCGCTTCCAAACTTAAACCTTCTTTGACTAAAACTGCAATTGCCTTAGTAATCATTTCCGAATCATTAAGACCGGATGCACTAACCTTTTTATCCTTTAGGAATTCTGCTAACTTTTGAGTGGAGGGAAGGTTGCCGTTATGGACTAAGGCAATGAATTTATTAGCATTAATTTTTTCTAAAATTGGTTGGGCGTGGGAGTCAATTGAATCGCCTGAGGTGGAATAACGATTATGACCAATTGCTAAATATCCTTTTAATTTTTTTAAGTCTTCTTCTCCGAAAACGTGAGAAACTAAGCCCATGCCTTTATGAAGATAGATCTTTTTACCGTCAGAAGATGCAATTCCGGAAGATTCTTGGCCTCGATGTTGCAAGGCCCAAAGCCCGGGGTGAACTAATCGGGCTGCCTCAAATCCCGTTCCATAAACTCCAAATATTCCACATTTCTCTTTCAATCTCTTTCCCATAGCCTAATATAACCAAATTTAAGCTATGAGTCAAGTGTATTAAAAAATGGTATACTAAAATTAGGTTATGGAAAATTTGGCAAACAGGAGAATACTCTCTTTTAAATATGCTTGCGCCGGAATTATTGCCGCCTTAAGAGAAGAACCAAATTTAAAATTTCATTTTGTTGCAGGATTAGCTGTTATTATCGTCTCTCTCATTTTAAATCTTTCCCGCCAGGACTGGTTAATTATTGTCTTCTTAATCGGGTTTGTCATTTCCGTAGAATTAACCAATACCGCAGTCGAGGCAGTAGTTGATGCATTTACAGACAAAGAACACCCGAGAGCCAAGTATGCCAAAGATATTTCCGCCGGGGCAGTTTTAATTGCTGCTATCACTTCCGCAATTTTGGGGATCATAATCTTTTGGCCTTACATTTTGTCATTCTGAAGCGAAATAATGGACAACGTTAGCCTTTTCTTTCAAATATTTAATTTAAACGGACGCTTTCCAGTCCTAGATAAATTAATGGTGTTTGGTGCCACTTACTTGATCTATCTGGCGCTGTTACTGGTTTTAATTCTGGGAATTAAAGGCAGCATCCGCGAGAAAAAAGCCCTGTTATTAATTTTAGTCAGCGTACCCATAGCCCTTTTACTGATTGTTATCATCCACCTTTTCTTTTTTGAACCCAGACCTTTTGCCAATTTTCATTTCACCCCTATTGTTCCCGAAAAAGCAGGCGCCTCCTTTCCCTCCCATCATGCTGCCATTACTGCTGTATTGGCTTTTGCCTATACTTATTTCAAATCCAGGTGGTCACTGCTTTTATTGTTTATCATGTGTTGGGTAGGACTATCAAGGATTTTTGTCGGCGTACATTATCCTTTGGATATATTGGGAGGATTTGTAACAGCAATTGTGGCAATCTTTATTTCCTTACAAATCAAAAAAAATTTAGAGGCCCGCTTTTTGCGCTAATCTTTGCAACGCTAAAACATAAGCTGCAGTTCTCAGATCTACTTTTTTCTCCGCATACATCTTCCAGACTTCTTCAAAAGCCGTTTCCATTTTTTCTTGCAGTTTTTTATTGACTTCTTCCAAAGTCCACTTTTTACCTTCAATATTCTGCAACCATTCAAAATACGATACAGTCACCCCTCCGGAATTGGCCAAAACATCCGGCACAACAATAATTCCCTTTTCTTTTAAAATCTCATCAGCCTCTGCCATCACCGGCCCGTTGGCCATCTCAAAAACAATTTTGGCTTTTATTTTATTGGCGTTTTCAGAAGTTATAACATTTTCCAAAGCAGCCGGAATTAAAATATCTACCTCCATTTCAAATAACTCTTCATTAGAAATATTGATGGGAGAGCAACTGCTGATTAAGCCTTTTTCTAGCTTACAACTTTTTACTGAATTAACGTTAAAACCTTTGCCCGATTGTTCAACAATTCCTCCCTTGGAATCAGAAAGTCCGACAACTTTATAACCATTTTCAAAAAGCAGCGCCGCCATATGCGAACCAACATTTCCAAAACCCTGTACTGCCACAGTTAACGGCTTATTAAAATCTAACTTTTTAATCAGCTGCTCTAGCACAAAAAATCCCCCCAGTCCCGTTGCCTCTTCCCGCCCTAAGGATCCGCCGTTCTCTACCGACTTTCCCGTCACTACTGCCTTTGATTCATTCTCATTGTATTTAATTTTTAGTTCTTCGCTCCTGACTCTAAACTCATCAGTTATCCAATCCATAATTTTGGCATTGGTGTTCACATCCGGTGCCGGCACATCCGTATAGGGACCAATATTCGGAGCTAATTTTTTGGTAAATTGCCTGGTTAATCTTTCCAGTTCTGCCTTGGATAAATCTTTCGGATTAACTTCGACTCCGCCCTTACCGCCGCCAAAAGGAATATTGATTACGGCATTTTTAATCATCATCCAAAAAGCCAAAGACTTAACTTCATCCATATCTACCTTAGTATGAAAACGCAAACCGCCTTTGTAAGGACCTAACAAATTATTGTATTGAACCCGGTAACCACTCATTATCTCAATTTTTCCTGAATCTCTTTTGACTGGAAAATTTAATTGGATAGTCCTTTCAGGAACAGATAAAGTTTCTAAAAACCACTCCGGCAAAGACTCATATTTTGCTGCCTGCGTAAGCCTTGAAAGCACAGAATCAAAAGTATTCATCTGTTATTTACTTGTTTAAGATAATCTCAAATTTCTTGGCGGAATATTTTGG
>JAMDBX010000001.1 GCA_023487645.1 Patescibacteria group bacterium | reverse complement strand
TAGGTCTTTGTCCCTTTCGTAATCATCTTGATCGTACTCTTCAGCGGTGTAAAATTTTTCCAAAGGAGCAATTTCGGTAACGATTTTATCATTTAATTGTCCTGACTTTTCCATATACTCTTTTGACTTCAAAGCGGATTGTTTTTGCTCTTCATCGTGATAAAAAATTACTGACCTGTATTGGGTACCTATATCCGGTCCCTGTCTGTTTAAAGTTGTCGGGTCATGCACAGCCCAAAAAATATCTAAAAGGTGCTCAAAAGAAATAATCCTAGGATCAAATTCAACTTGAACGGCCTCCGTAAATCCTGTATTACCACTACTTACTTTTTCGTAAGTGGGATTTTCACCTTTACCGTCGGCATATCCGGGTGTAACTTGAGTTACTCCCCTAAGGCGCCTGAAAATTGCTTCCGTACACCAAAAACATCCTCCAGCCAATGTAGCCACTGTCATTTTTTAATTGTATTCCAAATATGTAAAAAAATGGTAATATTTAGGTTAAATAAATGGCAGATATTATTACAATTGATGGACCGACTTCTTCAGGTAAAAACAGTGTAGGTTTTTTACTTTCTAAAAGACTGGGGTATCAATATATTGATACGGGAATGATTTATAGAGTAGGAACCTTTTTAGTTTTGAAAAACAAAATTTCACCGGATGATATAGAAAAAATTGCAGATGTTTTTAAACGTTTAAACATTGAAATAAAAGACGGAAACGATGGGTTAAGGATATATAACAATGATGAGGATTTAACAGATATCCTGCATACCCCGGAAGTTACGAAAAATGTCTCCGTGGTTGCAGCTATAAAAGAAGTGAGGGAAGCTACTAAATTGATTCAACATAGGTTGGGAAAAATAAAAAATACGGTAATGACTGGGCGGGATATAGGCTCGGAGATTTTTCCCAATGCCAGGTGTAAATTTTTTCTGACAGCCAGGGTTGAAGTGCGGGCAAAAAGGCGGTATGAGCAGCTAAAAAAAGAGGATCCAAATACTAAATATGAAGAAGTTTTGCAAAGTATGATTGAGAGGGACAGGCAAGACTCAACCAGAGATGTATCTCCCTTAAGAGTGCCAGAGGGGGCAATAACCATAGATAATTCCAATTTAACGGTTGAGCAAACAGTGGATAAAATTTTAAGCTTTTGTTAGACTACCAAACATGTACAAAAGTAAGGCGTTAAAAAACGGTTTAACTTTAATTACAGTCAATATACCCCATCTTGATTCCGTAACAACTTTAGTTGCAGTAGGCGCAGGTTCCCGATATGAATCTAAAAAAATTAACGGAATCTCCCACTTTTTGGAACACATGTTTTTTAAAGGCTCCCGAAAGTATCCTACTGCAGAGCAAATTGCCAATTTAGTAGACGGAATTGGGGCAATAAATAACGCCGCAACAGATAAAGAAGTAACTTATTATTGGATTAAGTCTTCCTCAAAGCACTTAAAACTTTCCTCGGATATTTTATCTTCAATGATCAAGGAATCCCTTTTATCCGAGGAGGAAATTCAAAGAGAAAAAGGGGTAATTATTGAGGAGCTTAGAATGTATAGGGATAATCCGACCCGATACGTTTGGGATTTATACGAAAATTTGCAATTTGGGAACCAGCCTTTAGGGTGGGATATTGGGGGAGATGAAAAGACCATAACTTCTTTGGATCGCGATAACTTTATCAGTTACATGGAATCCCTTTATGCGCCTTCCAATATGGCACTGGTGTATGTGGGGAAACTTCCGCAGGATATTGAAGATATTGCAGAAGAGCATTTCCTGGATTTGCCAAAAAATTCCCAGTTTGTTCCTAAAGCTTACAAAAAAATCCCTCAAAAGAATCCCCGTACAGGCATTTTTTATAAAAAGACCGACCAGGCCAATTTGGTTTTGGGAGTAGAAGGGTATAACCGTTATGATAAAAAAAGATTCGCAGCCAGGGTTTTAGGGATTGTTTTGGGAGAGGGTATGTCCTCGCGGTTATTTATGCAGGTTAGGGAAAGAAGAGGTTTGGCTTACTCTGTTTCAGCATCCCACGGAACCTATAAAGACACGGGTGCTTTTACAGCTTATGCTGGGCTTAAATTAGAAAAGGTTTATGAAGGGTTAGAAGTAATTAAGGCAGAGCTTGAGAGGACAGTTGCCGAGAAGGTAACTGATGCAGAACTTAAGAAAGCCAAAGAAATGGAAAGGGGAAGGGTGGCTTTGAGAAGCGAATCAACCAATTTTTTGGCAGAACATTTTGGTGTTAAATTTATTTTAGACCGCGAACTTGAGACTTTTGAGGAATATTTGAGAAAAATTGATGCCGTAACTTTGGAAGAAGTTCAGGTTGTAGCAAGAGAGTTATTTTCCAAAAACAAATATAACCTCCAAATAATAGGGCCGTTTAAAAATAAAGCAAAATTTGAAAATATTTTAAATTCTTAAAATTTTCTTTATGCAAAAAACGATTAAAAACCCTAAAATAAATCCTCCTAAAACATCAAGTGGATAATGGACTCCTACATAAATCCGCGAGAAACCAACCAAAAGTGCCAACGGAACAAAAACCCAAGCCCACTTTGACCGGGCTACAATATATGCTGAGGCAACAATACCCATAAAGGAAGAATGTCCTGAGGGAAAGGATAAGTCGGTAGGTGGAGAAATAAGTGGAGTTAGGTGTAAAGTTAAAAAAGGGCGGGGTTCCTGGATGAAGAGGCGGATAAACTGGATGAGTGGGTAAACCAGCACTAATCCTATTGCCATCAAAATCCAAGCTCTTCTTTCTCTAATTCCTCCCTTAAGGGCGATCAAAGTGCCTATCAGAAAACTGGCATAATGTAAGTATTTGGTGACTATTACCATAAATGGGGTAAATTGAGGAAACTGATTATGAAGAGAAAAAATGTTTAAAAAAATTTGCTGGTTATCCACGTAAGTATGGTAAGAAAACTAATATTCCAACTATTGCAGAAGTAAGGGCGGCAACCAAAACAACTCCTGCGGAAATATCTTTGGCCAATTTTGCACCCGGGTGTTCTTTATCCGTAAATTCATCTACAATCTTTTCTATGGCAGTATTGGTTAGCTCCACGGCAATTACAAAACCAATAATAAAAATTATTATTACCCAATCAGTTTGAGAGATGTTTAATATTATTGAAAAAAGTATCACTGCCAACCCTGCCAGGAAATGAAACTTTAAATTTGGCTCTTCTTTTAAAGCAGCCAGTATTCCATCAAAGGCGTGTTTAAAGGAAAGAATATGGAATTTTTTGTTACTCATATTTTTAGTATAACAAAAATTTTTTGCAATTGACTACTTAGTTTAGTACACTTTAAATATGAGTAGACATGAATTACCGGCAGAAGTTAATCCCGAGGGGGCTCCCAGAAAAGAGAGCCCCAGAGATTTAGTGATAAATGCATTTAACAGAGCTGCCTATAGTTGGGCTAGGAAGATTGATGGTATTCATCAGGCAAGAGGTTCAGAACTGGAGCTTGATGATTTGGTGCGTTCAGGTAGACTCACTGAAGGAGAAAGAGAGCAGGTAGTTACATTTAGACTGTTTGAAAAAGAAGTCAGATATTTAACCCGAAGTGGATATTTACGAATCAACAGGCACATGGATAATCCTCACTCAGTAGTTCGTTTTAGGAATAATCAAACAGAAGAAGAATACGAAAGGGAAGAGGGGATAGATATAAGTGGCTTAATTGAAAGTGCGAGGGAGGATGTAAAAACTGCTGAAATGGAACTGGAGAGAGTAAAAGGGTATAGTTACTCATTGCAGTTTTCAATTCAACGACATGAGGAAGACTTACAGCTTGCCCGGGAAACAGTAAGGGTTTTAGAAGATAACAGTAAACCATTTACTGAAATCTTTCCGGATACTTTTGATGAAAGTAATCCGGTATCTAAGGCTAGGATAGAAGATGAAGCAGGGTTGACTCAAAAAAATGATTTGACTGATAAAGGTTCTCGGCAAGCCAATTGGGAAGAAGGAAAAGCACGTCTAGGGAGAAGAAGAGTATTGATAATTCCGGAAAAAGAAGCAGTTATTACGGATGCTGGTGAACAACCAATCACTGAATCCGGGTCATATACAGATGTGCCAGATAAAACAGGGTCGGTTGGAGAGATAACGCCCCGAGGTGATCCTTCGGAAACAGGAGAGCAGTTAGATGATTTTGGTCCATATGCATATCCGCCGGAAGAAGCCAGAAAGATTTTTGATAGTGGTGTTTCGAAAGGTGCATGGGGCGAGATGGGTTTACGTGGCCTAAACGAAGAAGTATTAGTAGGGGAACAAGAACCACAACCAGGAGGTCGATCCAGATTCAAAGAGTTTGGCGAAATGGTTAGAAAGCTTCAAGAGTCTGGGTCAGCGAAAACTTCTGATTTTATTGAAGGTATTAGAGGGGTACGTAAGGATTTGGTGGATCGGATACCTGATCCTGAAATAAGGGAAAAAGTCGAGAGGTTAAAGAGAGTAGTAAAATTGCCCAAGGCTGACCGAAGGTTGTTAGCTGTTGGAGTACTGGCTACTGCAGTTTCTTTATTGGCTTTATTAACCCCAAGGGATTAACTTCTGCCGGTAAT
>JAMDBX010000031.1 GCA_023487645.1 Patescibacteria group bacterium | reverse complement strand
CTAAAGAATTACAAATCTGGCACCTGCTCCTACAACCAGAAAGTCAATTTTTGATCTTTTGCCATTTGGACCAACCGCAGCTTCAATCATTTCTTTATGCCACCTTGCCGCCATAAGAATATTAACGCCGATAACTCCATCCGGACTTATTTCCCTAGTAACATCAATCAGCCTTTCCAGAGCCAAACGGTCTCTTTCCATAAAAGAACGGGCTAACCTACACGACGCTCTTCCGATCTCTCTGCCTACACCTCCAAGCGTACCTGCTCCTCCCTCGTTGGCAATTGCTGCTACATGCTCAGGCCCTGCGATGGCAATCGACATACCACCTCCAATAATCGGTACTCTAACTTTGTGCACTCCAAGCATTAGTGGCGGTAAGTGTCTTTCTATCATAAAATTTTGGGTAGCAAATTAGAGAAAAAAATAATAAAAAACTACTGGTCAATTATACATAACACTATTTTAAAGGCAATAGAATAATATAAGCTATCTCTTTCTAACCAACACCTTATCCCTGTCATGCCATAATACTTCATAATCTTTTGGGTCTATTACTCCGTCCAGCCTCCAGGTATTGGTAATCAGCAAAAAGTTATTATCAGTCTCGAAAAATTTCTTCATACTGGGCTCTGATAATTTTCTGACTACCCTGCCGGAGTAAAAAGCACCTGCCGGATCAAAATCTCCGTCTAAAATAATCCTTCCCTCATATTTGGCAGCTTGCCGGGATAAAATATCCTCATCGGAAATGTAGCGTGGTATATCTATAAACTGATACCAGGCTGCTCTAAGTTGGATAAATGAATAATAAAAAGAAAAGGCCAAGATTAGTAACCCGGTAAGCGCTGATAACTTTTGAATATTAAGCTTTACGGATACTTTCAAAATAACCACATAGGCTGTTCCAAAAAACAGCAAAATCATTAACCGATGAAGAGGAATCAGGTGCCAGATTTGTAATTCTTTAGAAAAAAGAAAAGGGACAGCATAGGAAATAAAGAAAACAATTAATATTAAAAACCTTTTCTGCCGTAAAATTAATCCCGTTAATATCCCTGCCAAACCGGGCCAATACCACTTGCCTATACCATTATGCAAATAAGTATAAAAAAGCTGGAAGCTATTTAAAAAATTATTCCCAACACTGGATCCCCTTAAGGAATGGAAAAAGTGCCTTTGTACAAGAAATGGGTTATCAAAATATTGCACTATTACCCAGGTTATATAGATAGAAAGCATTGCAGCAAAAGCCAAAAGGTAATCTTTTAGTTTATATATTTTGTTTTTCCAAAAGATCATCAAAAGTGCGGGCAGAATTGCAAAAGGCAAAAGGGATTTAATACTAACAGTAAAGGCTAAACTTATAAAAAACGGTACAAAAAACCTTCGGTTTTTAGAAGCCCTTAGGGCCAAATATAAAGTCAATAGAAGAAAAAAAGTCAAAGGAATATCCAAATTGCCAGATCTTGCCCTGCTTAAAAACCAGAAGGAGGAACAAAGGGCCAAAGCTGATGAAAATCCCACCACTCTGTTAAATAATGTTTTCCCCAAAAAATACATTAGATATAAAGAAAAAATACCTAAAACCGCAGAAGGAAGTCTGTCGGTAAATTCCGAAATTCCAAAAAGTTTAAAAACTACTGCTGTGATCCATATTCCCCCGGGCGGATGCTCAAAAAAAGGATTTCCGTTAAACTTTAAATGGAATAAATCACCTGTCTTTACAACCGTTCTGGCCGTATCCGCATACCAGGCTTCATCCCAACTGCCTAAAGAAGATTGTCCCAGTTTATAGAAAAAAAGCGGTGTTAATAAAGTAAGGAGTAAAAGACACAAAAAATCCCATTTAAACTTTTTCATGAACCTACTAAAAATTCTACTACATCCCCGTTTTTCATTGTATAGTCTTTTCCTTCGGTCCTTACCCAACCCTTGGATTTGGCAGCCACCATCGACCCGGCTTCAATTAGTTTTCCATACTCAATCACTTCTGCCCTGATAAATTTTTTCTCAAAATCGGTGTGAATTACTCCAGCAGCTTGGGGGGCTTTTGTTCCTTCCTTAATAGTCCAAGCCCTCACCTCTTTCGGCCCGGCTGTTAAAAAAGAGATCAAACCAAGTAAAGCATAAGCCTTTTTAATTAATCTCTCCAGACCGGTTTCTTCTATTCCCAACTCTTTAAGGTAAGACCTTCTCTCCTCTTCAGAAAAATCCGCCATTTCTTCCTCCAACTTTGCAGATATGACTATTTCATCTACATTATATTCTCGATCGTGAACTTTTTGTAAATACTCTTCTTCAGAAACGTTAAAAACATAAAGTACAGGCTTCATTGTTAAAAGATGGAGCTCTTTAATAGCCTCTTTTTCTTCATCATTCAAATCCGCTTCAATTGCCATCCGGCCTTTTTCCAAAAACTGACTAACTTTTTCAACTGCAGAAGTTTTGAACTTTGAGTTTAAGTTTTGAACTTTGAACTTTGAGTTTTGAGTTTTTTCTATCGTTTGTAAATCTGCCAGCCCCAATTCCGTTTCAATAGTCAGTTTGTCAGAATCAGGATTTTCGCTTCCTTCCCTGATAATATTGGTGTCTTCAAAGTCACGAAGCACATGGATAATTGCATCAACTTCTCTGATGTGAGATAAAAACTGATTCCCTAAACCCGCCCCGGTAGAAGCACCCTTAACAAGCCCGGCAATATCTACAAACTCCACAACAGCCGGGACTAAAGGCGGTAAAGAACCCATCTTCTCTTCATTTTTTACAAGCTCAGCCAGCTTCTCCAATCTCTCATCCGGTACAGCAACAACCCCCACATTTGGTTCAACAGTGGCAAAAGGATAGTTAGCACTAAGCGCTACTTTCTTCTTCAAGAGAGCGTTAAAAAATGTACTCTTCCCAACATTCGGAAGTCCAACTATCCCTACTCTAAGAGATGACATGGGTTAGATTGTATCAGGAAGTAGTTTAATTAGTAAGCGGATATAAACTCCTTACCCGCGTGTGCCGGTCAATCCAACATATGCTTCTATAAACAGGCTATCCGGCCGGTTATCAAGAAACTCCAGGTCCGGACACTTACCCTCACGAAAATTATATCTTTTGACTTCTTCAAACCCCGAGGACATACACATAGCCGCAAGTGAAGATTCATCATACATCCACCTGTGCTTTGAACCCCTCAATTCCGGGACAAGACCTTTTAAGCCGCGCGGCGGCCCTTTCACACCTATTCCCCGGAGAAACTCATCAGCCGCATCGGATTTGGCAGAGCTTAAGTA
Organism: Patescibacteria group bacterium; assembly: GCA_023487645.1. The sequence goes on along the minus strand of JAMDBX010000031.1, from coordinate 1,390 downwards.
TTTCTGCACCGCACTACACAAATCTGGCACCTCTAGCAATGTTCCTTTCATACCCAATCCTCGGAGAAACTCATCAGCCACATCGGGTTCTTCAGATTTCAAATATGTCTCGGCCTCGCTTCGCAGATCCGGCACTGCCAGACGAAGCACTCCGCCGGGTCGCAGCACACGCCTAACCTCCCCAAGTAATTGCGCAGCTTGCGGGAGGTAAAGGTGCTCAAGCATATGGCTGGAATGGGCTGCATCAACAGAACCATCTGCATAGGGAAGGCCTTTTGTAACGTTACGCCTTCGGACATTGTGAGGCCACTGGACATTAGCCTGCTCACCCGTAATCAGATGCAAACGCCCAAAGAGCTTTTGCAACCCGTGCCGAGCAAGAAAAAGTCCAAGTGAGCTGTCAAAGTTTTCCCACCTTTCCGGCGCATTTGTACCGCAACCAAGATTTATCCGAATCGGAGACTCGACTATATTCATAAGTATTATCCTTAGGCCGACAATGATACAAAATCAGCGGTGAAATTGCAAAAATTAAGCCAGGCAAAAAGCTTAAAACTGGAGGTTCTATTTTAAAAACCACTTTTTCATTTGTTCAACTATCTGGTCTCCTTGAGGGGTTTTTAACACTGAAGACATTGGTTCTGTCAAAAATACCCCATTTAATTTTTTACTGCCTTCCTCCAAAATAATTCCATACTCCTCAGCAGAAACCATTTGGATATTTTCCATATTACCGCTATTGCCATGTTCCGATATAACTACTTCAGGAACTCCGTCACGTTTTGCCAAAGCGACTGCCCTATCCATATCCGCATCAAATGATTTTCTTAATTCTTCTGCTGTTGCTTTTGTATCAACAGGAGATGTTACAAATCCTAAAACATCATAGCCTTTAAAATTAATCTGATCCCCTTGTCCTTTGTGTAAATCACCTTTGTAATAAATCTTGCCTGTATAATTTTTCTTTATTAAAGGAGCCCATTCTGATATTAATTTTGGTGCAACACTCATACCCAAAATACCTTCTGCTTCTCCAAAGGGAGCAAACATATAAACATGGTATTTTTCAGCAATTTTGGCCATATCCTCAGTTACTTTATTAAGTTTGTCAAAATATCCTGGTTGCTGCACAACTTCTTTGGGAAAAGGCTGGGGTTCTCCGGCCCATTTTTCGGCTCCGGTGGAAAATTCTTGCTTGTAAGTTACAGTCATGACCATGGCAACGTGAATACCAACAGAATAAAATTTAGTGGCAAGTTCCCCCATCCTGGCATCCACATCTTCATATGTCGGGAAATCCGGTGGGTAGCGCACTTCGCCTTTTTTATTAATTTCAAAACCAGGCCCGAGTGTCACGATGTTTACTCCCCAAGACCTATATTTTGTCAGG
>JAMDBX010000064.1 GCA_023487645.1 Patescibacteria group bacterium | reverse complement strand
AGCAGATACTCATGCCAAAAATCTGGAAAACTCAAAATATGCAGTTTCCAAAATTACCCAAAAAGAAGTCAGGCGGTTCCCCTATGCGCCTTTTACTACTTCCACTTTACAGCAAACCGCTGCCAACAGGCTTGGTATGTCCGCCAAAAAAACCATGATGCTGGCTCAAGCTTTGTATGAACGCGGGTTAATTACTTATATGAGAACTGATTCAGTGAATTTATCTGTTCAAGCTATTAGTGCAGTCAGAGATTATATTGAAAACTTTATCGGCAAGTCTTATTTGTCAAAAACTCCCCGGATTTTTAAATCCAAATCTAAAAACGCCCAGGAAGCGCATGAGGCCATCAGGCCGACAGACGCCAAGCGTCAGGCAGCAAGTATAAATGCGGACGGATTAAACAGAGACCATATCAGGCTTTACGATTTGATTTGGAAAAGATTTGTGGCTTGCCAGATGAGTGAGGCAGTGATGGATCAAACTACGGTTGATGTGGAGGCATTTCAGTCCACCTCGGAGGAGTCAAAACCCACCTCCGAGGTGTATTTGCTAAGGGCAACCGGAAGCGTCATTAAATTTGATGGCTGGTTAAAGCTTTATGGAAAAGAAATGGACGATGAAGAAGAAGGAGAAAAGAAACAAGCTTTGCCCAAATTGTCGGAGAACCAGCTGCTTGATTTGATTCAGCTTTTGCCCAACCAGCATTTTACTGAACCGCCGCCCCGCTATACCGAAGCTTCCTTGATTAAGAAATTGGAAGAGCTGGGAATCGGCCGTCCTTCCACTTACGCCCCGATTTTATCCACCATTCAAGAAAGATTTTATGTGGAGAAGATTGAACGGAAGTTTGTGCCGACGCCTCTAGGTATTACGGTTACCGATTTTTTACTGGAATATTTTGCTGACATTATTGATTATTCATTTACTGCCCGGATGGAAGATGAGCTGGATGAAGTCGCCAGAGGTGAAAGGCAGTGGAAGCCAACAATTAAGGAATTTTACGGGCCGTTTGAAGAAAAGTTAGAAAAGACTGAGAAAACTGCCAAAAAGGTGAAGATGGAGGTGCAGCACACTGGTAAGCAGTGTCCGGAGTGTGGTAAGGAATTGATTGTGAGGATTGGTAAATTTGGCAAGTTTTTAGCTTGTTCCGGGTTTCCGGCCTGCAAGCATACTGAATCTTTGGAAGAAAAAATTGATGCTAAATGCCCGCAGTGTGGTGGAGAAATTGTGGTGAGGCGAACCCGGCGAGGCAAAACTTTTTACGGCTGTAAAAACTGGCCCGGCTGCAAATTTGCTTCTTGGACTAAACCCAAGTCCAATACTCCTGGGGTGCAAACCTAAATCCACCCCTAGGGTGAAATTGTTTGATGTAAGGTTTTCAAAAAGGGAAAATGGGTCGACCGTCCTCACCTATTTGATATTTAGGAATGGATCCTGATTTTGCTCCAAAGTATTATAATTCTCCCTGTTAACATGCCAGGCTATTTTGGTAATTTCCTCAAAACTATAACGAGGAAATTCGATTCCTGGTAAATCTCTGCCTAAAATTCTTCCCATAAAATCAACCAGTCTCATGCAGCCTGCTGTGAGGGCATCAGAATTATAAAATAGGAAAAAAGCCCCAAGCCCTTGGGCAATCTCTTCTTTCGGCCAAAAACGGGGTTCCTCACCTTTATCGCGTTTTTCATAATAGGAGCCATAGTAAGGCCAATAAGTATGATGGTTAAAACCTCCCTGCATAATGATTCTGTAAACTGCTGTGTCAGTGAGTTGTCTTGACTGCCAGCGGTATGCCTGTATTGCATCACAAAAGCGGCCACTCCAAGGTTTTTCTGCCACCGCCGCGGTCATAATAGCAAAAACAGCCAGTGGTTGATTTATCCTATCTAAATTCGGAATTAAATCCTTAATGACTGGTTTAAAGGTCTGGGGATCATCAATTCCACCTGCATCAGGAATATCAAAACATACATAAGGCTGGAATCCGCACATAGAGGATACCTGATAAAATGTTTCCAAATCCTGGTTAACTAAATCTCGTTGCCCAAGCCAAATTGAAATGGCGGCTACCTACTTTTTAGAAGTGTTCTTTTTGAAATGGTATCCCCAGAATGGATAAGATTACTGCCTATAGATCTTTCTGGTAATAAGTTCATAAATTTTTAGGCAGGGAAATATTGCCTGATTATACATAAATTAAGGGTATTTTACAAAATTTGTGGGGTAACTGAATTAAAGTGCCACTTGAAATGTGAGGCTGGATTTAGTATTATGATGAGGGCCTCAGAAGCATGTCCTGAAAGAGAAAGTCTAAATGACTTTCGAGTCGAAGGATACCTCGTATTTAGACGGAACCCCCAAAGGAATTAATACATGAAGTACATTTTTGTTAGTGGTGGTGTTATTAGTGGAATTGGCAAAGGAATTGCCACTTCTTCAATTGCCCTGCTTTTAAAATCAGCAGGTTATAAAGTGACTCCCATAAAAATGGATCCATATTTGAACGTGGATGCGGGAACCATGAACCCAATTGAGCACGGTGAGGTGTTTGTATTGGATGACGGGACGGAAACTGACCAGGATTTGGGCCATTATGAAAGATTTTTAAATGAGTCCTTAAACAAAAACAGCATTGCTACCCAAGGTTCAATTTATCTTTCCGTAATTCAAAAAGAAAGAAATTTGGAATATGACGGCGAGTGTGTGGACGTGGTAACTTATGTCACGGAAGAAATTATCAGAAGGATTAAAGAAGCCGGCCGGGCCACTAATGCTGATGTGGTGGTAATTGAAATCGGAGGCACCACCGGTGAATATCAAAATATCCTGTTTTTGGAAGCTAATAGATTGATGAAGCTAAAAAATCCCGCTGATGTGGCTCATGTTCACATTACCTATTTACCAATTCCTGCCTCAATCGGAGAAATGAAATCTAAGCCGGCGCAAATGTCGGTTCGGGATCTGAATGCCATGGGAATTCAGCCGGATGTGATTTTAGCAAGGAGCGAAAAGCCTTTGGATGCTTCCAGAATTAAAAAATTATCCATCACCACGGGCTTGGAACCAGAAGACATTATTTCTGCTCCTGATGTAGACAGCATTTATAAAGTGCCAATTGGTTTTGAGGAGCAAAATTTATCAGCCAGACTGCTTTCCAAATTGGGGTTAGAGAAGAAGGAAAAGGATTTGAAGAAATGGAGGGCATTTGTAGAAAAAATTGATGCTGCTAAGGATGTGGTAAAGATTGCCATTGTGGGTAAATATTTTGCAACCGGCGCTTTTACTTTGGCTGATTCTTATATTTCAGTAATAGAAGCTATCAAGCATGCAGCGTGGTTGCAAGGCTTAAAGCCGGAAATCACCTGGTTGGATTCAGGGAAGGTTTTGGATAATGTGGATGTTTTAAGAGGATTTCAGGGAGTGATTGTGCCGGGCGGTTTTGGATCGCGGGATATTGAGGGAAAAATTGCCACCATTAAATATGCCAGGGAGAATAAAATTCCTTACTTCGGATTATGCTATGGAATGCAGCTAGCGGTGGTGGAATATGCCCGGGACGTGTTGGGACTGCCTGGTGCGCATACTACGGAAGTAGACCCGGAAACCAAATATCCGGTTATCCATATTATGCCGGAGCAGGAAAAAAGGTTATTAAACCGGGAATATGGGGCTACTATGAGGTTAGGGGCTTGGGAGTGTAAATTAAAGCCTGGAACTTTGGTGCGCAGTTTGTATGGCAAAGAAGAAATCTCCGAACGTCACAGGCACCGGTTTGAGTTTAACAATGATTTTATGGATCAATTCATGAAAAAAGGGTTAACAATTTCCGGGACTTCTCCTGACGGCAGACTAGTGGAAATAATAGAACTGAAGGATCACCCGTTCTTTGTGGGCACGCAATTTCATCCGGAATTAAAATCCAGGCCACTTTCCCCGCATCCGTTATTTGTTGGTTTCATCACAGCTGCCTCGCAAATAACCCCTAAATGAAAAAAGGGCAATTAATTGTTATAGATGGTATTGACGGGTCAGGGAAAACTACTCAGGTTAATTTACTGGCAGAGTATCTGGAACAGCAAAAAATCCCACACGAAGTCATTAGCTTTCCCAGGTATCAAGATAATATTTATGGCCGGCTTATTAAAAGATATCTGGAAGGGGAATTTGGCGAAATCAGCCAAGTCAATCCATATCTTATGGCTTTAGCTTATGCCGGGGATAGGGCTTTGGCAAAACCAGAGATTGAAAAATGGCTGGAGGAGGGAAAAGTAGTTTTGGCTAACCGGTATGTTTCCGCCAGTTTTGCCCACATGAGTGCTAATCTGCCGGAAGAAAAGAGACAGGAGTTTATTGATTGGTTGGAAGATTTGGAATACCGTACTAACGGCATGCCAAAAGAAGATTTAACAATTTTGTTAAAAGTTGATCCTGAAGCAGGTCAGAAAAATGTGTTTGTTAAGAATCAGCCGGATATTCATGAAGATAACTTAAAACATCTAGAGGAAGCAAGCAAGATTTATTTATCTCTTGCAAAAAAAGAAAACAATTGGTATGTTGTCAACTGCATGAAGGATGGACAAATGAGGTCGCCTCAAGATATCCATCAGGAATTGGTTGAAATATGGGAAAAACAAAAAGTATAAAACCCAGGATTCAATTAGGAGCAATGCTGGTGCTGGTGTTGTTGGCCATAGCCTTATTATTATCCCAGCAGGTGGGTCCGGATGCCGGCCCCCTTTTCCAGTTAAAAAGAGTACAGGAAAAAGTATTCTTAAAAACTAAGCTTTCGGCCAGTAGCCAGGTTGATTATATGAGCAACCTGCTGGAGACTCGTCTTGGAGAGTTGCAAAACGCAGTTAACAATCAAAATTATGGTTACGTTTTACCTTCGTCGCTACGATATTTTACGCTGGCCGGCCAAATTACCGACCTAATTGTGGCTAATAATTTAACAAGTCAGACTGAGACTATTAGGAACCAATTTTTATCCCACCGGAAAATTTTAGATCAGCTATATGTAATTTATCCGAAAAATACTGATAATTGGGAATGGAAATATATCAAGGATGATTATAACTATCTCAAGCTTTATCTGGATAAATTAGAAAAAGTTAAATAAAACTCCACTCGCTTCTTATGGCGCATTGCGTTATAATCCTATAATATGATAGTAGCAAAATTTGGCGGGACATCAGTCAGTTCAAAAGGGAGTGTTTTGACTCTCTGTAATATAGTGGCAAATGAATTAGGCAGACAACCGGTAGTAGTTCTGAAGTATTTCGTTAAGCTTACTGATTTATTATTATCCCTTTCTACTTTACCGGAGAATAAAATTGAGAAAAAAATCCGCGAGATTAGAAAGATACACAAAAACTTAATTGTAAGTTTATGGAATGATAAAAGGCTGCAAAGCGAAACGTTTTTATATATAAACAGTAAGCTTAACGAAATACTTCAGTTAATTATGAAGGCGGAGCCAGGCAGAGAGTTTTTAGATAAACTGGTCTCTTTTGGCGAGATAATGTCTTCATACATTATTACCCGCGCACTTGAAAGCAAGGGCATGAAAGCTGAGCAAGTTATATCAACAGATTTAATCGTTACTAATAACAACTTTGGCTCAGCAGAATTTTTGGTTGAATCAACTAAAAGAAAGACTCAAAAAATCTTAACCCCTCTTGTGAAAACGGGAGTGGTGCCGGTAGTGACCGGGTTCATTGGTGCTACCAGAAGCGGCCAAACAACAACTTTAGGAAGAGGCGGGTCTGATTATACTGCTTCTATTGTGGGGTATTGTTTGAAGGCGGAGGAGATTCAAATTTGGACTGATGTTGACGGAGTGTTTACAGCTGATCCCAGATTGGTAAAAAATGCCAGATCTTTGCCAATTGTTTCTTTTAAGGAAGCATCAGAACTAGCTGCTTTTGGGGCCAGGGTTTTGCATTCCCGTACCATCCGTCCAGCAATTTCAGCTGGTATTCCGGTAAGGGTGCTAAATACATTTAACCCAAAAAATCATGGTACTTTAATCGTAGAGAAAAGTCGTGCATCAGGAAAAGCGAAGGCGGTTTCGTTTAAACGAAAAATAATTCTGGTTAATATTTATTCTACAGAAATGCTTAGACAAAAAGGATTCCTGGCAAAAATTTTCAAGGTTTTTGCCAATAACAATATTTCCATAGATTTGGTTAGCGTATCAGAGGTTAGTGTGTCCGTCAGCGTGGATGACAAAAAAAACTTGGAAATGGCGGTGAAAGAACTGGCGGAATTTAGTCATGTTTCAGTGATTGAAGATATGGGAATGGTGTCTCTGATTGGTGAAGATATTACGTCTTCCACCAAAACAATCAGAAGAGTTTTTGAGATTTTGGATAAGGAAAAAGTTTTGGCGCGGATGGTTTCTCTGAGCGCTGCCAATATTAATATTTCAATTGTGGTAGAGTCTGATAAGGTGGAAAAAGCAGTCAAAGCCCTTCATGATAAATTGCTGCTAAAGTGATACAATTACCCCCAAATGCAGATTGCTTTAATTGGTTATGGAAAAATGGGACATGAGTTGGAAAACCTGATCAATGAGTCGGGCGTCCATCAAGTGGTTTCTGTAAGCTATCGAAATCCTGACGAAGATTTGGATAAAGAAGGCATTAAAAAAGCTGATGTGGTAATTGATTTTACTTCCCCAGAGGTTGTGGTAAATACGACAAAAGAGGTGGTTGGTATGGGTAAAAACATGGTAATTGGGACTACTGGTTGGTATGACCAAATGGATGAGGTTAAGGATTTGGTTGAGAAAGCCGGAGTGGGATTAGTCTATGCTCAAAACTTTTCCATTGGGGCAAACATTTTCTTTAAAGTGGTGGGTTTTGCAAGTCAGCTGGCCAGCAAGTTTGGCAGTTATGATGTAGCCGGATTTGAAATTCACCACACCGGTAAAAAAGACAGCCCTTCCGGTACTGCCAAAAAAATTGCCCAAGTGATTATGGAAAATTTTCCGGGGAAGAAAAAACTGGAAACCGGCAGATTAGACCGACAAATTGAAAAAGATGAATTGCATTTTGCCTCACTTCGGGCCGGCCGTAATTTTGGCTATCATGAGGTGATTTTTGACAGTGCCGCTGATGAGATAAAATTGTCTCATACCGCTCACAGCCGGCGTGGATTTGCCGAAGGAGCTTTGGTAGCAGCCGAATTTATCAAAGATAAAAAGGGCTTTTATACTTTTGATGAGGTGTTTAAAATATGATTAAAAAATTTACCGGCACCATTACAGCAATAGTTACACCGTTTTTAGAAGACGGTTCAATTGATGTGGAAGCTTTAAAAAAGCTGGTGGAGTTCCAGGTTAAAAACGGGGTTTCCGGTATTGTTCCTTGCGGTTCCACCGGTGAGGCCGCCACTATGGACGAAGAAGAAAAAAAGCTGGTGATTAAAACTGTGGTTGACCAGGTTAAAAAAAGAGTGCCGGTTATTGCCGGAGCCGGCAGTAATGATACTCAAAAAGCCATTAAATCTTCACAGATTGCTAAAGAGGTGGGGGCAGATGCTTTACTGCATGTAACTCCTTTCTATAACAAGCCGACCCCTAAGGGCTTGATGGCTCACTTTAAAGCAATTGCTTCCGCTGTTGATTCGCCGATAATTTTATATAACGTGCCGGGCAGAACTGGCCAAAATGTAACCGCAGAAACTGTTTTAAGAATAGCTAAAGAAGTGCCGCAAGTTGTTGGCGTGAAAGAAGCATCAGGTAATATAAACCAGATGATGGAGATCATTAAAGGTGCGCCAAAGAATTTTTCTGTGCTGTCCGGTGATGATGCCTTAACTTATCCCTTGATGACCCTGGGCGGCGACGGCATTATTTCTGTCGTTTCCAATGAAATCCCCAAAGAAATGTCGGCTTTGACAAAAGCTGTCTTGGAAGGTGATTTTGAAAGAGCCAGGAAACTGCATTATGAATGGCTGGATTTAATGAATATAAATTTTGTTGAAACAAATCCTCAGCCGGTCAAAACCGCCCTGGCTTTAATGGGGAAAATTAGGGAAGTTTTCCGGTTGCCCTTAGTCTCAATGGAAGAAAAAAATAAAGCCAAATTAACTGAAGTCCTCAAAAACCACCAATTGATATGAAACAATATTGCGCAATTGTCATCCTGAGCAATGAGCGAAGGATCTTCCATGGTGACGGAAGATTCCTCACCCCGATTATATCGGGGTTCGGAATGACAGGAGGAAGGGTATGAAAAGGATCTCGGTTGCAATTTTAGGCGCTACCGGCATGGTGGGCCAGCGTTTTATTACCCTTTTGGCTAGTCACCCTTGGTTTGAGGTAGTTTGTGTGGCAGCTTCCCCCAGGTCTGCCGGCAAAAAATACCAAGAAGCAGTGGAAGGTAGATGGGTAATGAAAGAGCCAATTCCGCAAAGCGTTGTTAATTTGGTTGTAAAGAGGGTGGAAGCTGATTTGGATGAAATTGCTAAAGAGGTCCCTTTAGTTTTTTCTTGCCTGGACATGGACAAGGAAAAAATTAAAGAGCTGGAAAACGCCTTTGCCGGTAAAGGCGTGGCAGTGGTTTCCAATAATTCCGCTCACCGCTGGAGTGAAGATGTGCCAATGATTATGCCGGAAATCAACCCCGATCATCTGGAATTGATTAAAACCCAACAAAAAAACCGGGGCTGGGATAAAGGTTTTATTGTGGTTAAACCAAATTGTTCAGTCCAATCTTATGTACCGCTTTTGACTCCGCTTTTAAAATTTGAGCCAAAAAAGGTAGCGGTGACAACTTTACAAGCAGTTTCCGGGGCAGGAAAAACTTTGGAGAATTGGTCGGAAATGCAGGAAAATGTGATTCCCTTTATTGGCGGGGAAGAGGAAAAAAGCGAAAAAGAACCGATGAAAATCTGGGGTAAAATTGCAGATGGAACCGTTGTTCTAGCAGAAGGGCCGGAAATTTCTGCTACCTGTATCAGAGTGCCGGTGGAAGACGGGCATATGGCTTCGGTTACCGTGTCCTTTGCCAAAAAACCTACCCGAGAAGAAATTATCACGGCTTGGAAAAGTTTTGATCCATTGGCAGCCTTTGATCTTCCATCAGCTCCGCATCCATTTATTACAGTAATGGAGGAAGAAAATAGACCGCAAACCAAATTGGATAGAGATTTAGGCAGTGGTATGGGAATTAGTGTGGGGAGACTCCGGGAAGATAAATTAATGGATTGGAAATTTATTGGGCTTTCACACAACACTATCCGCGGTGCTGCCGGAGGAGCAATATTAATAGCAGAACTATTAAAAGCTAAAGGTTATATATAATTTTAGAACGTCATTGCGAGCGAAGCAATCTAGATATGGGATTTATCCAACCCAGATTGCTTCGTCGCAGACTCCTCGCAACGACAAAAGGAAAAACTATGGCTACAATCAATACAAATTACAACAAAGTGGCATCTGCTTATGTATTTTCGGAAATCGGGAAAAGGGTTAAAGCTTTTATAGAAAAAAATCCCGGGGTAGAAATTATGAGATTGGGCATAGGCAATACCACTGAAGCTTTGACGCCGACTGTTGTGGAAGGGTTGATGGAAGGAGTTAAAAAATTGGCGGATACCAAAACTTACACAGGCTATGGGGATGAACAAGGTGATAGCCGGTTGCGGAAAGAGCTGGCGGCATTTTATGAAAATCGCGGTATTTCCTTTGAACCAGAGGAAATTTTTATCAGCGATGGGGCAAAGCCGGATTCTGCAAATATCTCCTCAATTTTTGGGTCGGATAATATTGTGGCGGTGACCGACCCTGTGTATCCGGTCTATTCGGATAGTAATGTGATTGCCGGGAAAAAAGTGGTTTACATGGAATGTAAGGAAGAAAATGGTTTTGCTCCAACTTTACCCAAAGAAAAAGCGGATTTAATTTTTATTTGCAGCCCAAATAATCCTATCGGAACAGTTTTGACAAAAAAACAATTAAAAGCTTTTGTGGATTATGCCAAAAAAGAAAAAGCCGTGATAATTTTTGATGCAGCTTATGCTGAATACATCTCCGATAAAAATTTGCCCAGAAGCATTTATGAAATCCCGGGAGCTAAAAGCTGCGCCGTAGAAATAAACAGCTTTTCTAAATTGGCCGGATTTACCGGGGTGCGTTTAGGCTGGACTGTAGTGCCGATGGATTTGGTGGTGGAAGGTGAAGAAAAAGGTAAGGTGAACAGTCTTTGGAACAGGCGGCAAACCACCATGTTTAACGGCGCTTCTAATATTGTTCAGGAAGGCGGTTTGGCAGTTCTATCAAAAAAGGGACAAAAAGAGTGTAAAAAAATGGTTGGCTACTATATGAATAATGCCAAAATAATAAAGAGAGGTATTTCTAAAATGGGTTTGAAAGCGTTTGGCGGAGAAAATGCGCCGTATATTTGGTTAAAAGTGCCCGGTAATATGAGTTCATGGGAATTTTTTGATAAATTATTAAAAGAGGCTCAGGTGGTAGGAACACCGGGGACTGCCTTTGGGCAGGGAGGAGAAGGATATTTTAGGCTGAGTGCTTTTGGACACAAAGAGAATATTGAAGAAGCTGTTAAAAGCATACAAAAGAATTTGAAGTTATGACGGATAAAAAATTACCATTTACTAAATCTTTTATCGAAAAAGTTATTAAAAAATACCCCACTCCTTTTCATATTTATGATGAAAAAGGACTCCGGGAAAATGCCAGGAAATTTTATGAAGCTTTTAATTGGGTCCCCGGATTTAAAAATTATTTTGCAGTTAAAGCTAATCCCAATCCTTATATTTTAAAAATTGCAAAAGAAGAAGAAATGGGGGTTGATTGCAGCTCTTTGCCGGAACTGATTTTGGCAGAAAAGGTTGGTTTTGAAGGGGAAGACATTATGTTTACTTCCAATGACACTCCGGCCAAAGAATTCCAAAAAGCCAAGGAACTAGGGGCAATTATAAATTTGGATGATATTTCTCATATTGAAATGTTGGAACAATCTGCCGGGATTCCGGAAATTATTTGTTTTAGGTATAACCCCGGACCGCTTCGTAAAACCGGCGTCAATGCCATTATTGGTAAACCGGAAGAAGCAAAATATGGTTTGACCAAAAAGCAGTTGTTTGAGGCCTATCAAATTATGAAAAGTAAAGGTGTTAAAAGATTTGGTCTTCATACCATGGTGGTTTCCAATGAGTTAGATGTGGACGCTTTAGCTGAAACTGCCAACATGCTTTTTGATATTGCTGTGGAGGTTTATCAAAAGCTTGGGATAAAACTGGAGTTTGTAAATTTAGGCGGAGGTGTCGGGATTCCATATAAACCGGACCAAAAAGCGGTGGATCTGGAAAAATTGTCTAAAAAGATTAAAGCTTTTTATCAGGAGAAAATTGTTAAAAACGGTTTAGATTCTTTGCGGGTGGTAACGGAATGCGGCCGGATGGTTACCGGTCCTTATGGTTATTTAGTAACGACAGTAATTCACGAAAAGCATACTTACAAAGATTATATTGGTTTGGATGCTTGTATGGCCAATTTGATGCGGCCGGCTTTGTATGGAGCTTATCATTATGAAACAATTTTGGGTAAAGAAAATGCCAAAAACGATCATATTTATGATGTTACCGGCTCGCTTTGTGAAAATAATGATAAGTTTGCCATTGACCGGAAATTACCAAAAGTGGAAATTGGGGATATTTTGGTGATTCATGATACCGGGGCACATGGGTATGCGATGGGGTTTAATTACAATGGAAAGTTGCGGTCAGCTGAATTATTGTTAAAAGAAAACGGAAAAGTGGAAATGATCAGACGCGCAGAAACAATAGAAGACTACTTTGCTACCTTGGATTTTTCTAAAATTTAATCTTCCTACTTGAAAAAAGTATTTAATTTCATTAGGATTTTACCCATGCCAAGAAGAGAGAATAATAAGATTCTGAAACAAGTTCAGGATGACACAAAACAAATTTTAGGGACACTTCCTGATTGGGTAATTAAAGAGCATATCAAAAAAGGCATTATAAAAATTGATCCGCTGCCGGAAAATTGGGAAGAATTTGTTGATGAAGTCACCGTTGATTTTCATTTAGGCAATAAACTTCGTGTCTTTACTGATGAAGGCTTAAACACCATTGATACCAGGTATGCTTCCAAAGAGGATATGGAATCAATGATGAGGCTGGTGGAATTAAAACCGGGCCAGCCGTTTATTTTGACCGAACATGATTTTGTTATTGCTACTACTAAAGAAAGATTAACTCTTCCTGATAATATTGTGGGGCATTTGCATGGAAAGAGTTCTCTGGCAAGACTTGGAGTTGTTGTCCATTCCACTGCTGCCAGATTTGACCCCGGTTGGGACGGGCATCCGGTTTTGGAATTTGGGACTTTTCTTAAGGGTAAAAAATTAGTAATTTATGAAGGATCGTCAATTTGTGCATTTTCTTTTGAAAAACTGGGAGCGGCAGTGGAAAGATCGTACAAGAATAGTCCAAATAACAGGTATGGGGGAAGTGACTTGCCGGAAGTGTCAAATATTACTGGTAAGAAATCAAATATCAAAGATCAAAAATCAAAGACTAGATTAAAGTTAAAAACTATTTAAATATTTTAGTTTTTATTTAGGTTTTGCTATTTGATCTTTACATTTTGATTTTACATTATGTCAGTTCTTGGTTTAGATGAAATCCATAAAAGAATAAAAAAGCATTCCTTAATTAAGAACTTGGGCCAGAGGGATTTGAAAAATCCGGAAGGGGTAGGAATTGATCTCCGGCTAGGTGTAGTCCACAAAATAGTTAAAGGCGGGGCTTTTATACAAGGCGACAGGCAACAGGAATTAGGTAACAGGAAAGGAGTTGAGACAAAAGAGGTCGCAAAATTTAAGGAGGATGAAGATGATCAAGTATGGATTACTGTAAAACCTGGAGAGTATTATCTGGTGCAGACAGTAGAATCCATTAATACACCTGCAGATCTTATGCCAATAGTACATGTTAGAACCTCACTGTTTCGGGCTGGACTCTTGCTTTTAAATTCCAAGACAGATCCGGGTTATTGTGGGCAACTGACCATGGGGCTTACCAACTTAAGCCCATTTCCGGTCAAGTTGCAGTTAGGAGCCAGAATTTGTAATATAATTTTTCATAAAATCAAAGGCAAAACCGTGGCCTACCGTGGCCAGCATCAGGGTGGCAGGGTAAGCCCGAAAAAAGCAGAAAGGCAAGTGTAATATGCCGAGACCAAGACATGAAGAATATCAGTATCTGGATTTGTTAAAAGATATCATGAAAAATGGTTCGGATAAGCCTGTCTTTAACAATCCCGGAGTTTCCATCAAATCCGTTTTTGGCAGACAAATGAGATTCGACCTCTCAAAAGGCTTTCCACTCCTAACCACAAAAAAGGTTTTTTTAAGGGGGATTATCGAAGAATTGCTGTGGTTCTTGCAAGGTGACTCTAATATTAAATATCTGGTGGATCGAGACGTGCATATTTGGGATGAATGGGCATACAGAAAATACAAAATTCAAAATGCAAAAGTCAAAAGTCAAAAGTTACTAACACAGGAAGAATTTATTGCCAAGATAAAAGAGTTACCAAAGGATCATCCGTTTGTCAAAAAGTGGGGGGATTTGGGAAATGTTTACGGCGTACAGTGGAGGAAATGGAAAACTTCAGATGGCAGAATTATTGATCAATTAGGCTGGGTGATTAAAGAACTCAAAACCACTCCTTTCAGGAAATCAATTCTGGTATCAGCTTGGAATCCGGAGTTCATTTACGAGATGGCCTTGCCGGGAAAATCCATGGCTTTGCCGCCTTGTCATACCTTGTACCAATTTAATACCACCGACGACCGATTATCTTTGCAGCTATACCAGCGCAGCGCTGACTCTTTTTTGGGAGTGCCGTTTAACATTGCGTCATACGCTTTGTTTACGATGATGATGGCTCAAGTGGTGGGGTTAAAACCCGGGGAATTTGTTCATACATTTGGTGATGTACACATTTACAGTAACCACATAGCTCAAGTCAAAGAGCAGCTAAAAAGAAAACCCCGGCCTTTTCCGGTCATGAAAATAAATCCCAAAATCAAAAATATTGATGATTTCAAAATTGAAGATTTTACTGTAGAAGGTTATGATCCCTACCCGCCAATTAAAGGTGAAGTCACGGTAGTAGGAGGATTTTGATGGTTAGCATTATTGTGGCCATTGCCGGCCAAAAAAGAGTAATTGGGACTCAAGGGGGGATGCCCTGGTATATCCCCCAAGAGTTAAAAAGGTTTAAGGAGATTACCATGGGTCACCCGATTATCATGGGCAGGAAAACCTTTGAATCGATTGGCAAGGCTTTACCCGGCAGAACCAATATTGTGATTACTCGGGATCCATCTTTTCAATCAGAAGGCGTAATTGTGGTAAATTCCCTGGAAGAAGCCCTTCAAAAAGCCAAAGGCCAACCAGGGGATGAGGAAATTTTTATTATTGGCGGAGGAGAAATCTACAAACAGGCTTTGCCGCTGACTGACAAGCTTTACCTGACAATGATTGATAAGGAAATTAAAGGCGATACCTTTTTCCCGGATTATTCTGATTTTAAAAAAGTGGTTTCAGGGTCAGCGGAGCAGCGGTCGGATGGGTTTAAGTATAAATTTTTGGAACTGGAAAGAATTTAGCTCCTTTGTGGTTTAGCAGGTAAAACGAAGAAAAGAAAAATTAGGTACCTAAAATTGCTTCATAGGGTGTGTAAGTAATTGTAAAGTCCTATAGTTGATAGAAAGTGGCTTTTGTAGTAAAATTCCCAACTATGCTTACTATAGAAGAATTAGATGCATATTGTCTTTCATATCTGCTGCCTGAACCAGAGGTTGTTAGTACGCCTGTTGTTTCCACAGACCTAGGAAAAGTTATTGCAAAGCTTATGAAAGAAGTGGCAGGGAAAAATGGTATTTTGTCTTGCAATATTAAATATTTAGCCTTGGCTGCGGGACAAGCGTATAAAGAACTTGCATTTGCAGAAGAGCTGAATATTAACAACCGTGATGTAACTTTGGTGGATAGAAAATATCAAGATGGTGACGAACGCTGGTTTAGAAGATTTCCAGGCATTAGGGTTGTAACATCTGGCATATTTGCTTTTCTAACACAACCGCTTGAGAAAGATTTTACGCTCGTTTCTGTTTTCGGTATAGAATATTCATTAAAAGATTCACGTCGTATGAAAGCGCTAATTTCTTTGTTGCCAAATGTTTTAAGGCGGTCTGGGTTAGTTTGTATCGATCCATATGACGGTGCAGCTATGCAAGAAATTTGGCAACAGAATAGATTTCAGCCACTATATAATCCAGCAGCTTTGCCTGATTCTCCAATCGTATATTTATTTAATCCTTAATGGTTAAACATAGGCTTGTTTTATTGGACCAAGCCTGTTAAAATACAACTTATTACACACTCATAGTTTAAGTCTCTAAAACCACTAACTATGAGGAGGAACAAGAGACATGTATAAGAACCTGTCGGTTCTTGCGATAGTTCCGCGCTTCGCGCGTAGTAACTATCTAAAATTACCTTTTTCCTTGGTGTAAAATAGAAACTTATGTATAAACTACCGACATTGCAAGAACTGCTGGAAGCCGGGGTGCATTTTGGGCACCAGGTTAGACGCGGCCATCCCAGGATGCGGCCATATATTTATGGAGCCCGGGAAGGCGTGCATGTTATTGATTTAACCCAATCCGAAAAATACTTAAAAGAAGCTGCTGAGTTTGTCTACAATTTAGGCAAAGAGGGCAGAGTACTGCTTTTCGTGGGTACTAAAAAACAAGCCCAGCCGATTATTGAAGAATTTGCCAAAGAGCTGGGAGCACCGTATTTAGCGGAAAGATGGATGGGCGGATTTTTAACTAATTTTGAACAAATGCAGAAAAATATCAAAAGGCTCAAAGAATATTTAGAGCAAAAGAAAAAGGGTGAACTTTCCAAATATACCAAAAAAGAGCAATTGTTGTTGGAGAGAAAAATGGGCAAATTGGAAAAAGATTTTGCCGGAGTAATGGATCTGGCAAAATTGCCCGATGTTATTTTTGTAGTTGATGCAGTATCGGATAATATTGCTATCAGGGAAGCTAAAAGGTTAAACATTAAAGTAGTGGCGATCGCCGATTCAAATTCTGATCCTACACAAATTGACTACCCAATCCCAGGCAATGATGATGCAATCAAATCAATTAAAATATTAGTAGGGGCGGTAGCTTCTGCTTACGGAGAAGGCAAAAAATCCTCCTCCGCCAAGGCTTCGGAGGCAGAAGAAAAAACTGCTGAAAAGCCGGCTAAAGAAGGTAAAAAAGAAACAGAGGAGAAAACTGAAGAGGGAATAGCAGAAGAATTAAAAGAGGAAGTGGCAGCAGCTGAGGAAATGGTGGAAAAAGAATCTGTTAAGGAATCAGAAGGGTTGTAGAATAATATTTATGGATATTAAGCTTGAAGATATCAAAAAACTACGCGAACAAATCGGGGCAGGAATTGCCGATTGCAAAGAAGCTTTAAAGCAGTCAAATGGTGATATAGAAAAAGCCAAAGAGTATTTAAAGAAAAAAGGTTTTGAAAAGGGGGCTTCCAAAGGTGAAAGGGAAACTAAAGCTGGTATTGTGGATGTCTACTCGCATGGCGGAAGAGTAGGAGTTTTGGTTGAACTGCTTTGTGAAACAGATTTTGTCGGGAGAACTGAAGATTTTAAAAATCTGGCCCACGAAATAGCTTTGCAAATTGCTTCCATGAACCCTTCTAGTGTTGAAGATCTTTTATCGCAAGAGTATATTAGAGATAATTCTTTGACGATAGATCAATTAGTTAAATCCGTAATAGGAAAATTAGGAGAAAATATTCAAGTTGGCAGGTTTGAAAGAATAGCAATCGGGGAATAAATGGATCCAGTTTTAACTGAACCTAATCAAAAGATTGAAGCTGCACTGAATCACTTTAAAGTGGAAATTGCCGGGATCAGAGCCGGCCGGGCTAATCCATCATTAATCGAAAACATTCCGGTTGAGGCTTACGGCTCCAGAATGAAACTTAATGAAGTGGGAAATATTTCCGTTCCTCAGCCTTCTCTGTTAACAGTTCAGGTTTGGGATGCCTCTGTTTTGGATAAGGTAATTAAAGCTATTCAGGAAGCAAATTTAGGTTTAAATCCCTCCAATGAAGGTACTTTGATCCGTTTGCCGATTCCCCCATTAACTACGGAAAGACGGGAAGAGTTTATTAAACTATTACATAAAAAGGTGGAAGAGGCTCACGTTTCAATTCGACAGATCAGGCAGGATTTTCGAAATGAGTGGAAAAAGCAGTCAGAAGAAGGTCAATTTGGAGAAGATGAATTCTTCCGGAGAGAAAAGATTTTACAAGAATTAATAGATAAAAAAACTGCTGAAATTGAAGAATTGGCTAAGGTAAAAGAAGAAGAGTTAACACAAATTTAAGATGGTTCTTTCCGCCGTCATCTTTATTATTACGCTTCTGGTGTTAGTTTTAATCCATGAATTTGGCCATTTTTTGGTAGCCAAAAAATTTGGGATTAAAGTAGAAGAATTTGGTTTTGGGATTCCACCTAGGCTGTGGGGTAAAAAAATCGGCGAGACTTTATATTCTATCAACTGGCTGCCGTTTGGGGGGTTTGTCAAACTCCTGGGGGAAGATGAAGTAGATACAATCATGGTAAGCAAAAAAGACAAAAGCCGGGATTTCCGGGTTAAGTCGGTTTGGCAAAGGATTGCGGTGGTGGTGGCGGGAGTAGCAATGAACTTAATTTTGGCGTGGGTGCTTTTGTATATTGTGATTATAGCGCAAAATTTTAAAATTATTTATCCGACTTTAGAACCGGCAGTTTATATAGCGCAAGTAGAAAATAATTTTCCCGCCCAAAAAGCCGGTGTCCAGCCGGGAGAAAAGCTGGAGGCGGTTGATAACCAAAAAGTTTCAGATATTGATACTGCCAGGAAGCTGATTAAATCCAAAGACGAAAAGCCCGTGACTTTGACATTAGCTGACAGCGATGGCAGAAACCCGCGAAAAATAAGCGTTACTCCGCAAAAGCAGCCCAATGGGGATGTGCTAATCGGAGTGGTGTTTAGCCCAATTCCATTCAGGGAATATCAAACTGTTCCTCAAAAACTTTTTTCCGGAATTACTTATTCTTGGGATTTAGTCAGGCTGACTTTTGCCGGCTTGGGCAGATTACTGCATGATTTGATTTATGGAAATTTTGGAGCAGCTTCTCAATCAGTTAGCGGGCCAGTTGGTCTGGCTGTTGTCACCAATGATATCTTATCTTCCGGCGGCCTGGCGACGGTAATTCTGCCGTATCTTTGGTTTGTGGGGGTAATCTCTTTAACCTTGAGCGTATTTAATGTTTTACCGATTCCGGCTTTGGATGGAGGCAGGTTGTTGTTTTTGGTGATTGAGGCCGTGACCGGCAAAAAGGTAAAGGAAGATGTTGAAAAGAATGTGCACATGATAGGTTTTATTATCTTGCTTGCTTTGGCTGTATTGATTACTTTTTCGGATATCCGCAAACTGCTTCCGTAGTCAACCATATGATAGCTGAATATGAATTAAGGAAACTATCTAATTCTAGGAGCATTTTTGCAGAAGGACTTAAGAGGACAGAAGATCGTTATGGTTTTGAAGCTCCTGTAACAAAACTTGCTACTAGGTTGTGGGATAAGTGCGGATTATTACAACTACCGCAAGGATATATAGAAAAAAAATCAGAAATTTGTGAAGTGATTGCCAAATCTTTTGTTGTGACACATTTCAGTATACCAGCTGTAACTTTAGATATTGCCCTTAACCTTTCTAGGTATATCCTCTGCACAACAGAGATAGCTTGGGAAAGAATACAGCAAAAATAGTTAATTTACTACCCCGGATTGTTCCGTAATTTAAAATCACCCCGATCTCCGCTATAATGAAGAGGAGGTAATATGAAATATTCAAAACTTTTTCCGAAAACTATAAAACAGGTTCCAATTGGAGCTGAATCAGTAAATCACCAGCTGTTGGTTCGTGCCGGATTTATCCATCAGGAAATGGCCGGGGTTTATACCTATTTGCCTTTGGGTTGGAGAGTAATCGAGAAAATCTCCAATATTGTGAGGGAGGAGATGAATAAAGTTAACGGTCAGGAAATACTGATGCCGGTTTTGCACCCCGGCGAAAATTGGAAGAAAACCGGCAGATTTGATAGCTTTGATGTTTTGTTTAAGTTAAAGGGTGCAGGAGATAAAGATTTAGTGCTTGGGCCTACTCATGAAGAAATTATTTATCCTTTGCTTGCTGAGTATGTAAATTCATATAAAGATTTACCGCTTCATTTATATCAGATCCAGACCAAATTTCGTAATGAGCCAAGAGCGAAGGCTGGGCTACTTCGTACCAGGGAATTTATTATGAAGGATTTGTATGCTTTTCATGAAAGCGATGAAGATAGGGATGAATATTATAAAATTGTTAGAGAGGCTTACTTGAGGATTTTTAAGAAATTAGAATTGCCTGTACTGATAACTAAAGCCTCGGGAGGAACTTTTTCTGATCTTTCGGAAGAATTTCAGGTAGTTACTCCTTCCGGCGAAGATACCATATTAATTTGCAGCAAATGTGATGTTGTAATTAACAAAGAAATTGCCGGAAAGGATTGTTCGGAATGCGGCGGGGTTATAAAAGAAGAAAAAGCTATTGAGGTGGGGAACATTTTCCCGCTTAACGGGCTTATGCAGAAGTTTTTTAACTTAAGTTTTACGGATAAAAAAGGAGAAAAGAAAATTGTTTCGGCAGGATGTTACGGTTTGGGGATTTCCCGGGTAATGGGAGCTATTGTGGAAGTATCTCACGATGATAAGGGGATGATTTGGCCGGAAAGTGTGGCTCCGTTCCGGGTTCATTTGGTGGGTTTGGATTTGGAAGATAAAAGCGTAATGGAAATGGCAGAGAAGGTTCATAAATTGCTGGAGGCGGAAGGAATTGAGGTGTTGTTTGATGATCGGGTAGGAGTTTCAGCCGGGGCCAAATTTGCTGATGCGGACCTAATTGGCATTCCTTATAGAATTGTGATTTCTAAAAAGACCACAGAGGATAAATTGGAAGTTAAAAAGAGAAGCGAAAAAGAGACAAAATTTATGTCTTTTAAACAATTTCTGGAAATTGTTTAAAGTATTGCTTACCGAACCGAGAAGGGTGATGAATTTTCTGATAAAATTCACTAGCCTCAGGATCATAATTTTCTAAGATAATGTCACCTACGAGGGCTTCTAGTGCTTCATCACGGTTTTGGGGACGTTTTCCTGTAAGCACTTCTATAATACCGAAGATACCAAGGCTTCTTCTTCTGAGCCAAAAAGAAGATCTATCTGTATTACTGATATTACAAGAACCGTCTCCGTAAATACGATCCTCGATTATATCCTGAGTAAGATTTAATTCTTTGATGCCCTCCTGGTAAGACAATCCTTTTACCAGCCAACATTCCAAGATTTGTCTGTGCACTGGGAGGAAAGGATTGATTGGGGATAGGCAAAGTTGTCCCTCTATTCCTAAGCCTCTTTTCAATACTTGTTCTGTTGCTACTGCCATCGCGATAGTATATTATAGGGTAACTAAAAAATCAACAGACTGATTTGAATAAACCTCTTCATTGATTTTAAAGCTGATTTCTGGTACATTAGCTGATTAGTGTCGTCAGGACAATTATTTATGGATCCCGATTTTCATCGGGATGACAAAAGGATATGATTACTCAAAATATTGAAAAACTTCCTAAAAGTATTGTTGAAGTCACGGTGACAGTGCCGTGGATTGATTTGCAGCCGACTTGGGATGCTACTTTACAAAGGATGGCCCAAGAGGTAGAGTTGCCGGGTTTTAGAAAAGGCCAGGCACCTATTAACATGGCAGAACAAAACCTGGGGATCAAGCTTCAGGATGAGGTTTTAAAAAATGCCATGCCCAATTTTTTGATTGAGGCTTTGAAGGGCACGGATATTGTCCCGATTGATTATCCAAAATACGACCTGATTTCTTTTACTAAAGGCCAACAACTGCAATTTAAAGCCACTATTACCAACAGACCGGCGGTGACAGTGGGTAATTACAAAAACATTAAAGTTACTAAACCTACTCCCAAAGCAGTAACTGAAGAAGAAGTTAATAAAGTGGTTGATGATTTGTTTAAAAGATGGAAAGCCAGAGCAGGAGCTCAGCCAGCGGCCGGATCACAACCGGCAGCAGGCGGACAAACAGGTTCAATTAATTTTCAGGGCAATCAACCTCAGGCTCCAACCGGCGGGCAATCAGCTGGTCCTGATGATACTTTTGCCAGAGCCATGGGAGCTTTGGGTTTAACTGACCTAAAAGGCAAAATCAGAAAAGACCTGGAGGCCAATGTTTCCTACAATAATGAATTAGACTATGAGGAGGCAATTTTGCAAGAAGTGGAGAAAATTACTACCGTAGAAATACCGGAAATTTTAATCCAGGACGAGCTCAACAGGATGTTGGTTTCGCTTCAAAGAAGAGTGGCAGATATGGGGCTTTTGCTTGAGGATTACTTAAAAAGCCAGGGGAAAACTTTAGAACAACTGAAAAGCGAATGGAGGGTACAAGCTGAAAAAAATGTCCGGATGGAGCTTGGTTTGGCAGAAGTGGCCAGACTGGAAAATGTTTCAATTTCTGATGCTGAGTTGCAGGCAGAAGTAGACAAGATCCAGGATGCCAAAGTCAAAGCGCAATTTGAGGCTCAGGAACCAAGATTGCACCTAAGACATGCTTTAAGACAGACTCGAACACTCGATCTTCTTAAGAAGATGGTTGCCAGCTCCTAACCCCAAGAGGTATAATTTAACTGCCTTAAATTTAAATTATGGATGATATCTTTTGCAAAATTATCAGGAAAGAAATACCAAAAGAATTTATCTATGAATCGGAAAATTTAGTGGCTTTTGAGGATATCAATCCGTCGGCAGATGTT
>JAMDBX010000022.1 GCA_023487645.1 Patescibacteria group bacterium | reverse complement strand
GGGTGTTTTTTTAAAAGTTCACTGATTTGAGGAGTAATATTTACCACCTCTCTCAATTTCGTAGTTTTAATTGTAATTTTTTTCATAATAAACAAAGCTTGTTATAGTCTACGTCTATAATAATTTCCTAAGTGCTGGCAGGTTTACAGGCTGTCAGCAGATAGGTTTCCCCACCTGCCTTTTCCTGAGCCTGCCAGCGGTGATTTTTATTTTTTAACTGTAATTCTTTTGGGTAAATATTTCAGTGACGATTATTACAGGAATTTTCTCTGAACTGGTGATGGTAGAATGAAAGTAAGATGGACTTACTTTTGCTGTTAGTTTTAGGCTATTTAGTGGGCTCAATCTCGCCCGGCTATTTTTTTGGCAGAATCATCAAGCATATTGATATCCGTAAGGTAGGCAATGGCAATACCGGAGCCACCAATACTTACTATATTGTGGGGCCTGTTTTTGGTATCCTCACCGGCATTTTTGATTTTTTAAAAACGCCGGTGGTTTATTTTCTGGCAGTTTCCGGCATTCTCTCTTTTACAGTCAGCCCTGATTTAGGTTTATTAGTTGGTTTGTCAGTGGTATTAGGTCATATAAAACCTTTCTACCTGGGATTTAGAGGAGGAAAAGGGGTGGCCTCACTGTTGGGGCTTTGTGCCATTACTATTTTCTATACCCGCTCAATTTTTGCTTTGATTTTTTTGATTGGGTCTATTATTTATGCCATTGTTGTTTCTAAAAGTCTGGTTTTGACTCACCCTTTGCGTCAGGTATTAAAACTGGGTGTTTTGGTTTTACCTTTGGGGACAATTTGGCTACCTAAAATTTTTATCCTGGCGATTGCTCTTTTAGCTTTCTTGGTTTTTGCGGTTTTTGATGCTATCCGTTTGCTAAATCCCAAGATAAACAAGCGTTATCTTAATTTTGTCATCTTTGCCAAATCAAAAGAAACGCGAAAGCCATCTGGGGCTACCTTACTGCTTTTTAGTAACCTTCTGATTTTGTGGTTATTCCCCAAAGAGATTGCCGTGCTTTCTCTGACAGGTTTTATTTTAGGAGATTCGCTGGCCCCGATTGGAAAACGTATGCTGCCTGTTCCTTTGCTGAAGGGTAAAACTTTGGGTGGGGCCTTAATTATTTTTACAGTCTCCGCCGTTGCTGGATTATTCCTAATCTCGCTCACCCCGCTTCATTTCTCTTTCCTTTTAATCCTATTTGCTGCTTTGCTGACAGCTGTTTTAGACCAATTTTCCTTTTTGATTGATGATAATCTTTTGGTGCCTTTAGGTACTACTCTGCTGCTAACTGTTTTTCAGTTTTAAATTAATGATGTATATAACCGATTGTTAAGGAGTTGTCATCAAATTTTTGAAAGGAAATTTTTTTTAATTTGATTGCTTTTTTGATAGTGTTAGCACCATTCCCTCCGATACTGAAGGCATTTTTTCCGCCAATTATTATTGGTGCATGAAAGGCATAAACTTTATCAACTAGTCTGGAATCTATAAAGTTTCCCAAAGTTTCCCCGCCGCCTTCCACTAAAATGCTGATGATTTCTTTTTCCCGTAATTTAGATAGAAGCTCTCCAATATTTATTTGTTTTGAATCAAAAACCAAGACCGTAAAAACTTTATTTTTTAACAACTCTTTTTTAAAATTATCTGCTTGGCTAGTGGTTACAATTAATACGTTTGTATCGCGGAGAACATCTGCATCTAATGATATTTGTAATCTGGGGTCAATAATAATCCGGAAGGGGTCTTTTTGCCCTTTTGTCCGCACCCCCAGGTTTGGATTATCTGCCAGTATGGTATGTATTCCTACAAGTATTGCCTGATATTGGCCTCTTAGATTTCTGGCATATTCTCTGGCTTTTCTATTGGTGATCCATTTAGAATCACCTGATCTGGTTGCCATTTTTCCATCTAAGGAGGTAGCAAATTTGATGGCAATAAACGGCCGTCTTTTTTCATGAAAGGTAAAAAACGCTTCATTTAATACCCGCGCTTCATCTTCTAAGATTCCTACCGCAGTTTCAATACCTGCTTCTTTCAGTTTGATCAGGCCTTGACCATGAACTTTCGGATTAGGATCTAAGGTGCAGCATACAATCTTTTTAATTCCGCTTTTAATTATTGCTTCAGTACAAGGGGGAGTTCTGCCAAAAATTGTGCAAGGTTCAAGGTTTATATATAAAGTTGCGCCTTGTGGGTTTTCTGTTGCAGAATTTAGCGCTTCTATTTCCGCATGGGCCAGTCCTGCTTGACGATGAAAACCTTGGCCAATAATACGGCCGTTTCTAACAATCACTGCTCCTACCATTGGGTTAGGACTAGTTCGCCCTAACCCTTTTTTGGCAAGTTTGAGTGTTTCTTTAAGGAATTTAATATCTTCATTCATGATCAAACTAATTTCAGTTTATGGCCAAATTTGTTTTTTTTGGTCATGAGATAGATTTTATCTATTTTATTGGGAATAGTCTCAAGGGGGATACGTTTTGTTATAGTTATCCCCAAAGCTTCAAGTTGATTAATTTTATCCGGATTATTGGTGAGCAGGTTAATTTTTTGGATGTTAAGGTCTTTAAGGATTTGGGCTGCTATTTCGTAACTGCGGGTATCAGCAGTAAATCCTAATTGTTCATTGGCTTGGACCGTATCTAAACCGGCCTCTTGTAAGGCGTAGGCTTTAATTTTATTAACCAGTCCAATACCTCGGCCTTCTTGATTGAGATAGATTAAAACTCCATTTTTTGCTTTGCCAATTTTTTGTAAACTTTTCTGCAGTTGTTCGTGACAGTCGCACCTTAGCGAAGAAAAAACATCTCCTGTCAGGCATCGTGAGTGAATTCTGACTAAAGCCTCTTTTTTAAAATCTTCCCCTTTAACTAAAGCTACATGTTCCAGATTGTCTTTCTTGGACTTAAAAACAAGTATTTTAAAGAGGCCATATTTTGTTGGTAAGCTGGCTGACGCGACTTTCATATTTTTGATAATACTTTAATGGTATCCAGGAGTGATTTGGCTGCTTCAATACCTTTATTGTATTTTCCGGAAACTCTTTTTTTGGCCTGTTCTAAACTATAGGTAGCTAATATTTCAAAGGTAACGGGCATACTGAACTCTAAAGAAATATTCATCAATGCCCTGGCACATTCATTAGCAAGAATCTCGAAATGATAAGTTTCTCCTTTGATAATGATGCCAAAAGCAACTATGCTATCGAACTTTTTTGCAGCGGCTATTTTTTTAACTATTAAAGGAATCTCCCACGACCCCGGTACTTCATAGGTAGTTATATTATTTTCTTTGACTCCGGAAATGATTAAATGATTCCGGCATGCTTTTTCTAAGCTGCTGGTTAAATCCTGATAATAATTACTTCTGACAATAGCTACTTTAAGCTTCGGATTGTCTTTGTTGTATTTGACTAGATTATTAGATGGATTTTGAATCATTTTTTTGTCAGCCTTTCAACATACTTTGCTAAAATATCAGTTTCGATATTGACGAAGTCCCCAATTTTGATAGTTTTGAGCATAGTAAAGTTCCAGGTGTAAGGGATAATACCGACAGTAAAATAGTTTTTTTCTGCTTCAATAACAGTTAAAGAGATGCCATTTATAGCAATAGAGCCTTTTTCAGCAATATACCGGGAAAGATCATTTGGGATAGAAAATTTAAGGATATGATTATTTTTTTCTTCGGTGTTACCTGCTAATTTAGCAGTCCCGTCAATATGTCCTTGGACAATATGGCCAGATAGAAATGAAGCGGGCGTAGCAGGAAGTTCTAAGTTGGCCGGATCGTCAGGTTGTAAGTATTTTATGCTAGTTCGTGTGTAGGTTTCCGGCATAAAATCTATTTCAAAAGAGTCTCTGTTAATATTTACCACTGTGAGACAGATTCCATTTACAGAGACGCTGGTTCCTTCTGTAATTTTAGACAAGAGGTCCTGATTAGTTTTAATCGTTAACGTTCTCTTTGTCTTTTTAGATACTTTGCCAAGATGTGTAATTATTCCTGTAAACATAGACATTAAAAAATCCCCTTTCGGGGATATAAAATAAGCACCAAATTGGTGTAGCATCCTTTCTTTTATCCCGACTGTACCCTTTGACTTACGCTTAGGGTTATAACGGTCGCTACCGGATTTACACCAGTTCCTGGATCGGAATTCCGATCCTCGCAGAGTTTACTGCCGATTTTGACTTACACAAATCCCCGAAAGAACTTTTGTATTATACCAAAAAAGAGTCAAAAAAACTCGCGCGAGGCGAGTTTTCTTGAAAAGCTATCTTTCGATAACCATATTATTTGTACCAAAGGATTTAAAAGGGGTCAAGTAGGACAAAATATATAAGAACCTATCACGCTTGCAGTATGAGTTATATTTTACTGCTTGCATAATAGAACCTTGCCTTTTTGCTGCACAAAAACGTCAATTTC
This sequence comes from Patescibacteria group bacterium, assembly GCA_023487645.1. The sequence continues at coordinate 18,034 of JAMDBX010000022.1, read as the reverse complement.
ATAGATGATATAATTTTCTAATGTTTAAAAGAATATCGACGGTTTTAATTTGGTCAGAAGATTACAAAGCCTTAGCTGATTGGTATAAAGATAAACTAGGATTGATCCCCAAAAAAGAGTTAAATCACCCGGATGATACCGGAGCTTTGTTCCAGATAGGTGATACGCAGCTTTGGATAGGTCAGCATTCAGAGGTTAAGGGTAAAAATCAGGATCCGGCCAGACACATGTTTAATTTGGATGTTGATTCGGTAGAAGAAGCTTATAAATATTTAAAGGATAAAGGCGTGGAATTTATTGCTGCTCCTTTTAAAGCACCTACGATGGACTATTATTTCGCTACTTTCCTTGATTTAGATAATAATATTGTTCAGCTTATTGGGAATAAGTAACAAAAACTAGCTTCGCGTCAGCGACAACTTATGATATAGTATCCTTGCTTATGAAAGTATATCTGGCCACGGATCACACTGGGTTTGAACTTAAGAATAAGGTAAAAGAGTTTTTGGGAAAAGAGGGTTATGAGGTAGAGGATTGTGGTGCCTATACTTTTGATAAATACGACGATTATCCTGATTTTATTTCCAAGGCAGCAGAAGCCGTATCTAAAAACCCTGATAGTAGAGGAATTATCTTTGGCGGTTCAGGGCAGGCCGAGATGATGGTGGCAAATAAATTTAAAGGCATACGCTGTGCTTTGTTTTATGCGGCAGTCGCACCGGTCCGGGCTGCTGATATCACCGGAAGAACGAGTGTTGATCCTTATGAAATGTTGAGGCTTACCCGGGAGCATAATGATGCAAATATGCTGTCTTTGGGAGTCAGGTTTTTAACAGATGAAGATGCTTTAAAAGCGATTAAATTCTGGCTGGAAGCTCCGTTTACCAAAGAAGAGCGGCATGAGAGAAGAATTGAGAAAATTAAAAAGCTTGAAGAAGAAATATAATGGTCCAAATTATTCCGACAGTTTTGGCAACCTCTGAAGAACAGTATCAAAAAGACATAGCAAGATTTGCTGCAGTGGAAGCTCTTCAAGGCGGTTGGGTACATCTTGACTTCATGGACAATAAATTTGTTCCAAATCACGGGATTAGACCGTTGGTGACTTCTAAATTTGAAATCCCTTTTAAAAAAGAGGCTCATTTGATGGTGCAATACCCTAAAGAATGGATAGACGAGCTGGTAAAAGCAGATTTTAAGCGTGTTTTTCTCCATCTGGAAGCTGATGGTGTTAGCGATTCTATAGATTGCGGTAAAACAAAGGGGTTGGAAGTTGGTTTAGTAGTAAATTATGAAACTCCACTTGAAAAATTAGAGCCATTTGTGTCTAAAATAGATTCGGTGCTATTGATGTCTGTTGTTCCGGGTTTTCAGGGTCAACCATTTATTGACGGAATCTTAGATAAAATTAAGGATTCTAAATCAAGAAAGTGGCCGGTGAGGGTTGGAGTAGACGGTGCAGTTAGGGACGCAAATATTAAACAACTTGTTGATGCCGGGGTGGATTACGTAATTGTCGGTTCATTCCTTTTGCAGGGAGATGTTGAGGAAAACTTGGAAAAACTTTGGTTGAAATGTCATTCGGGTATTTCAGCAGATCAAGGTCATTTTGCTGACGAAATCGGAATATAATACAGGAAGGTTTTAAATGGATCCTAAAGCAAAAAAAGTATCAACTATTCAAAATGTGGCAGTTTTTGGTTATGCCGATGCCTCGGAAAACGGGGAATTGTTTAAGTCCGTAAGAGAGGTGAGTAGGAAACTAGCAGAAGCAGGTTATACGGTAGTGGACGGAGGAGGGCCGGGAGTAATGAGGGCTGCTACAATCGGAGCTAAAGAAGGTGGCGGTAAGGTGATTGGGGTGACTTTGTATTCTGAAGATATCCCAAATTTTGAGGGGAGAGACCCCAAAAATTTATTTGATGAGGAAATCAGGACTACTAATTATGTCGAGAGAACGCTGGCTCTGATAAAAACAGGACAGGTTTATATTGTTTTTAACGGAGGTTCGGGGACTATTTCAGAATTCGGGATGGCCTGGGGACTGGCTAAACTTTACTTTGGCCACCATAAGCCGCTAATTCTTTATGGAAAGTTTTGGGAAAATATCATTGGTGCTTTTAAGGCTAACATGCTGTTAAGACCGCAAGAACTGAAAGTTTACAAAATTGTTGATTCGCCGGATGAGGTGCTGGAGGCAATTTCCAGCTTTGCCCAAGAGTATAAAGTAGGCCAGCTCCAACAGGCCCAAGCACAGGAAAGCAGTTTTACTATATAGCATATGTCTTTAAGCGCCAACGACATTCAAAAATTGGAAGAAAAAGCCAATTTAATCCGTCAGGATATCATCAAAATGCTTTTGGAGGCAAAATCAGGCCATTCTGCCGGCGCTTTAGGCATGGCAGATGTTTTTGCCGCGCTTTACTTCCATATTTTAAACCACAATCCGGCAAAGCCGGACTGGAGCGAGCGGGACAGGTTAATTTTGTCTCATGGTCATATTTGTCCGGTGCGTTATGCAGCTATGGCAGAGTCGGGGTATTTTTCGGTTTCGGAACTGTTAACTCTTCGGAAATTAGGCAGCAGGCTACAAGGCCATCCGCATAGGGGTGCTTTGCCTGGTGTGGAAACGACCTCGGGTCCTTTGGGATCCGGCTTGTCGCAAGCTACGGGTTTGGCTTTAGCAGGAAGGATAGATAATGCTAAGTGGAGGGTAATTTGTCTGATGTCAGACGGAGAGCAGGATGAGGGTAATACCTGGGAAGGAGCAATGCTGGCAGGCAAGTATAAACTGCATAATTTAACGGCTTTATTGGACCGGAATAATATTCAAATTGACGGGTTTACGGAAGACGTGATGCCTTTGAATGATTTAAAAGCCAAGTATGAAGCTTTTGGTTGGCATGTGATAGAAGTTGATGGACACAATATCTCAGAAATTATTGCGGCTTTTGATGAGGCGAAAGCGATTCTTGAAAAGCCTACATTAATTCTGGCTCATACTACTCCCGGGAAAGGGGTTAGTTTTATGGAAAACAAACCTGAATGGCACGGTAAACCGCCTAATAAAGAAGAGGCGGAACTAGCTTTAGCAGAGCTTAGGACTTTAGATAAAAGTAGCCGGGAAGCAGGGAGTGTTTTAGGTTCTGCAGGTGGAGTAAAGGAATTATCGGAAATTGGGTAAACCTAAAAAGATTATGTTAAACAAACAAGCTTATCTGAATCCAAGACTTTTTGATCCGGATATTGAGAAGTTTCCTTCTCGAGATGGATATGGAGAAGGTTTAGTGTTGGCAGGGGAGGAAAATGAACAGGTGGTGGCGCTTTGTGCGGATCTTTTGGAATCCACCCGAACTTTGGCTTTTGCTGAAAAATTCCCCCAAAGGTATGTGGAGGTGGGGGTGGCAGAGCAGAACTTGGCAACTGTAGCCGCCGGTATGGCTTTGGCTGGAAAAATTCCTTTTATTTCCTCTTATGCCACTTTTTCTCCGGGCAGAAATTGGGAACAGATCAGAACTACTGCCTGCTATAATGATGCGCCGGTTAAAGTGATTGGTTCTCATGCCGGTTTGTCGGTCGGGCCGGACGGCGCAACGCATCAGGCTTTAGAAGATCTTGCTTTAATGCGCAGTTTACCAAATATGATAGTTGTCTCCCCGACTGATTCAATTGAAGCCAGGAAGGCCACTCTGGCCATAGCTAAATCCCCTAAACCCTGTTATTTAAGGCTATCCAGAGATAAGGTTCCGGTGATTACCACCGATCAAACTCCTTTTGAAATCGGTAAGGCAGAAGTATTTTATGAGGGTAGCGATGTAGCGGTTATTGCTACCGGTCAGATGGTTCATAAAGCCTTGCAGGCAGCTAAAGAGATGGAATTGCACAAAATATCTGTTCGAGTAATAAATTGTCACACTATTAAACCTTTAGATAAGCAAACTATTCTAAAAGCGGCAGAGGAGTGTGGGGCGATTGTGACAGTAGAAGAACATCAGGTAATTGGCGGTTTGGGAGGAGCAGTGGCAGAAATTTTGTCTCAGAATTTCCCGGTGCCGTTAAAAATTATTGGTGTGGAGGATCAGTTTGGCGAATCAGGCGAACCGAATGAACTGCTGGTTAAGTTTGGATTAACCAAAGAAGCGATTATTAAAGCTATCACTCATGTAATAAGCATGAAGGAGAAATGATTTCATCTAACCTATCTAACCGGTTAATTTTTATTTTCAGCTTGCTAGGACTCTTTGTATCTTCTTTCTTATTATATGAGTACACCATAACCGGGCCGATTGTTTGTCCGATTGGCGGCGGTTGCGATACTGTCCGGTCCAGTGTCTACTCTCACATCCTGGGAATCCCTGTACCTATCTTAGGAATAGCTTTTTATTTGGGAATGGCTGTGCTTTCGGTAGTGCATTCTCAAAAGTCAGTTCAAAAAATAATCAAGAAATTGCAGTTACTAGGTGCGGTGGCGGCAGTTGCTTTTGGTGTATATTTAACCTTTCTTGAAGCGTTTGTGATCAAGGCTTTTTGCTTTTGGTGTGTATTATCGTTTATAATATCGGTTATAATTTTGCTGGCTGTAGTTTCAGCCCGCAAAGAAGATTATGACAACGGAAACTAAGATATTAGGAGTAATATTAATTCTTACGGTAGTTCTTTTGGGCGGTGGTGTATTTTTTTTGAGCAAAGGATTGAGTAATGTTAAATCAACTGAAGAGGCATCTGTTGCGCAAATCGATTATTCTAGAGGGCCTAAGATAGGTAGTGATAGCGCCAAGGTCAAAGTGGTAGAATTTTCCGATTTGCAGTGCCCTGCTTGTTTGGCTGCTGAGCCAATAGTAAAAAAACTGCGAGCTGATTATCCGGATCAAGTGCAGCTAATTTATCGTCATTTTCCGCTTCCCCAGCATACCCACGGTAGAGAGGCGGCAATTTTGGCTGAAGCAGCCGGGCAGCAAGGCAAGTTTTGGGAAATACACGACAAGCTTTTTGAAACTCAAGCAGAATGGTCAGGTCTTACTGATGTAAATAATTTCTTTATGGATTTGAGTAAACAAGTAGGTTTGGATGAGAATAAGCTTAAACAAGATATGGCAGGAAATCCAGTTAAATCAAAGATTGATAGTGATGTGGCTGATGGTCAAAGTTTGGGAGTAAATTCCACACCAACTTTTTATGTTAATGGCCATAAAGTTGTTCTACAGTCATTTGACGATTTAAACACGGCTGTGGCGCAAGAGCTTAAAAAGTAATTAAACTACATTTTCCGGTGTGTCGGCTAAAGCAGATTTGATGTTTTTAACAGTTGTTTCCATGATGGAAAATTCCGCCTCTTTGGTATAAAAAGCCATGTGAGGGGTGATAATCACATTAGGCAAATGAATTAAAACATGATCTTCAATAACCTTTTTATAATCTTCCAGTGGAATCTTGTCCGCAACTAAAAGCTCAATTTCTTCCTTTAAGTCACCTTCTTCTTCCAAAACATCCAAAGCTGCTCCGCCCAATTGTTCTTGCATTAAAGCTTTGGATAAAGCATCAGTATCGACAATTCCACCTCTTGAGGTATTTATTAACAAACTGCCTTTTTTCATTAAGGGAAGATTGTCTTTATTAATAAGGTGATGAGTTTGCTCCATTAAAGGGACGTGGATGGTAACAATATCAGAATTTTTTAATAACTCTTCTAGGGTGACATAATTAAAACTTAAGGTTTTGGTAAGTTCTTCATTTTGGTGAGGGTCATAGGCTAAGACTGCCATATTAAAGCCTTTGGCAATTTTGATGACATTGCTGCCGATTTTTCCGGTCCCAATCACGCCCAAAGTTTTGCCGTTTAAATCAAAGCCGCGCAGACCTTCAAAAGAGAATTCTTCGCTGACTTTAAGTCTGTAGGAAGCTTGGGGGATTTTCCGGGATAGAGATAAAATCAGACCGAAGGTAAATTCAGCTACGGTGTTAGAGCCGTAAGCCGGGACATTGCAAACCAGGATGTTTTTAGACTTGGTATATGCCAAGTCCACATTGTCAAAACCGGTAGCCCGAACAACAATGGCTTTTAAATTGGGGAAAGCGTCAATAACTGTTTGGTTTATTTTTGATCCTACAAAGATGGAAATGACTTCAAAATCGGTATGATTCGGAACAAAATTTTCACCTAAAGCTTGTTCGAAAAATCCCACTTCATGCCCGGTTAGATTTTGAGAGAAGTAGTCTTTTTTCTCTTGTTCGTTAATCTCAAAAAAGGCAATTTTCATCTATTTCCATTATATACATAAATTAAATTGTCTTGCGATATTGACATTACTTTCCTATTTGAATTATGATATCCCCCATAGGGGGATATATGACATACAGGCCAAAAGATACCCAGGAGCGAATTTTACATAGATTAAAAATTGCCAAAGGGCACTTACAAAAAGTTATCCAAATGGTTGAATCTGGACATTATTGTATTGATGTAATTCATCAATCCCAAGCTGTTCAGCAAGCTTTAAAGGAGGCTGATGGGGTAGTTTTGGAAAACCATCTCCAGACTTGCGTGGTAGACCACATTAAAAACGGCGAAGCTAATGAATCAATACAAGAAATTATGAATGTTTTCAAAAAAAGCAAGTAATATGGGAACAGATAAAATTATCGTAATAATTACTGGTTTTTTGGGAATAATTTTTACTTATTGGTTCTTTCTTAGAAAGAACGAAAAAGAAGTAGCTGTAAAGAATGAAGTAGATATTACTGTTTCCGGGGGATATTCGCCGGAAGTGATTTTAGTACCCAGGGGAAAAACTACCAAAATTAATTTTATCCGGACAGATCCGACTGATTGTTTGTCAGAAGTGGTTTTGCCGGATTTCAAAATTAAAAAACAATTGCCTTTAAATAAAAAAGTAAGTGTAGAAATCACTCCGGAAAAGGCCGGGGAATATGGTTATGCTTGTGGTATGAACATGTACCACGGAAAGATTGTGGTTAAGTAATATGGCAGAGGTCAAAAAAACATTTCCGATTAAGGGTATGCACTGTGCGTCTTGCGTGCGGGTAATCGAGAAAGCCTTGTCACGAGTGGAGGGGGTTTCCGCTGCCACAGTCAATCTGGCCATGGAAAAGGCCAGTGTGGAATATGACTCTGATAAAGTAGCTGACCAGGATTTAGCCTCAGCTGTAGCTAATGTGGGTTATAAAGCAGAGTTGGAAGAGGTGGTAAAAGACGAAGACCAGCAAAAGGCGGAAAAACAAAAAGAACTTAATAAATTGCGGAATAAAGTTATTTTTAGTTTATTGTTAGGTACAACCGTGATAGCCGGGGCATTTTTAGGATTACCGGCCTGGATGCAAATGGTTTTGGCCATGCCGGTGCAATTTTGGGTGGGTTTGGAGTTTTATCGGGCTACAATACCTGCTTTAAGGCACCGGACTGCCAATATGGATACTTTAGTGGCGATAGGTACCAGCGTGGCCTTTGCCTATTCTGTTTTTGTGACCTTGTTTCCAGGTGTGGTGCAAAGTGTGGGTATTGAACCGATGCCATATTTTGATGTGTCCACGGTGATTATTGGGTTGATTTTATTGGGCCGTTACTTTGAAGCTAGGGCCAAGGCTGGTACGTCTGAGGCTATTAAGCGCTTGATTGGTTTGCAGGCCAAAACTGCACGGGTGGTTAGGAATGGTAAAGAAGTTGATATTCCGATTTTAGAGGTAGTGGTAGGTGATGTGATCAGGGTGAGGCCGGGTGAGAAAATCCCGGTTGATGGAAAAATTCTGGAAGGGGAGTCGAGTATTGACGAATCAATGGTAACTGGCGAGAGTATTCCGGTTGATAAAGTCAAAGGCGATATGGTGGTGGGAGCCACCATTAATAAAACCGGGACTTTTACTTTTAAAGCTACTAAAGTTGGCAGAGATACTTTATTGTCCCAAATTATCAAGCTGGTGGAAGAGGCGCAAAGTTCTAAAGCGCCAATCCAAAGGCTGGCAGATTTGATTTCTTCCTATTTTGTGCCGGTGGTGATCATGCTGGCCATTTTAACCTTTGTGATCTGGTATGTGTTTGGCCCCTCCCCTACCTTTTTGTTTGCCATGTTAAATATGGTGGCAGTTTTGATTATTGCCTGTCCTTGCGCGATGGGGTTAGCAACACCTACGGCTGTTATAGTGGGTACGGGTTTGGGGGCAGAACGCGGGATTTTGATCAAAGATGCGGAGAGCTTGGAAACTGCTCACAAAGTTAATGCCATAATTTTTGATAAAACCGGGACTTTAACTTATGGTAAACCGGAAGTAACTGACGTGACGGGGAATATACTGCAGATGGCCGCTTCTTTAGAAAAAGGTTCGGAACATTCACTGGCTGAGGCAATTGTGAAAAAAGGGGAAGAGGAAAAGATTAAGTTTTTGGAAGTTACCAAATTTAAGGCCATTCCCGGACATGGGGTGGAAGGGGTGGTTGGTGGAAAGCGGGTGGTTTTGGGAAACCGGAGATCGATGGCAAAAGAAAAAATTAAAATTAATGAGAAGGAAATTGAAAGTTTGGAGAATGAAGGAAAAACGGTCATGATGTTAGGTGTAGAGGGTAAATTTAAGGGTTTGATTGCCGTAGCAGATACCTTAAAAGATTCAGCCAAAGAAGGTGTAAAAAGCTTACAAGAAATGGGGATCGAGGTGGTGCTGATTACCGGAGACAACCAAAGGACAGCCAATGCCATTGCTAAACAAGTTGGCATCAAGAGGGTATTAGCGGAAGTCCTACCAGATCAAAAAGAGGCTGAAGTGAGGAAAATCCAAGCTGAGGGTAAAGTGGTAGCGATGGTGGGGGATGGCATTAACGATGCACCGGCTTTAGCAGCTGCCAATATTGGAATTGCCATGGGAACGGGAACGGATGTGGCCATTGAGGCGGCAGGAATTACCTTGATAAATAAAGATTTGCGCTCAGTTGCTTCGGCCATTAATTTATCAAAAAAGACTATGAGAACCATCAGACTTAACCTTTTCTGGGCATTCGGTTATAATATTATTCTGATTCCGGTGGCTATGGGAGTGTTATATCCGTTTTTTCACCTGTTGCTAAGTCCGATTTTTGCCTCAGCCGCCATGGCGATGAGTTCAATATCAGTAGTCAGCAATTCATTATTATTAAAGAGGGCTAAAATTTAATGGAATTTGTCACCATATTTTTAATTGGTTTAACGGCAGGTGGGTTAGGGTGCGCAGCGGTCCAGGGGGGGCTGTTGGCTTCGGCAGTAGCTGCCCGGAAAGAGTTAGACCAAAAAGACAAAAATGATTTTATCCCTACCCTATCATTTTTAGGAGCTAAGCTAATTTGTTACGCCATTTTAGGCGGAGTGTTAGGTTTGTTTGGGGCGGCTTTGTCCATTTCTGATAATCTGCGGACGATTATGCAGGTGGCGGCCGGGGTGTATATGATTATTGTGGCCCTCAATTTATTAAACGCCCACCCGATTTTCCGCTATTTTATCTTGCAGCCGCCCAGGTTTTTAACCAGATTAATTAGGAATCAGTCAAAAAGCGCTGATATCTTTGCCCCGGGTCTTTTAGGGGCCATGACCATTTTTATTCCCTGCGGGACCACTTTGGCTATGGAAGCTTTGGCTATTTCTTCCGGTTCTGCCCTTAAGGGATCTTTAATTCTAATCTCTTTTGTGTTGGGTACCTCCCCTATTTTCTTTGGTTTAGGTTACATTACTGCTAAATTAAGCGATAGCTTCCAAAAGACTTTTTTCAAGTTGGCGGCTTGGGTGATCATCTTTGTGGGGCTTTTTACCATTAATAATACTTTGGGGGCGGCCGGATTTCCGGTAGTGACAATAGATTTTAGCGGGCAAGAACAGCAACAAACAGCAAATATTGCCGCCAAGCAGGAATACCAGATTGATATTTCCGGCAGCGGTTATAGCCCAAATTATCTCAAAGTGAAAAAAGGTCTGCCTGTTAAGATTACTCTAAATTCAAATAACTCTTATGGTTGTGCTTTGGCTTTTAGGATTCCCTCATTGGGGATTTCCAAGAATTTAAGGCCAACAGATTCACAAACCATTGAGTTTACACCAACTGAAGTGGGTCAAATTCCGTTTAGCTGTTCCATGGGAATGTTTCGGGGGGTGATTGACGTAGTCAGTTAAATATGATTAAGAAAAAATTTAAAATTACCGGTATGCATTGCACTTCCTGTGCCATGACTATAGACATGGATCTGGAGGATTTAGAGGGAGTCAAAGCTTCCGATACTTCCTATGCCAAGATGGAAACAGAAGTGGAATTTGATCCGGACAAAGTGACTGATAATTTAGTGATAGAAACAATTAAAAAAACCGGTTACAGTGCTATACTGGAATAATGGCTTTTGATTTAATCTCCATTGGTGATGCCACGATTGATAATTATGTGCAGATTCATGATGCAGAAGTAAAGTGTAACCTCAATAAAACTGATTGCCGGTTGTGCGTGGAGTTTGGGGATAAAATTCCGGTGGATAAATTGACACATTTAGTGGCGGGTAATGGAGCCAATAATGTAGTGGGAGGTGCCAGGCTGAAATTAAAAACTGCATTTTATGTAAACGTTGGATCAGATGTAGCAGGCAAGCAGATTGTCGAAAAACTGACTTCTGAGGGCGTGGACAAAAGATATGTGGTGGTTAATCAGGGAATGGAATCTAATTTATCAACTGTTTTAAACTTCAAAGGAGAGCGAACAATTTTTGTCTACCACCAAAACTGGCACTATAAACTACCGGATTTAGATTTTGCTAAATGGGTATATTTTACCTCCTTGTCGCCTAGTTTTACTCAATCAAATTTACTCAATGAATTAGGGGCGTATCTGGAGAGGACAGGATCAAGGCTGCTATATAATCCGGGGACTTATCATAGGCGACAAGGAGGTAAAATATACCCAAAAATTTTAGCTTTAGCAGAGGCTTTTTTTGTGAATAAGGGGGAGGCAAAGAGAATTTTGGGGATAAACGAGAAAGAAGATGTAAATATTAAAAAACTACTCAAAGGCATTGCGGATTTAGGTCCGAAAATGGTTATTATCACAAACGGCGGAGAAGGATCTTGGGGGGTTGACGGAGAAAAGTTTTATCATTTGGGAGTCTTTCCGGCAAAATTAGTGGAGATGACAGGAGCCGGAGATGCCTATGCCACTGCTTGTTTGGCCGGGCTTTTTTACGGTAAAGATTTAGCTGAGGCGATGAGGTGGGGAGCGGCTAATGCCGCTTCAGTGATTGAACAAGTGGGCCCTCAGGCTGGTTTGTTAACTTACAGCCAAATGCAGGAGAAATTAAAAGAAAACTCTAAAATAGTTGCCAAAGAGATTTAGTGTACTACTACTCTGGTACCGGGGTTTTCCGGAGTGGCCCTGACTGCGCCTTGGCCCGGAGGCAAAACCGGGCCGGCCCAATCAAAGATTTGGGCAGCGCTGGCTAATGGTTCATTAACGCAGCCATGACTCATAGGGTGACCAAAATTATTGTGCCAGTAAGCGCCGTGCAGTGCAAAACCTTGATAGAAAAACATATTATTTGGCACATTAGGTAAGTCGTAATAAGTGCCCATATCCCTTGATCCTCCTGCCATTCTTTGGCTGCGGGTTTTATACCAGATATTAAATGTTCCCTTAGGGGTGGGTGCCCAGAGACCAGAAGAAATAGGGAATTCCATAACTAATTTATTTCCCTCCCAGGCCCTCACTCTTTGTTCATCTAAAGATACATCAATCCATCTTTCCTCCCCGCTGGCATTGGTAGTTCCCAAAACCGCCTGGTCGCTATTGGTGTTTTGAGCTAAAGTTTGAGAGTATGCGTAAGCCAGGGAAGTTTTTGGGTAATCAATAACCTGGTTATTAAAGATAGCCACCGAAGCGTTTTCATCAAACTTCCCGTCGGATTTGGCGACTTTAGCAGCATCACAGCAGGAGGTAGTGGAGTCGCCGGAAATATGCAATCTATAGGCAATAGTCCTTCTTAGGGATTGAAAATTAAAAGCAGTGTAAATGATTACAGCGACAACCAGTAAAACAGGCAGTAAACGGTGCAGCATAACTCCCCAATTTAATTTTGAGGCAAAGCTGATAGTGGCGTCAAGAGGCAGTTTGTCTTCTTGCATTGTTTGGTATGATGAATAATCTTCTCTATGAAGAAACTTACTTTTTTATCCATTATCCTGGTAACTTTGTGTTCATTTTTAATACTCAATTTAACGGGAAAAAAAGTCTCAGTTGATTTAATCTCTCCTCTCTTAAAGGAAGAAAATGTTTTAGGAGTAAATCAGTGGTTTCCTCAAGTATCTGAGGATAAACAGGATGCGCCAATTATAAGTGCCAAGGCAGCCTTTTTTACCGATACCAAAAACGGTGAGGTGTTTTATTCAAAAAATATTCACCAAAGGTTGCCGATTGCGTCTTTGGTTAAAGTGATGACTGTGCTGGTGGCTTTGGAACACAAAAGCATGGAGGATCAGTTTACGGTCAGCCAGCAAGCAGCCGACATGGAGCCGGATAAAATGTTGCTTATAGCTGGTGAGAAGTTAACTCTAAAAGAGCTTCTGGATGGGATATTTTTAGTCTCGGCCAATGATGCGGCAGAAATTTTGGCAGAGGGGGTTACTGGAGACAGAGAGGAGTTTGTTAAGTTGATGAATGATAAGGCAAAGCAATTAGGAATGAATGATACATTTTATGCCAATCCTACCGGACTGGACGAAGATACAAATAATTCTTACTCAACAGCATATGATTTAGCTCTTTTGACCAGATTCCTGATTCGTTACTTCCCACAAGTTGTGGATATATCTTCACAAAGTCACATTTATTTGCCACAAACAGAAAATCATCAGGATTACGATATGTATTCCGGAATTAACCTGTTAACCACTTATCCGGGGGTGGTGGGGTTTAAGACGGGTTATACTCCTGAAGCAGGCTTGACTTTGATAACGCTGGCAAGGAAGGATGACCAGGAGGTGGTAGGGGTGCTTTTGGGTTCTGAAGACAGGAGAGATGAGGCCAGGGAGCTTTTAGATTACTCATTTGGTAAAATGAAGTAGTGGAAGAACTGTGGTTCAGGTTCAAATTCCATTTGGTGAAACTGGCCTATTTCCGGAAAAGGACCAGGTTTAAAAGATACAGTTTCTCAATTGTTGTCTTTTTGTTGGTATTTTCTTTGTTCTATTTAACTTTGAATATATATCCTAATTTAATTCATGTCCAAGCTCTATCGCTTTTCATGCTTATTTTGGTCGTGACAGCCAGCTCTTGGTATGGGGGCTTAGGTCCTGGGGTGCTCGTAACGGTTCTTACGGGTATTATAAGCTATCTGACGTTTCTCAGGGTAGATCTTCCTTTGCACTCAGGATTTGAGGATTTTATCCTGACTTTTATTTATATGATTTTAGGTTTTTTCGTTAGTTTAATCAGTGAAGCTAGATATGAAGCTGAATTTCAAAAGGATCAGTTTGTAGCTTTGGCAGCTCATGAGATAAAAAACCCGCTCGCGGTGATTAAGGGGTATATTGGTTTACTTCAAAAAAAGCTTAAAAAAAGTGGTAAAAATAAGTCATTTGGATATATAAGAGAAATAGATGTTCAGGCAGAAAGGTTACTGGAATTAATAAATGACTTATTAGATGTGTCTAGAATTGAAATAGGAAGATTTTTATATAAAGATGAGTTATTTGATTTTGACAGTCTAATTCGAAAAATTGTAAGCAATCAACAGATTATTAACAGCAAAAGAGAGATAATAGTTTCTGGGAAAACCCGTAAGATTATCAAAGCCGACGGATATAGGCTTGGGCAAGTTATTACAAACTTATTAACAAATGCAATTAAGTATTCGCCGGAGCAAAGCCCAATTAAAGTTAGGCTCAAAGGTAAAAGAGAAGGGGTAATTCTGGCTGTCAAAGATTATGGAATAGGGATACCCAGACCAGAGCAAAAAGCTATCTTTAAGCACTTTTATCGCTCCAGAAGGACTCAGCAAGGCAGGGTGGAGGGTTTGGGCTTGGGTCTTTTTATTTCTTCACAAATTATCAAGCATTATAATGGAAAATTGCATGTTAAAAGTAACGGAGGCAAAGGTTCTACTTTTTATTTAGAAATGCCGAAGAATTACTAAATACTCCTTGTCATAATTGGTATTTGGTGTTATATATTTGGCGATGACCAACCAGCGTGTTCTGGGAACTCTTTTAATTATTTTCGTAATTGGAGTAGGCGTGTACTTTGCTATTACAAAATTTAATCAGGAAGTTGGCAGTGCATCTGCTTCTCCTTCTCCGTCACCACAGGATTTGACTTTTATGATCAATAAATCTCCCCAGCCGGCCAATGGACAGCAGCAACCGCAAGCAACGGACCTACCTTTGTCCAAAAACAAAAAGCTATCTCAGTTTCCGGGAACTTTAAAGCCGGAAGTTTTACAAAATAAAACAGCCGCAATTCAGACAGCCAAAGGTGTAATCAAATTTCAAATTTATCCGGAAGCCACTATGGCTGCTTCTAATTTTATAGTTTTGGCATCCAGTGGTTTTTATGACGGTTTGACTTTTCATCGAGTAGAGCCTGGTTTTGTGATACAGGGTGGTGATCCCAATGGGGACGGTACTGGAGGACCGGGATATAAATTTGCCGATGAGCCAGTAACCCGAGACTATACAAAGGGGATTGTGGCTATGGCTAATGCGGGCCCAGACACCAACGGCAGTCAGTTTTTCATCATGCTGGATGATCATCCGGAATTACCGAAAAAATACACAATTTTCGGTCAGGTAATTTCCGGCATGGATGTAGTGGAAAAAATAGCGGTCGGAGATGTGATGCAAAAAGTTGTCATCTTAAATTCCCAGCAGTAAGTATGGTTGCATTGCACCATATATTGTATATTGACACTCCAAGATATCAACATGCTATGCTAGAATACGTTTTGGACTAAATCGGTACATACCTAAATATGTTAATTAATTCTTTCTGCCGATTTGTCCATTACGATCTTTTAGGTCGTGATGGACTTTTTGACAGAAAACATAAATAAACAAAAATTGGTTAGTTCGAAAAGTCCAAAACAATGAAATGCCCTTTTTGCCAAAGTAATTTAAGTAAAGTTGTAGACAAAAGGTCTGTTGATAGCCGTGGTGAGGTGAGAAGGCGACGCGAGTGTTTAAAATGCGCTAAACGTTTTACTACCTACGAGATTTTGGCGGAGATCGAGCTTTTGGTTTTGAAAAAGGATGGCAAGCGACAGCCTTTCGCAAAGGAAAAACTACAAGCGGGTTTAAGGAAAGCTTTGGAAAAAAGACCGGGGATTGACAAGGTTTCAGAGATACTTGATAGAATAGAAGGCCGGATTAGGACTAAAGGTTTGAAAGAAATCCCTTCCCAGACTTTGGGTAAATGGGTTCTTTCAGAGTTAAAGAAGCTGGATTCGGTAGCTTATTTACGGTTTGCCAGCGTTTATCGGACCTTTTCTGACCCAAAGGATTTTAAGAAGGAATTAGAGACTTTATGAAAAAAACTAACACTACCTCACAAATTGTTTCAGTATCAAGAACCCAGGGTAAAAGAAAGACTAATGGTGAACATAAAACAAATGGTTTAGATCAAAGCGTTCGGACTTTTGAAACCAGGTTTATTCCCCGTTACAAAAAGATGCCGGAAATTCCGGTCGGTTTGCCCCAACCAACATTTTCAGAAAGCTCAAACAAAATTTTACAGGAAAGATATCTCCTCAAGGGGGGTAATTTAGAAGTTGCGGAAACTGTGGCAGAAAGGTTTTGGCGGATAGCCTACGATGTGGCTTCAGGTGATTTTGATTTTGGAGTGAAACCGCAGTTCGTGGAAAATTTGGCTAAAGAGTTTTATACCATGATGGTGCGACAGGAGTTTTTGCCTAATTCCCCCACCATTATGAATGCCGGAAAGCAAAATGGCTTGCAGTATTCGGCTTGTTTTGTCTTACCGGTGGGTGATTCTCTGCCGGAAATTTTTGATGCCGTCAAGTACGCTGCCTTAATTCACCAGACCGGTGGCGGAACCGGATTTGCTTTTTCCCGGCTTCGCCCTGCCGGCAGTATTGTTAAAACCACTGGTGGGGTGGCTTCCGGTCCAGTGTCGTTTTTGAAGGTATTTAATGCCGCTACAGAATCCATTAAACAGGGTGGGACCAGACGCGGGGCTAATATGGGAATCTTGCGGGTGGATCATCCGGATATTTTAGAGTTTATCCGTTGTAAGGCAGAACTGGATGATTTGAATAAACCGGTTTATGAGCAGATTGCGCCGCTTTTACCGGATGATGGGGCGAGAGAATATGTTAAAACGCTGCTTTTGGATAAACAAATTGCCAATTTTAATATCTCGGTAGCTATCACGGATAAATTCATGGAGGCAGTGAAAATGGGTGAAGATTATGAACTGATTATTCCGCATAACGGGGAAGCGGTCGGTAAACTCAATGCAACGCAGGTTTTTGATGAAATAATTGAACGGGCCTGGAAAACAGGTGATCCGGGGCTTATCTTTATTGACAGGATTAATGACTCTCCTGCAAACCCGATTCCGTCTTTGGAGACGATTGAATCAACTAATCCTTGCGGAGAGCAGCCGCTAGCACCTTGGGATGCCTGCAATTTGGGATCAATTAATCTGGGTAAGTTTGTATTGCCTGATGGATCGGATGTGAATTGGGAAGAGCTAAAGAGGGTAACCCGGACTGTAGTCCGCTTTTTAGATAACGTAGTACAAACCAATCCTTACACCTTAAAGCAAATTTATGATCAGGTGCATGGTAATAGAAGAATTGGCTTGGGGGTAATGGGTTTTGCTGATATGCTTTTCAAATTAAAGATTCCTTACGATTCTGATGAAGCGCTGCAATTGGCCGAAAGCTTGATGAAGTTTATTAACGAGGAAGGGCACAAGACGTCTGAGGAGTTGGCAGAAGACCATGGCGCTTTTCCGAATTGGGTAAACTCAATTTATGCTGATAAGGATGCCTCAGCCTTTAGAAATCGGCCAGCCTCTTATGCTTATGCGGGAGGAAGACAGATCAGAAATTCCACCATTACCACCATTGCGCCGACCGGCACCATTTCCATTATTGGTGATTGCTCTTCCGGTATTGAGCCGGTGTTTGCCTTAGCCTATATTCACAAAGCTAAAGCCAAAGGTGATCAGTACCGGATTTTAACTATTGCCAATAAAACTTTTACTGAGATCGCCCAAAGGGAAGGATTTTACAGCGATGACTTAGCTGCTAAGGTGTTGGAGCACGGATCTGTTAAAGGTCTAGCTGAGGTGCCGGAAGAGTACCAGAAGGTATTTGTAACGGCTCAGGAGATTGACCCGGTTTGGCACGTTAAAATGCAGGCCGCCTTCCAGAGACATACGGATAACGGAGTATCTAAAACCATTAACCTTCCCAATTCTGCAACCCGTGATGATGTTCGCACTGCCTACGTGATGGCTTATGAGTTGGGTTGTAACGGCATTACAATTTATCGGGATGGCTCCAAGAGTACCCAGGTTTTGAATGTTTCATCTTCTTTGAATGCTGCCAAAGAGAATCCGGCCGCTCCGGTGGCTGAAAGGCCGATGATTTTACGGGGTCGGACTTATAAAATTTCTACCCCGGTGGGAGAAGCTTTTGTCACGGTTAACCGAGATGAAGATGATCAGCCTTTTGAGGTGTTTGTAACTGTGGGAAGAGCGGGAATGCACACTATGGCTGATGCGGAAGCCATGGGTAGATTAGTATCTTTGTCTTTGAGATTGGCCCGAGGCGCTAAAGAGACTGATCCTAAAGCAGTGGCTTTGAAGATTGTTAATCAACTCAAAGGTATTGGGGGAGCATCCAGTGTTGGTTTTGGGAAAAATCGGGTGATGAGCTTGGCTGATGCTATTGCCAAAACTTTGGCGGAGGATTTATCAATGACCCCGCAGACCAGCATGGAGACAATACCATTAAATCTGACAATTAATGATAACAACAGCGATGAAGCGCAAACCGCCTACAGAT
>JAMDBX010000029.1 GCA_023487645.1 Patescibacteria group bacterium | reverse complement strand
TACAACAATTCTTTTCATATACCCCAATTAATGTCAGTACCCTCCATATCCTGTTGCCGGAGCTCCGCTTGGAACCGTAGTTCTCGGGCTTGCAGTAGGCATTGGACTTGGACTTTCAGTGGGGGATGGTGAAGCTGTTTGAGCACCTGCAATTCCCACTGTTGCCAAAAACGACATAACCGCCGCCGAGAGTGCCACTATTGTAACTTTTTTCATAACCTCACCCCCTTCCAAAATAATTTCTTTTCATCTAAATTTGATTCTAGGTTTAGGCTTTTAAAATGCCTTAAAGAATCGGTAAGATTTTAGTTAGGGGTTTGGAGCGAAAGATGTGTCTTAGTAGTATTTTATATGTATCCAAGTCGAAATTATATTCACTTTCCAGCTCTTGTGAGCCGGAAGTAATCCGTCCCAGATAACACCATTTATCTATTAGAAATCCTTCTTCTCGGTCTTGCGGACTCCCCTCCTTTATCAAAATCCTTCCCTTAAATGGCCATGGTTTTATCTTTGTGGGCGAGAAAGCTTCAATAAACCTTAAATTGTATTTACCTGTCTTTTCCCCTCCTTTGCAGGCCCCCAAACACCAACCTAATCTGTATCCAAAACACTCCCCTTTTCCTTTTTCAAGGCCGAGCAATTTTTCGCATAAGTTTTTTTCTTTTGCCAGGTCAATTAAGAAATTTTTAGCTTGTTTCCTTGACCTGAAAACGCCCAAGATATTTTCTATATCACGAGGATTAATATAATCAGTATCCTCAATCTTTACGGATAAATACCCCCTCTCAGTTGGAATCCTTCTTATAAGTACCATTTTTCTGCTAATCCTAAGCTTTCTGTTACATAAAGGCTGCATTTTTTTAACCAAGTAAGATTCCTTAAGCAGTGCCCCCAATTCTCCAGCGGTTTTTATAGTCTCAATGCTTTCTATTTGCTGGGAGATTTTCATGTCTTTGTGGT
This sequence comes from Patescibacteria group bacterium, assembly GCA_023487645.1. The sequence goes on along the minus strand of JAMDBX010000029.1, from coordinate 3,965 downwards.
TAACGTGATCTGAAGAAAAGTGCGATAAGATCCTGTCACGCAAATTTATACTTTTTCCAACATACAAAGGTATTCCCGATTTACCGTAAAAAATATAGACTCCGGGAGACTCGGGCAGGTCTTCTAAAAACTTTGGGTCCAGGTTTAACGGCAGGGTGGGCTTTCTTAAGGCAAAATCTACTGCTTCTTTAACCAATTCCTTTGAAAAATCCTTCTGAACTCTTTTAAAGAATTTATATAAGACATTGGCATCATCCAAAGCCCGGTGCCTTTTTTTGCATTTAATTTCCAAGTTTGAAATTAGGGAATCTAGGTTGTGGCGAGTCCACTCGGGGAAAATTTTTCTGGCAAGCCTGACAGAGCAGAGATGTTTTTGGGTAAAGCTTTCCTCAAGCCTTTTAAACTCGTTTTTTAAAAAAGAATAATCAAACCGGGCATTGTGGGCTACCATTACGGCCCCCTTGAGAATCTCCTTTATTTCATTTTTAATTTGCCGAAAATAGGGGGCGTTTTCCAAATCCGCCGGGGTGATTCCGGTAAGGTTTGTTATTTCGGTAGGAACTAAGCAGCCGGGGTTAATTAGGGATTCAAACTTTTTAATAACTTTGCCTTCTTCAACCCTGATGATTCCGATTTCGATTATGCGGTCGCGGGAAGCCCGTATGCCGGTTGTTTCGGTGTCTAAAAAACAAAGAATTTTTGGCAGCATAAGGTTTGGGAAGCTATACTAACAAATAAGCTGCTAAAATTTCAATAACCAACCACAATGTTACACCTCCGAGGTGTGATACTAATATTGATGCTTGATGTTGGTTAAATAATTGCTATACTCTGATCCACTTTGTATATATTGACGCAGGGGTTTCATTAGTGTAAAGTATATAGACTTGCTCTTTGATAGAAATTGATTGCGAAAGTAGTTAGTTTCACTTCTAAACGCAAGTTTAGGATAGAAGAACAAGTTCTCGATTGAAGTCTCCGCAAGGAGGCTTTTTTCGTGGTTAAAGATTGATTTGGTAAATTATTTGTCCTGTTTGAGGGTCAACAGTTTGGGTAACGCTTCCGGGGGTACCCGGGTTGGTTTGAGTGGGGGGTTGCTGAATATTATCAGAAGCTTGAGGAGTTGGTGAGGGAGAAGCCAGCGTTGGAGTGGATGGTGACGGACTTATAATAGGACATCTTGTGCGAGGCTGGGTCCCGGGAACAAAATACTCTATCTTGGCGCCGGGTGTAGCTTCTGAAACTCCCCCGTTGGGGCAAACAACCATAGGTACCAAACCTGAAGGAGGATCAAATTTTTCAACCGGGGTACCAGCCAGATATTTTTCCATCAATAACTTCCAAATCGGAGCTGCGCCCAAAGAGCCGGCAATTTGATCCATTGGCAGATTATTGTTGTTTCCTACCCAAACTCCAACAGCCAGACTTGGGGTATATCCCAAGGTCCAGGCATCTTTAAAATCCTCCGTAGTTCCGGTTTTTACTGCGGCAGATCTTGAAATTGTCAGGGCATTACCAAACTCCTCCTGCCTGGCACTATTATCAGAGAGTGTTGATGTTATTTCAAAGACGTCTTTCTCATCCAACACTTTTTCCGGATTCGGCTTGTATTTATAAATTGTATTACCTTTTTTGTTATCTATCTGAAGTATTGACGTTGGTTCATTTTTATAACCATGATTTGCAAAGGTAGCATAAACATTAGTCAGTTCCAAAAGCTTGACATCACCCGTCCCCAAAACAAGAGACAGGCCGTAATCATCGGGGCTTTTAAGAGTCGTTATCCCAAGTCTTTGCGCCATTTCCAAAGTATTTGGGACACCGACTTTTGACATTACTTCAACCGCCGGAACGTTTAATGAATTGGCCAAGGCACGTCTCACGGTAACCGCCCCCCGGAATCTTCTGTCAAAGTCAACAGGGCTGTAAAAAGAATTTGGTCCGATTGCCGCCAAATTTGTGTCATTTCTAAACCTTGTCGGCCTATCCTGCAAAATCGTCGCCGGTGTAATCAATCCTTTTTCAAAGGCTGCGACATAAACAATCGGCTTAAAAGAAGATCCCGGAGGACGGCCGGACAGCGTTACATTGACTTTTCCAAACCCGTCATCATACCAGTCTTTGCTTCCGACCATTGCCAAAATTTCCCCGGTTTTAGGATTTAAAACGACCGCAGCACCATTTGTAACCAGGTTTGGCGCCAATTTTTGTACCTGTGTTGCGACAATTGTTTCGGCATATTTTTGGTAATCCAAATTTAAGCTTGTTTTAACACGAAAACCTGAGGAAGCAACTTTTTCTTCACCGTATTTTTTAACTAACTCATCCCTTACCATCAATGCAAAATGGGGAGCAACTGCGTTAATATCTTTTAGCCGGGGATCAAAAACCAGGGTTTCATCCAGGGCTTCATTTGCCTGCTGCTTAGTAATATATTTTTGCTCCACCATCCTGTCCAAAACTAATTTTTGATGGAGTTTAGCCTCATTGGAATCTCCGGATATTGGGGAAAGCTTTGTGGGAGCGGACAATAACCCCGCAAGCATGGCACTTTCCGCAAGGTTCAAATCCTTGGCAGGCTTATGGAAATATGTCTGCGCCGCCTCCTCCATACCGAAAGCTCCTTCCCCAAAATACACTGAGGATAAATACATATAAAGAATTTGGTTTTTATTGTACCTTCGCTCAATTTCGGAAGCTAAAACCACCTCCTGGTACTTTCTAAGCAAGCTCTTTTTATTATTTAGGAGGGAGTTTTTAACCAATTGTTGGGTAATTGTTGATGCACCGTATGACAAATCCTTTTGCCTTACATCTTCCAAAAACGATCGGGCCATAGCTTTAAAAGAAAACCCCGGATGGGAATAAAAATCCTTATCCTCCATGGCAATAACCGCGTGCTGTACATCCAAAGGGATTTGGGATAAAGGCACGTTGTCCCTAAGTTTGCCCTGGTAAAATTGGAAAAAAGGCCTGTTTTGGCTGTCCAGTAATACTATCCCCCTGTCGTTACGGCTCATTAACTTTGTTTGATCGGCGAGGTCACCAACAAAATAGTAATAGGTGAAAATGGGAATAATAGCCAGGAAAGCAATAACGGCGAAAGTTGCTATAAGCAGGTCTTTTCTTAAACCTGTGCTTGCTCTCCTAAGAGTATTTAGGAAACTGGCCATAAAAATGTGTTTAGGCGGACTCAGGGCCAGCCTTTGTGGGGCAGGAGGCAGGTACACAAATTGATTCTAGCAACCGGATGTAGAAAAAACGTAAGCGTTACCTTATAGTTTGGTAAGGAGGTTTAGTTCCAGTATTTCCAGGTTGAATATTTATCTTTAAGCTGATTTTCAGTTACATTTACCGGTTCAAGGTTTCCTAGCTTTTGAAAGGAAAGGTCCAAAATCTGTGATGCCCATAAATCCCTCTCTAAGACCCCCGGGGCACCTAAAACAACAGCAACTACCCTTTTGCCTTCTCTTTGGGCACCCACAATAGTCGTATAACCTGCTTTATCGGTATTTCCTATTTTCACCCCAAAAACCCCGGGATAAACATCAACCAGCCCGTTCCAGTTATACATATCAATCTGCTTATGGTTTTGATTAGTAGGATAAAACTGGTAGTCTTTTTTTACTACATCGGAAATAAGTGGGTAATTTTTCAGCGCATAAGCGGTCAATACGGCCAAATCTTCTGCGGTTGAATAATGGCTTTGCCCATCAAAACCCTGGGGGTTTTCAAAGCGGGAATTTTTTAACCCCAGATCCTTGGCTTTTAAATTCATTGCTTCAATGAAAACATTTGCTTTATACTCCTCATCAACTCCTTCTTTAATCACCTGGACTGCATCGTTGGCAGAAGTCAGTAGACTGCCGTTTAAAAGTTCCTCAAGTGTCAGTTTTTGGCCGGGTATTAGCCCAAGTTTTGTAGGTTCTATACTTGCGGCTTTGTATGACTGGAACGGGCTGGTT
>JAMDBX010000072.1 GCA_023487645.1 Patescibacteria group bacterium | reverse complement strand
AAGATTAGTTTTTAGAAATAGCCAAAAAAGCAGCTAAAGAAGCTGGAAAAATAATATTAGGTTTTTATGGTCAAAAACACCATCATTTCGAAAAAGGGGATAGAACCAATTTTGCCACCCAAGCCGATTTAGAAGCAGAAAAAATAATTACTAGTATTCTTACCAAAGAATTTCCAACTCATGACATAATTGCAGAGGAGAATGGTCAGAATAATAGAGGATCAGAATATACTTGGGTAATTGATCCTTTGGATGGGACAATATCCTTTGCTACAGATATGCCCTTTTTTGTAGTTTCAATCGCTTTACTTGAGCAAATGAAACCAGTATTAGGAGTGATTTATTGGGTAACCGAAGATAAGATGTATGTTGCTCAAAAAGGGAAGGGGGCTTTTATGAATGATCAGAAAATAAAGGTTAGTTTAGTAGATAAATTACAAAATGCTGTGATGGCAGTAGATTTTGGTCATGCTAATAGTAGAAAAAGGAAAGTTGATACTTATATGGTGCCATTAATGTATAGAACTCTTTATCAGTATGCTCTTTGTGCAACTGCTTTACATCTTACTTTTGTGGCTCAAGGAATGTTGGATGGTTTTCCTAATGATGCTAATATTTGGGATGTAGCTGCTGGAGTGTTATTAGTTGAGGAAGCAGGAGGAAAAGTAACTGATTTAGAGGGAAATGAGCCGGATTGGAGTAAAAAAAGGCTTGATATAGTAGCCTCTAATGGTTTGATACATGAACAAATTTTGGAGGTGCTGAAAAATAGTGACAAGTCTCTAGAGTCAAGAGTCTAGAAAAAATCACTAGTCCCGAGACTCTGGCGACTAGAGACTAATTTATGAAACTAATAGTAGGTCTTGGAAATCCTGAGGATAAATATTTAAATACCAGGCATAATTTAGGGTTTGAGCTGGTGAATGAATTTGTTAGGAAAATAGAGGTAGAAAACAGGGAATGGAAGATGGAGGAAAAATTTAAGGCGGAAATTATTAAAGCAGACAGCTTGCTTTTGGTTAAACCCCAAACTTACATGAATCACTCCGGAATGGCAGTTGGCTTAATATCCCGGTTTTACAAAATAAACCCTGAGGATGTTATTGTTATTCATGATGACCTGGACTTGCATTTAGGCAAAATTAAAGTCAGGTTAGGGGGAAGCGGTGCAGGCCATCATGGTGTGGAGTCGGTAATTCAAAATTTGGGGACAGACCAGTTTGTCAGGGTTAGGCTTGGGATTGGTAATGAAAAATCACACAGCGGCGAGCACAAAAGAATCTCTTTCTCGGCAGAGGATTTTGTATTGGAAGAATTTTTATCAAATGAGAAATCTCAGGTAAAACATATGCTCAAGCAAGGCTTAAAAGCTTTAGAAATATTACTTAAGGAGGGAATAGAAAAAGCCCAAAACCAGTTTAATTGACACGATACAGATTGACAGTTGAGGCCAACTAAATTAAACTAAACAAACATGAAAAATAACAGTATAAATCCTTTATATTCTACTCCCAGCGCAATTTTAGTAGGCTCACTTATTGTTGCAATCACAATCTTAATACACGGAGGGATTATTAAAATTGGCCCAAAAACCACAACTCAAGCTCAGGTTACCCAACAAGCCTCACCACAGCCTGCTCAACCCACACCCCCGCCGGCTGCAAGTTTAGACCAGGTCAAAAGCGTATTTAATAAAAGTGCCATAAAGTTTGGAGATACCAACAGTAAACTGGTTATCATTGAAGTTGCAGACCCAAGCTGTCCTTATTGCCATATTGCTGCCGGCAAAAATCCCGAACTGAATAAACAGGCAGGGCAAAGGTTTAGTCTTGTTGCTGATGGAGGTACTTATGTTCCGCCTGTGCCTGAAATTAAGAAATTGGTAGAAGCAGGTAAAGCCTCTTTTGCATATATTTATACCCCCGGTCATGGTAATGGGGAGATGGGGACAAAAGCAATGTATTGCGCTTTTGAAAAAGGCAGGTTTTGGGAAGTCCACGATTTGCTGATGGGCTCTTCGGGATATGATCTTTTGAATAATAAAGTTAAAAACGACAAAACAAAGTCACAAGAGCTTGCTGATTTCCTTCAGCCCGTATTTGATCCTGGGACAATGAAACAGTGCCTGGATAGCGGTAAGTATGACAACAAACTAAAAGAAGATATTTCACTTGCCTCAAGTATCGGTATTAACGGCACACCGGGATTTTATCTTAATGCAAACCAATTTGCGGGGGCATACAGTTACACAGACATGGAATCGGCTGTAAAGTCAGCATTGGGCAAGTAATCTCCTCGAAACCCTTATGAATCAAACAATCTTAGCCTGTAGCGAAAACGGTCAGTTCTTAGAATATATCCCAAAAGAAATAGGACACACCGGAGAGGGTAGGAGACACCTGGCTGTAACTGTTTTAGTGTACAACAAGAGAGGTGAGATTCTTCTGCAAAGACGCAAGCACGAAGTTTTTAATGATATTTGGGATTTTACTGCCTCAACACACCCTTTACATAAAAGTGATGGGCTGGATGAAACAGTAGAAGAGGCAACCATGCGGGCTTTAAAAGAGGAATATGAAATTGAAGATATATCTGTAAAAAAAGTTGGAGAATTTAATTACTTTGCCAAAATCGGGCCGCTTTGTGAGAACGAACATGATGTTTTACTGGTGGGGGAATATAACGGCGAAGTTAAACTTAATCCCGATGTTGGGTATGAATATAAATGGGTTGATAAAAAAGAATTTTTAAAAGACTTTAATACCGATCCCGATAACTACACTCCCTGGACAAAAGAAGCAGTCAGGATTTTAAAAGAGACCGGAAAATTTTTTTAGCATTCAGGTGATCAGTAATTGTCCACCCCCTTTTTAGGGCAATTTCTTTTAAAGGAGTAGTTGGGTTAATACATATTGGGGTTTCAACCTCAGATAACATTAATGAATCTGTTTCAGCATCTCCAAATGCTATGGAACCGATTTTACCGTAGCTTTGTATAAGTTCTCCGATGGCTTGTTTTTTGTGTTTGGGATGAAAATTTGGTCCACTTATTTTTCCTGTAAATTTATCATTTTTGACCTGCAAAATACTAGCCTTATACCCTGTGGCTTTGTAGTAATTAGTAAAAAAGCTAGCATAAAACTGAGTGTTTGCTGTAATGAAATAGATGTCATGAGTTTTACGTATTTTTCTGATAACCTCTTTTACATAAGGATAAAAATATCCCTCTAAAGTTAATAAGTGTTTTTTTGAAAGAGAGTTAACTACACTGTAACGTTGTCCCTTAAAGCCTTGGACTAGTTGTTTCATTACTTGAGGAGAAAAGTATGAAAAGGGGATTAGACTGGCCCTGTATTTGTTTCTTAATTCTAAAATTTCTTCCAAGTATTTGCTATTAAACAAACCGGATTTAGCTAAATTTTCTGCGATAAAAAATATTCCAAATCCCCCCGGTAAAACAGTACCGTCAATATCAAAAAGCGCTAACTTTTTCATTAAAATAGGTGGTTTTCGGAAAATCTTGCACCTGCGCCGGGGGTATTAACAATAATATTTCTCACTTCTTCTATAGTTTCCAGCTTCTCTTTTAACTCATTAACATTTTTTTGTTCAACTAAAATATGCACATCCTGGCCGGTGTTGATCGTAAAATAGACCGGAAGGCCTTCAGAGCGCCATTTTTGAATGAGTTTCATCATTAAAACGGTATTTGGCTGCCAATAGATTAGAGGGGGAGTTTGGGTGATCATAATGGCATGCAGCTCCAAAGCTTCTGACTCTGTCAATTGGCCAAAAGCAGTAAAATTTTTATCCTTAATTAATTGTTTAACAAGCTCGTTTTTTTGTTTCATATGGGATTTCCTAACCTCCATAAAGGGAGAAGACTTAGCAGATTGTTGGCCAACGGTTGTGGGAACATCTTTTTTACCGGTTGAGACTACGGCTACCACGTCTGCAATATCCCAATAATCAGGCGGAAAAATTTGTACAGCAATTGAAGTCTCAGAAGTGTCTCCGTCCAGCCATTCTACAAAACCGGAGGGGATTGACCTGCAGGCAGAACCCGAACCTTGACGGGCTAAAATTGACAATTCTTTCTCGGATAGATTTAGTCCCGCAGCTTTTGAAGCAGCCAAAGATAGTGCTGCAAAGCCTGAGGCAGATGAAGAAAGGCCGGTGCCCACAGGAAAGTTATTATTGGAGACTACCTTGGCTTTGGTGTCTATACCAGCCAATTTTCTAATCCTATCTAAGTGTTTTATGACTCTTGAATCTTCACCAGATTCGATCTCTCCGTTTAGAGTAACAGAGTCTTCGGTTAGATCTTTTTGAAACTCAACTGTAGTAGTAGTTAAAAGGTTAGAAAGGCATATGGAAACAGAGCCGTTTTCCGGAAGTCTTAAAACTTCATCTTTTTTACCCCAATATTTGGTAAAGGCAATATTTGAGGGAGCAATAGCTGTTGCTTTCATCATTGAATCAATCCTAATCTATCTAAGACCATCCTAGAAGGAGGAGTTATTCTGTCTGCTATTTCTTTCACTTTTTCTAAGGGTAAAAATTCAACTTTTTGAACTTCTTTTAGGTTCGGGTTGAAAGGGCCTTCATCGGTTGTGTAGTAGACTGTAGGCATTGTATGATGTCCAGGTGCATCAAATTCGGCAGTAAATTTGGCGACTAAAGGGTTAGCAGGCTTTTTGCCTAGTTCCTCTTCGTACTCTCTTTGTGCTGCTTGTTCGTAAGTTTCTGGACCATTTGTTGTCCAGTCAACATGACCTGTTGCAGAAAGGGTATAGAGTCCAGGATAAAGATCTTTTTCTTTAGACCTTAACTGCATTAATAAATCACCTTGAGTATCAAAAACTAGTATGGAAACTGTTCGATGCAGGATACCTTGAGCGTGGCATATATTTTTTTCGATTGGTCCAACAATGTTATTTCCACTATCTACTTGGACAAATAACTCTTTACTAGCGTTATTCATTTTTCTACTCTGACTCCTTCAATATTGGCTTTACCAAATATTG
>JAMDBX010000006.1:37870-74918 GCA_023487645.1 Patescibacteria group bacterium | reverse complement strand
GATTACTGATGCCCGGGTTTTAAATCCAGCCAGTGGAGAGGAAATTCTTTGGAGAGTACCAATTCCAGAAGAAATCAAACTAATACTACAGAATTTGGGACTCACGTACTAATTACCAGAAGTCAGGAGGGAAGAAAGTTTGTTCCAAGTAAAGAAATCATACTTCGTACTGCCTGTATACTTACGGTGGAATTCGGAACTTTGCTTGGCGCCTTTTTAGATAAAAATGCCGAAGCAGTAGGTCCTGATGGGTATGTAAAAACCTTTGGTCAATGCGGTAGGACTACCATGAGTACGATGAATGAATTTCCCGAAACCTTATTAACGGTGGGTGTAAGGATTGATCCCTCGAGTGGAAATGAAATTTTTAAAATTATAAACAGGGAAATTAAACCTGAGGTGTGTAGGGCGGAAGACTCCGGAGGTATTGATTTGGATCTTATAGGGGCAGTTTCGCTTCTGGAAAGCATACCTGGTGAGGGTGAAGAGAATCAAAGAATTCTTCACGATCCTGCTTTAAGGGTACTTTTTTATCCTTTGTCATCGGATATCCTTGGCCGGTATGATTCAGCCTATCAAACAATCAAGCTTAACACGCAATTGCGGGATGAGCCTCCGGCAGTTCAAGCAGTTTTTCTGAGGCATGAAATGTCCCATCGGCAGACTGATCTAAAAAATAAAAATAGTTTTGGTTATTCCAGTCCGGACGCCTGTTACCAGGATGAGTTTGAGGCTACTGTAAAACAAAACGAAATCTTTGGACATTATTATCCAAACGGTTATCTTAACCCTCAGAATGATGTGGAGGAATCGCTTAATATTTTATCCAGGTTAGAGAATAGTCCCCGAAGACTTTTTGAACAAGTAAAATGGGATCACCGCACAAACTGTGAAGGCCACTGAGGGTTAACAGGATAAACTTTTTAAAAGTTGGACATTGTTTTTGTCAGGGCCGTTATTGTCAAAGCCCGGGACTTCTAAGATAAAGGGGATATTTTGTAAAGCCGGATGGTTGATAAGGTTTTTAAACCCTTCCAGGCCAATAAAACCTTCACCAATGTTTTCATGCCTGTCGCGATGTGAACCAAATTCAACCTTAGAATCATTGGCATGAATGGCCACCAGATTGGCAAGCCCTACTTCTCTATCAAATTCTGCCAAAGTTTTTTTCAAACCCTCTTTAGTCCTAAAATCATAACCTGAGGCAAAGGCATGCTGGGTATCCAAACAAACTTTTAGCCGAGGGTCATTTACTTGCCGGATAATTTTGCCTAATTCACTAAACTGGTCTCCGATTAAATTTCCTGCCCCGGCCGAGTTTTCCAAGATTAAAGTTACATTTCCTGTGGACTTGATGATGGTTTTAATTGCTTCTATAACCTGTTTTAAGGCCTGTTCCTCGGTAGTATCCTTAAAGGAACCGATGTGGAAGATAGTCCCTTCTGCCCAAAGCTTTTCCGCTACTTTTTGGGAATAGATCAACCAATCAATCGATTTTTTGACAAGTTCTGGGTTTGGTGAGGCAAGATTAATAAGATAAGCAGCGTGAATAAAATTAGGTTCAATTCGGGTTTTATTTGCCTGATCCTTATACCTGGCTATCTCTTCTTCTGTGTGGTTTGAGTGCAGCCATTGTTGAGGCGGAGAGATAAAAATTTGGGTGGCCTCGGCCCCGATCTCTTGAGCCCTCTCAAAACTTAAATCCAGTGATCCGGCAGCGGAAACATGCGCTCCTACCTTTGGCATGGAAACATTATAGCAAATATTTTATCTGTGCAACATCGGGGGTTGCACAGATAAAATTTATATGGTAGGTTGAAAAGAGATGCCTTATAGGGTTACTCCTCTGGCCAACGATAACTTCTACCATGTTTACAATCGGGGTGTGGAGAAAAGGGTAATTTTTACTGAAAACCGAGATTTCAAAAGGTTCTTGCAAACTCTTTACTATTATCAGTTTACTGGTCCTAAACCTGCTTTTTCCAAACATTTACAGTTTAAGATTAAGGATTTTAGCCGTAACCCTAAGATTGTGGAGATTGTTTGCTATTGTTTGATGCCCAATCACTTTCATCTTCTTTTGAGACAGGTAAAGGAAAATGGAATTTCTGAGTTTATGGGAAAAGTGCTTAACAGTTATGCAAAGTATTTCAATACAAAATATAAAAGAGTGGGTCCTTTATTCCAAGGCGCTTTTAGGACAGTTTTGGTTGAAAATGATGATCAGATACTACATCTTTCTCGCTACATTCACTTAAACCCTTATGTGAATGAATTAACTTCTGAAATAGAAACCTATCCCCATTCTTCTTACCCCTATTTTATTGGTTTGTCATCTGATCTTTTGTGTATAAAGGATCATATTATAAATTTTTTTAAGGATGGAAATGGATATAGGGATTTTGTTGCAGGACATAGCGATTATGCCAGAGAACTAGAACTCATGAAACATTTACTCCTTGAAGATGAATAACTTTTTGTGCAACCTCGGGGGTTGGAGATATACCATCCTCTAGTAAAGTTTGAGTTTAGTAAAGGATTTTGCCAGTGAGGCCGTAGTATTGGAAATCGACAATGAATCCCGGAAGCTGGAATGGCCAGGTCAAGGCTACAACGTAAAATCCCGGACTAAAAAGGGCCCGTAGTCCCCAATGGTAGAAATAATCAAAGGCACCGGCAAAGATGATCCCTATAATAAAATAAATAATGGCAATTGTGGTAATTTTCTTTTCCATCTAGTCTAATTTTCGTCTTTTTCTTTTTGGGAAACAATAGTTGCCGCAGCCACTCTCTCTCCATCTCTCATCCTCATCAATATGACACCTTGGGTCTGGCGTTGCAATGTTGGTACATCTTGGATATTTATTTTAATAAGCTGTCCCTTGTTAGATGTCAAAACTAACATCTCTCCGTCTTTATCAATAAGCTGAGCTGTGACAATTTGTCCTGTTTTTTCCGTCACTTGAGCTGCTTTTACACCCATCCCTCCTCGGCCTTGTCTGCTCCAGGAAGACACAAGAGTTTTCTTTCCTAAACCATTGGCCATCACTGAGAGTAGTTGATCTCCGTTTGGATCAACTATTTTATTAAGTGAGACGACACTGTCTGTTTTACTCAAATGAATTCCTCTTACCCCCGAAGTATCACGATGGGTAGGACGGACATCCTTTTCATAGAACCTTATAGATTGACCCAGTTTAGAGACAATAATTAAGTCATCCTCTCCTGAGGTTGGGCTTACCCAGCCTAATGTATCCCCAGCATCAAGATTGATAGAGATAAGTCCGTTGCGACGGATAGAAGCATACTCTTCAATAGGGGTTTTTTTAACGTTTCCTTGTTTGGTACACATAAATAAAAACTTCATTTTATCCTTGGCCCGAAGAGTCAAAATAGCGGTAATTTTCTCTCCTTGGTCAATATTAATGAGGTTGACGATAGCCTGGCCTTTAGCGATCCTGGAGCTTTCGGGAATTTCCCAAACTTTTAACTGAAAAGCCCGTCCTTTATCTGTAAAAAAGAGGATATTATCCAGGGTTTTGGTATAAAAGATATGACTGACTGCATCTGCTTCTTTCGTTGTTATACCAGAAACTCCTTTACCTCCTCGAGCTTGAGTACGGAAGGTGCCAGGAAGTTGCCTTTTAATGTATCCACTATCGGTAATAGTTACAATAGTGGTTTCATCGGCAATTAAGTCTTCTTCGGAAAATTCCCCCACTTTCTGTTTGTACACCCTGGTTTTGCGCTCGTCGCTATATTTTTCTTTGACTTTTAGAAGTTCGTCTTTGATGACTTTGAGGATTTTTTCCGGATGGGCCAATAAATCCTCCAGATAAGCGATAGTTTCCCGGACCATTTTTAGCTCTTCCTCGATTTTTAGCCGTTCCAGGGCTGCCAGTCTTCTCAGTTGCATATCCAAAATAGCTTGGGCTTGAATTTCGGAAAGCTTGAACCTGGTCATTAAGTTGACCTTGGCTTCATCGGCATCTTTACTTTTTTTAATGGTTTCAATAACTGCATCAATATTGGAAACGGCAATCATTAACCCTTCCAGGATGTGTTCCCGGGCACGAGCCTCGGCCAGCTCAAATTCTGACCGGCGGCGGATAACAATCTGGCGGTGGGTAATAAATTCTTCCAAAATATGTTTTAAGGTTAAAAGGTGGGGAACACCGTCTACTAAGGCCACCGTGTTTACGTTAAAGACAGACTGCATCGCGGTATATTTAAAAAGCTTATTCAAAACTGACTGAGGTTGGCAGTCGCGTTTAAGTTCTACAACCACCCTCATTCCCCTTCTGTCTGACTCATCCCGTAGGTCAGTAATTCCTTCAATTTTTTTCTCCTTGTGCAAATCAGCAATCCGAGCTACCAGGTTAGCTTTATTAACTTGGTATGGAAGCTCGGTAATGATAATGTCAAATTTGCCGCCTTTGCCTTCTTCAATTTCGGCCTTAGCCCGTATTACAATTCTTCCTTTGCCTGTAGCATAAGCGTTTAAGATTTCCGCTTGGTCATAAATCGAACCTCCTGTGGGGAAATCCGGACCTTTAACAAATTGCATCAACTCTTCGACAGTGGCTTCACTGGAATATTTTCCGAAAACCTCGGAGGACTCTAAAATTTGGTTATCTGATGTTGTGATATTCAGATTTTCTGGGCTATTTTGAGTTACCAATTTTTCTGGCTTTTGGGGATGATCGATCATATACGCCAAAGCATCGATCAACTCTCCTAAGTTGTGGGGTGGAATTTGGGTAGCCATACCTACGGCAATGCCTGAAGCACCATTAAGTAATAAATTAGGGATGACTGATGGTAAGACCACCGGTTCTTGGGTAGTGCCGGAATAATTATCGATGAAATCTACTGTGTTTTTGTGGATGTCCCGTAGCAGTTCATCGGCGATAGCGGAAAGCCTGGCCTCAGTATAACGCATAGCTGCCGGAGAATCTCCGTCAACGGAACCGAAGTTTCCTTGGCCGTCAACAAGCATATATCTCATGGAAAAATCCTGGGCCATACGCACCATGGCATCATAGACAGGGATATCACCATGAGGATGGTAATTTTTTAGCACTTCACCCACCACTGCAGCACTTTTTTGGTAGCGGCTGGTGTGGTGCAACCCTTGTTGGGACATGGCATAGATGATCCTTCTTTGGACTGGTTTTAGGCCATCCCGGACATCGGGGAGGGCTCGGGCGACTATGACCGACATGGCATAGTCCAAGTAGGACCGCTTCATCTCTTCAACTATTGGGGCTTGTTCAATTTTACCGATGTTGTTCATAGGAGAAATCCATCAAAAATGCCCCTGGGGGCAATGTCTTGAACCAAAATTATTGTACCTTTTTTAGGATAAAAGTGCAAGTTTTTTAGGTTAAATTTGAGGCTATTTAAAGATTTTTTTGATAGCCTCGTTAAATTTTTTGCCTCTATCAAATTCATTTTGAAAAAGGTTAAAAGAGGCGGCCCCAGGGGAAAATAGAATGCATGGGGATATTTTTACAATTTGTTGTATATCTTTTAAAATCTCAGCAAAGTTATTGTATGTCCCTTTAATAATTTTAAATTTTAAGTTTTTAATTTTAAATTGATGAAGAATTTCATCAGTGGCTGTTCCTTCCAAAAAATAAACTTCCTTGGCATACTTTTCAATAGCTTTAGCCATTTCTTCATAGGGTAAATTTTTATTGACTCCCCCGGTAATTAAAATGGAGTTTGGTAAACTATGCAAAGCTTGGATAGTAGCTTCCGGATTGGTGGCAGCCGTATCATTGTAGATTTTGATTCCGTTTTTGTCATAAATTAGTTGAAGCCTAAATTCAACCCCTTGAAAATTTTCTAGTGCCTGCAATGCTTTTAATTTGGCATCTCGTGAGGTTAAAACTGTTTGGGATACAGCTAAAGCTGCCGCTGTGTTTGTGAGATTGTGTTCGCCGGCCAGTTTGGGAGAAAAATTCACAGGTAAATCAGTTCCGCTATAGCGGATAATTTGGCCTGTCAATCCTTGGAGAAAGTTAGAATTGTCAGTTATCTCGTCCTCGTTGCGGATAAAGAAATAATCATCCTTGGTTTGGTATTGAGCAATTATTCTTTTGGCTGCAGTATATTCTTTCATGGTTCCGTAATAATTAAGGTGGTCGGGATAGATATTAGTAATTACTGCCCATTTAGGGGAAACTTGGTGCTGGTTAAAAGCCTCCAGTTGAAAGGAGGAAAGCTCTAAGACAACCAGGGTATTTTCAGAAACATGGGCAAGGGTATCAAGCGCACTTTTACCGATATTCCCGGCAAAGACAATTTCTTTTCCGGCTGATTTTAGGGATTCATAAATTAAAGAAGCTGTAGTGGATTTTCCTTTGGTGCCGGTAACACCGATAATTTGTTCAGGTTGGACAAATTGTAAAAATATCCCCATGTCCATCTCCACCTGTTTACCTTTTTTCCGGGCATATTGAACATAAAGGTTATCCGGTTTGAGGGCCGGGTTTTTAATAACCAGATCCGCCCAATCAATATCTTTGTATCTGTGTTCTCCTAAAATATATTCAATTTCCGGAAAATCTGTTAATTGGTCCAGAGAAACTTGAAGCTCCTCCCTTTTTTTAAGATCGGTAACTCTTACCTGTGCTCCTGCTCTGGCAAAGAATTTAGTAGCCCCCAACCCGCCTTGGTTTATTCCCAATCCCAGGATTAATACTTTTTTATCTTGGTATAAATTTTTAATTTTTTGTTCCATATCCATCAGATTATAACCCTTTTGGTTGATGAAGCCAGGCGCACTAAAAGATCATAAGGGATTGTTTGGCAAATTTGGGTGGCATTTTGGATACTGTTTTCACCTTTCGGATTTTTTGAATAAATAATTACTTCCTGATTTATTTTGGGGTTTTTCAGGCTGCTTAAATCGATGGTTGTGATATTCATACTAACTTTGCCTATTACCCGACATTTTACATTATCCACCAAAACTACTCCTTTGTTAGATAACCTCCGGTCTACCCCATCATAATAACCGATAGGTAAAACTCCGATCAATATCTCTTTTTCTGCTTTGTAGGTGCCATCGTAACCTATCCGGTCACCCATCTTTAATTTTTTTATTTGGGCAATATGGGTGATTAGTTTGAGGACGGGTTTTAATTTAGAATCCTGGGCATTTGGGGAAATCCCATAAAGAGCCAATCCGGCTCTGGCCATATTGGAAATTTTGGCTAACTCTGCACGAATTTGGGAGTTTAACAAACCTCCGGAAGCACTCAAGTGATTCCACTCTGGATTAAATCCTGATTTTTTAATTATTTCTAAGGCTTTTTTAAAGTTTTGAACTTGCAGCTTATAAAGTGAATCGGTAGAGCTTTCAGAGGAAGCCAAATGGGACATCACTCCCTTGACTTTAAGATTGGGAAATTTTTTCAGTTGGGAAAGAAACTCGGGAAGATCTTCCAAGGGAATGCCTAGCCGGTGCATACCGGTATCGATTTTTAAATGGACAGCGCAATCCCACTGGTAGCTGTTTAAAACTTTTGCCATTTCCAAATCATAAAGAGCATAAGAAAAAGGTATTTTTTTGACCTTAAAATTTTCCGGATTAGTATAACCCATGATTAAAATTGGGGTTTTGATATGGGCTTTAAGCAGTTGGTAAGCTTCATATAAACTATCAACACAAAAAAAAGGTGCTTTTTGGGAATCCAAAATTTTGGCTACCTCCACAATTCCATGGCCATAAGCATTACTTTTTAAAACCGGGGCAATTTTTAAATTTGGATTTAAAGAAGACAGGTATTGAAAATTTGACAGTAAATCATCCCGGGAAATTTCAATCAGGTTGAGACTTTGGTATTTATTTTTAAATAAATGTAAGATTTGAGAAATCATCAGTTTTTAACCAAGCTTTTGGCAATCTCATCAGTTATCCCGGCTCCGGTGAAAAAAATGACATCTCCTTTTTTAGCTTCTGTTTGTAATTTATCTAAAACTTCTTCCCTGCCCTTTAAATACTGAACATTGTCTCTGTTGGTAGCTTCAACTAATTGATTACTGGTTACTAAACCGGTATCTATTTCCCTGGAAGGATAAATATCCATAATATAAATTTTATCTACCGGAATATTTTGAAATACTTTGGCAAAATCATCAAATAAGGCAAAAGTCCGGGAAAACATGTGGGGTTGAAAAACCATAATAATTTTTTTATCAGGAAATTTTTCCCTGGCTGCAGTCATCGTGACTTTAATCTCTGTTGGGTGATGGGCAAAATCACTGTAGATGTCGGCTCCTTTAAATTGTCCAAGATATTCAAACCGGCGTCCGATTCCGTTAAAAGATTGCAGACTTTTTTGAATAATTTTGGGGTCAATTTTTAGGGCCAGCCCCAACTGGTAAACAGCTGAAGCATTCAGAATATTATACTGGCCGGGAATTTTTAAATCAAATTCTATAGGGTTTTTTGAATAATCTATTATTACATTGCCACCTCCGAGGTGGGAGGCTAAAGTTTGATTTACTCCAGGATCTGATAAATTAGCAATGATTTTTCCTTTGGTTTGGGATAAAAATTTTTTGAAACTTTTTTTATAATCTTCAAAATTTTTAAAATATTCCGGATGGTCCATTTCAATAGAGGTGATGATAGTAATTTGAGGATGGGAGGCTAAAAAGTTGTCATTAAACTCATCGGCTTCGGTAACAAAATATCCTTCGACTACTTCGACTTCGCTCAGTACAGGTTCGCTCAGGGCAAGTCCACCCCTTCCTACCCGGTAATTTTTTTCCCATTTAGGAACAATTGCCCCCAGCTCAACTGTCGGATCAAGCCCGGCATCTTCCAATAGTTGCCCTACCATGGCTGTGGTGGTTGATTTTCCGTGTGTTCCACATATAGCAATGACAAATTTATCTTTTTCCAAAAATTCCCCCATGAATTGTTGCCAGGTCACGACTTTGATACCTTTATTTTTAGCCCCTAAAAGTTCAGGGTTATGGGGATCTTGGGAAAAGACCGCCGGGGTCACAGCTAAGATTTGGACACCTTCTAAATGTTCGGTTGAATGGCCTTCTATCAAAAAGTTTTGGTCAAAATTTTTGGTATAGTCATTATAGGGGTAGTTGTCACAACCTGAAACTTTCCAACCCTGGTTTTGGGCAATGGCAGCAACTGCCGATGCCCCACTCCCCCCAATTCCTAAAAAATGAACATGAATCTGTTTCATCCTAAATGTTTTGTTCAGTATACAACTGTTAAGAATTTAAGGGTATAGTTGAGGTCGGCCATATCCATGAAGAACTTTGTATAACTTTAAATCCACTAATCTTCTAGTTGATATGAACATCCTTTGATCTTTTATATCACCCATACCCATAACTCTGTTTTGATAGTAAGTAGTGTCTTGCCCGCTTCCACCCAGAGCAATCTTTCCCTTGCTTAAAACTTGTCTAGTAAACTTTTTATCAATTAAATTGGCATCCCAAACTTCTACTCCGTCAATACCAATTTTAAATAGATGATCTAAAGCTTCCTCGACTGTTGTCCCTCCAAGTTTGTGTTGGAATTTGGGATGAGGAACTATAACTACTCCTCCTGCTTCGTGAATAGTATTTAAAATAGTTTGTGGATCTAGGTGCCATTTTTTAAAACCTGGCATTCCGGGAGCAAAAAGTTCCCAGTAGATGACCTTAGCATTTAATAAGGATAATTCAGTAGGATTGTTGGGATCTTTTGGTTTATCTTCAGGGCGTTTTGCCAGATGGGCTTCTACCTTTCCGTTTGCGGATTGTAAAAGTTTTTGATTTGCCGGATCTAGAACTACTATTCTGCACAACCTAATAGCTGTATCCAAGAATTCCCCACCGTCGACAGTGCTCCATAAGGAATTAGTTTCACTTACTCGGTTTAATTGAAAGCCTTGATTTTCTAGACAACCTACTTGGTAAGCAACTTTCCGCTGATGTTTTTGAGAGTAAAATTCACCTTTTGGATTAAAGTTGCGGTATATCGCCGGATGATTTAAATCAAAATCAAGTCCCAGAAACTCTACGGAGATTGAATGGCTGTTTAAGGGAACTTCGGTTAAACACTCAACAGCTGGGAGAATTTCTATTCCTTGATTTTGGCCAGCTTTTATTAATTGTTCAAGCTGAGTAGTTTTAATGATTCCCCTATCTAAAACTGCCAAAACTGAAACATGGTTACGAATTGCTTCGTCCAAAAGGTTTTCGTTAGTTCTGTCTCCTAAATGTATATGAAAGTCTGCTCTCTCGGCCATATATTTAGATTTTAACCGTACAGCTTTTTCCATAACTTTTGGGCATTTTGTAACTCTTGCTGAGTGTTAATACTTTTCCATTCATTAGGGTCAGCAAGCTTAATGTCTTGCAAAGTCCCCTCACCTAAAGCTGTATCAATTAAAGCTGTGATATTATACTCTCCTTTTTTACCAGGTTCAATTTTAGGTAGATGTTGTCTTAGCCAAGTAATATCAAAAAGATATAATCCGCACACCACTTCTTTGTTTATTTTTAGCTCTTTTGCCGTCATTTGCGAATTTGGTTTTATACTAATTACTCCTCCCTGTTTATTACGGATAACTCTGCCCGAAATTTCAGCTTGATCTTGTATAGACGTAAGTATTGTCATTTTTGCTTTAGAGTCCAAATGTTGGTTAATAATGCTTTTTAGAGTTTCTACTTTATAAAAGGCTGAATCGTCGCCATTAATAACAAGAATTGTTTTACAGGCAAAGGAAACTTGTGTCATGGCTTTTTTAACAGCATCTGCAGTTCCTAATAATGTACTCTGTTTTGCATATACCCGAGTTCCTTCCAAAGCCGTTTGTATTTTTCTAGCTTCATATCCAACAACAATAATGATTTTTCCCAAGTTTAAGCAATCTAATTTTTCTAAAGTATATTTAATTATAGGCTGGCCATTAATTTCATGTAAGACCTTTGGGTGGTCGGTGTTCATTCTAGTTCCTCTTCCAGCTGCGAGTACTATAGCAGTGATTTTTGAGAAATTATGCATAACTTATTAAGAATTTGTTGAGGATTTAAACAGATTATATATCTAAAATTGCCTGCTTGGCATTAGTTTGGATAAACTTTTTTCTGGGGGCAACTTCTTCGCCCATTAGCATACTAAAGACTTCATCTGCCGCAGCCGCATCCTCTATTCCTACCTGTTTTAAAATCCTGTTTTCCGGATCCATGGTAGTGATCCAAAGTTGTTCCGGGTTCATTTCACCTAAACCTTTGTAACGTTGGATAATGACACCGTCAGTTTTACCGTTACTCATTTGTTTGATCAGCTGGTCCCTTTCGGTATCTGAATAAGCATATTTAAAATCTTTTCCTTTTTGAACTTTAAATAAAGGTGGTTGGGCAACATAAATATAGCCCTTAGTCAACAGTTCCGGTAAATACCTGAAGAAAAATGTCAAAAGTAATGTCCGGATATGGGCACCGTCCACATCAGCATCAGTCATCAGTACTATTCGGTGGTAGCGGGCTCTACTATAATCCACACTATCCCCGATACCTGTCCCCAGGGCAATTACCAAGGCTTTAATCTCTTCAAATTCTAAAACTTTATCCAGTCTTGCCCTTTCTGTGTTAAGGATTTTTCCCCGCAACGGTAAAATTGCCTGGAATTTACGGTCTCTCCCCTGTTTAGCTGATCCTCCGGCACTGTCTCCCTCGACAATGTAAAGCTCGGACTGCGATGGGTCTTTTTCCTGGCAGTCGGCAAGTTTTCCCGGCAGCGACCCTCCTTCGAAGGCACTTTTCCGAAGGACTGCATCTTTGGCTGCCCTGGCTGCCAGTCTGGCGCGGGCGGCTGTCAGAACTTTATCCATAATTTTGCGGGCTTCAGTCGGGTTTTCTTCAAAAAAGACATCCAGCCCCTCCTTGGTAACTTGGGAAACAATTGGTGCAACTTCGGCATTGCCCAATTTATCTTTGGTTTGGGATTCAAATTGCAGCTTTTCCGAGTCTATTTTAATTGCTACAACCGCAGTAATACCTTCCAGGGTATCGTCTCCAGTTAAGTTTTCATCCTTTTCTTTAAGGAATCCCTGTTTGCGTCCATAGTCGTTAACAGCCCGGGTAAGGGCGGTTTTAAAACCCGTAAGATGGGTACCTCCGTCTTGGGTACTTTGGACATTCGCGTAAGATTCAACTGTGGGGTTATAACCATCGGAATATTGGATGGCAACTTCAACGTCGATTTCATCGACGGTTTTATGGATGTAAATCGGCTGATGGATGGCACCCTTATTTTTATTAATGTGTTTGATCAAGGCTACAATCCCTGAATCAAAGTAATAATGGGACTCTTTCTCAGTTTTTTCATCGTAAACATGAAAATATAGCCCGGCTACCAAATAAGCCCGATTTTTGACCTGCTTGAGGATAGTATCAAGTTTGGGCTCGATTGTACTCATAATTTCCGAATCGGCTTTAAAAGTTGTCCTGACACCACTTTCACTGTTCCAGTCAAAATAATAGGTAAAATCAGTCGGTTTGTCGGCAGCTTTTAACTCCCTGACTTCAAATTTAGGTTTTCCTTGGTTGTATTCCTGGAAATGAACTTTGCCGTTCCTTTTTGTCTCTACCCTCATATATTGGGAAAGGGCGTTGACTGCTGAAGCCCCGACACCATGCAGTCCTCCCGAGATTTTATAAGCGCCTTCGCCAAACTTACCTCCGGCATGCAAAACTGTCATGGCAACCTCTAAGGCGGATTTGCCCACGGTTGGATGTTTTTCCCAAGGGATACCAAAACCGTCATCGGCTACACTAATATAGTCACCCTGATGCAGGGTAATCCAGACGTTTTTACAGCGTCCGGCCATGGCCTCGTCGACGGAGTTGTCGATAATTTCTTTGACCATTACCCAAAGACCCCGTTCGTCTGTAGAGCCAATATACATTCCCGGCCGTTTGCGGACCGGTTCAAGACCTTCTAAAACTTGGATTTCTTTAGCGCCGTATTGGTTTGATAATACTGCTGGCATAACGGAAGATAGTGTACCAGCTTAAAGAAAATATTGCAACTGTATATAGTTAAATTAGATTGTTGCAAAGCCCTAATCTATCAAAAATACCCTAGTCATCTTGATAAGGCATTTTTAACATTAAATATTCCAAGATAGCCCGGGTATTAACATTTTGTCCTGCCCATTTTTGGGCTTCAATTAAGTCTTGAAGGAAGTCCTGAATGTTCTCTACTGTCCACCCCGGGGGTGGAACTGGGTTGCCACCTGCGGAATTTTCTAAAAGCTTGTGCCTAAAATATGAAGTTAAGGTCCATAAAAATTGTTCTTTTTCATCCAGTTTTTCCACAAATTGGAAACGTTCCTGACTGGTGGACTTTAGAAGTTGATCGATTTTACCATAATACTTTTTTTCCAGATTTTCAGTGGAGACGGGACCGGCTAAAGTTATAAGTTGGCAACGGGAAGTAATAGTGGAAAGGAGTTGGTCTTCACAGGCAGCCCCTAAGACTAGGATGGCTTGCTCCGGTGGTTCTTCCAGGGTTTTTAAGAGGGAATTTTGGGCATCGGGGGTAAGGTTTTCAGCTTTTATGATTACTACTGCCTGGCTTTGACCCTGGTAAGGTTTTAAGTTCAGATGCTCACGGATTTTTTTTACCTCTTTGATTCCCAACTTATCTTCCCCTATCCATAATAAATTTGGATGTCCTTGGGAAATATTTTTTTGGGTAAGTATTTTTTTGGCCTCCTCTTCCCTTTTTGAAAAATCCGGATGAATCAACAGGTAAGGTATCATTTTTTGATTATACCTTAAGCGAAAAATAATGAGTTAGTTATCCTGCTATAGCAGCTCTTCAGGTAAAAGCGAGGCAGGCACGCATGTCATCATGCGCATCCCTTCTTTATTAAAGTAATAGATAACATGACTATATTCTTCAAGGTGATCTCTTCCTTTGGCGAGAAAAACTATTTGTCGGCCATCAGGGGTATTTGCCCGTAAGCAACTACCCTCTTTTTTTAGTTGGAGCGCTTTTAAAAATTTTTCCCAAGTTAAACTATTTTTTAAATCACCGCTTAAAATTTCATCTAGTTGTTGTTTTACCAGGGTGGATAACTCTTCACCTTTAGTAGATGATTGATTACTTGGTGTTAATATTTCGGTTTTCATAAGAATCGGAATTATAGGATATTTAATTGGGATTATCAAGTGCTGATTGACACTGGTCTTTAAGTTTGGCCATAATGGAAATAAGGCCCGACTTTCGGGCATATTGAATATGGCGCAACCTGCTCAAGTCGGTATTGAAGACATCCTTTATAAACAAGGGCTTTTAAATGCCAATCAGCTTTCAGGACTTAAACTGGAAGCAATTAACAGCGGTCAATCCGCAGAACAGATTATCCAGCAGCATGGGTTGGTTCCCCAACCAAAATTATTGGCTGCCCGGGCCCAGCTTTTAGGTGTGCCTTTTATTAGCTTGGAGAGTAAAGCTATTTCTACAGAAATTTTAGATTTAATCCCTGAGGCTGTAGCCCGGCGTTATCATCTGATCCCCTTTGAAAAAACCGGAGATAAGTTGTTTGTGGCAATGGTTGATCCTTTGGATATCCAAATAATCCAGTTTATTGAAAAAAAATCCAGCCTTTTTGTCAAACCTTACCTGGCTTCACCTGATGAAATTACTAAAGCCATCAATGACCAATACTCCCAAAATTTAACTACTGATGTAACCTCTGCGCTTAAGGAAGTGAGTGCACTGCAGCAAACCAGTCAAGAGGCTCTCCCCGAGGAAAAGGCGGAAGAGATCCGGGAAGCCCCGGTTTCCAATATCATTACCCAGCTTTTAGAATATGCCGTCAAAGCCCGGGCTTCGGATATCCATATTGAGCCGGAAGATGATAAGACCCGTGTCCGTTACCGCATTGATGGAATTTTACATGAGAAAGTGATCTTGCCCAAACGGGTACATGAGGCTTTGGTTTCGCGGATTAAGATTTTATCTAACTTAAAAATTGAGGAAAAAAGGCTGCCCCAGGATGGCCGTTTTAGCTATACCTCCGGAAAGAATATTTTTGATTTACGTATTTCAACAGTGCCGACGATATTTGGGGAAAAAGTTGTGCTGCGGCTTTTGCCTAAAAGTACGGTTGCCCCTACCCTCCAGGATTTAGGACTACGGGGTACGGCCTCAAAGAACCTGGAAAGTCAAATAATCCGTCCCCACGGGATTATCTTAATTTGTGGTCCTACGGGCTCCGGTAAAACCACGACTTTGTATTCTATCCTCACTAAGCTTTCTACTACTAAGGTGAATATAGTAACCATTGAGGATCCGGTTGAGTACCAGATTCCCGGAGCCAACCAGGTACAGGCTAATCCCCAAATTGGCCTGACTTTTGCTTCGGCTTTGCGTTCGTTTCTTCGCCAGGACCCCAACATCATGCTTGTGGGAGAAATTCGGGATACGGAAACGGCGGATTTGGCTATTCAGGCCGCTTTGACCGGTCACCAAGTCTTCTCTACCCTGCATACCAATACGGCTGCCGGTGCTTTACCCCGTCTTTTGGATATGGGGATGGAACCGTTTCTTTTGGCTTCGTCAATAAATGCTGCCGTTGGTCAGAGGATTTTACGTAAAGTTTGTCCTCACTGCCGGGTTTCTTATACACCGCCTCCGGAGGTAGCAGACAATATCCGGCGGGTATTAGGTAAAATGGTTTCCAATACTCAGGAAGTTAAACTTTATAAAGGAACAGGTTGTAACGAATGCGGGCACAGTGGCTACCTGGGGCGGGTAGGCATTTTTGAGGTATTGGTAGTTTCCCCGAAAATAATGCAATTGATTTTAGAAAGGGCTTCGGCTTCAGCAGTTGAGGAGGTAGCTACTTCCGAGGGAATGATTACTTTAAAACAAGATGGTTATCTTAAAGCTTTGGAAGGAGTGACAACCCTGGAGGAAGTCTTGAGGGTTGCAGAAGACTAATTTAAAATTCAAAATGCAAAATTCAAAATTTCAATTAAAAAGTGAAAAGTCTTAAATACTTTTAAATTTTAACTTGTACTTTTGACCTTTGATTTTTGAGTTTTGACTTTATTTTATGAATATTCAACAACTTTTAGATATTACAGTTGCCCGCAACGCTTCCGACTTGCACTTGGTGGTAGGTTATCCTCCTATGTTGCGCCTTCATGGTGAACTGTTGCCTGTTTTAGGGACTCCTGTACTTACCGATGTGGACATGACCAGCTTATTATTACCAATCCTTACCCCTGCCCAAAAACAAGCTTTTGAAACTACATTAGAACTTGATTTTGCCCTCTCTCTTCACGGAAAGGCCCGTTTCCGGGTAAATATTTTTAAACAACAAGCCCACTTAAGTGCCGCTTTAAGGTTGATTCCGTTGATTATTCCCGAGCTGGATACTTTGGGACTTCCCGATCCGATAAGTAGACTGGTAGATTTAAGACAAGGTTTAATTTTAGTGACCGGCCCTACAGGCCACGGTAAATCAACTAGTCTTGCTGCCATGATTAACCGTATCAACCACACCCGGACTTCACATATTATTACTATTGAAGATCCGATCGAATATGTTTATCCCAAAGGCAAGGCTTTAGTCAGCCAACGGGAGATGCTGGTAGATACTAAAAGTTGGGCTAATGCGCTGCGGGCGGCATTGCGGGAGGATCCTGATGTAGTGTTGGTGGGTGAAATGAGAGACTATGAAACTATTGCCGCGGCAATTACAATTGCTGAAACCGGACATCTGGTGTTGGCAACTTTGCATACTAACTCTGCAGCCCAAACTATTGACCGGATTATTGATGTTTTTCCGGAAAACCAACAGCCGCAAATCAGGCTTCAGCTAGCTTCAACTTTGG
Organism: Patescibacteria group bacterium; assembly: GCA_023487645.1. The sequence continues at coordinate 58,031 of JAMDBX010000006.1, read as the reverse complement.
AGGCCGTGATCTCTCAACGGCTGGTGCCGACTATCTCTCCGGGACGGATTCTGGCGGTAGAACTGTTGTTGAAGACACCAGCTCTTGCTTCTATGGTCCGCGATGCCAAAAGCCATTTAATTGATAACCTAATCCAGACATCGGGAGAGTTGGGAATGGTAACTTTGGAGTCTTCTTTGGCTCGTTTGATTAAAGAAGGACGGGTTGAATTTGAAACTGCTCAAAATTTTGTCCTTCGGCCGGAAATTTTAGCTAAATTGGTAGGAGAATAAACAGATGCCAGCCTTTACTTATGTAGCCAAAGATGTACAAGGAGTTTACCACCGGGGAGATGTCGGGGCGGTAGATGAGCGCCAGGCTGCTAACCTGATCCGCAGAAAAAAACTGATACTTATCTCATTAAAGCCTCTTAACGAAAAGCAGCAAAAATTTTGGGAAAAATTTACTTCCCGGGTTTCCTTTACTGATGTAGTGGTAATGACCAGACAGTTGGCGACAATGATCGGGGCGGGTTTGGTCTTATCCGAAGCTTTGGATATTTTACAGGAGCAACAATCCAATAAAAATTTTAAAAAGGTTTTGGAGGATATTTCCACCGATATTAATGGAGGCTTGGATTTTGCCTCAGCCCTGGAAAAACATCCTGAGGTTTTTCCTTCCCTGTACAGTAAATTAATCAGGGCAGGACAGGCTTCGGGTAAGATGGATACGATTTTACTGGAATTGGCTAAAAATTTGGAAAAGCAGCGGGAATTTCAGGGCAAGGTGAGAAGTGCCATGATCTATCCGGCGGTAGTGATAACGATGATGGGTGGAGTGATGGGTGTGATGATTTTTTTTGTCATGCCTAAACTTTTAAGCTTGTATAAGGAATCGAGCATGGATTTGCCTTTGCCGACGAAGATCTTAATCGGATTTTCTAACTTTATGCTTAATTTCTGGTGGTTAGTGGTTATTGTCGTTGCGGGAGTAGTAATCGCAGTAAAAAAATATCGGGCAACTGCCGACGGACGGTTAAACATTGATAAGCTCATTTTAAAAACCCCGATTTTAGGTAGGATTACCACTTTGGTTATCTTAACTGATTTTACCCGGACTCTGAGCTTACTTATCGCTGCCGGGCTTTCAATCCTGGAAGCAATTAAGATTTCTACTGATGTGGTGAGTAACCAGGTGTTTAAAGACGGCCTGGATATTTCTTATAAAGGGGTGGAAAGGGGCCTGACCTTTTCCAGCCAACTGCTGGCGATGCCCACTTTTCCCCGAATTGTCGGTCAGATGGTCAAAACCGGAGAAGAAACAGGTAAATTAGATGAGGTGCTCTCCCGGGTTTCGGAGTATTTTGAATCAGAGGCGGATAATTCCTTAAAAAATATTACTACTTTAATTGAACCGGTAATCTTAGTGCTTTTGGGTGTGGGAGTGGCCTTTTTGGTCATCTCGGTTATCCTGCCTATTTACCAGCTGACAACTAATATTCAGTAATCAGCTGATATTGAGTCGCTACTTGACGATACCGATAATTTGTGACAACAATTAAATTATCAAGAAAAGTAAGGAGGTGAGTCAATTTGAGAAAAACAACTGCCCGAGGATTCACCTTAGTTGTCGTTTTGATTGTCATCGCAATTATTGCCGTATTAGCAGCAGTTGTCGTTTTGATTGTCAATCCAATTGAAATGACTAAGAGAAGTCGAGATGCTGCAAGGCTCACGGATCTCGCCAACTTACAGCAGGCCATCTCTGTGGCTATTCAGGAAGCAACCCAGTCAGGCCAAAATTTATTATGTAATGGAGGTGCTTATGGTTGTCGAGGAGATAGCGTTGCAGGAGGTAATCAAACTGGTAACGGAGGTGCTATTGGAGCCCGTAAGTCAGATGGGACAGGATGGGTGGCCGTTAAACTGTCAGGAACTAATATGTCTATCCCGGTTTTACCAATAGACCCGATAAACTCTAATACTGGTACTGGCAATGGTAACCATTATGTTTACTGCGCAGATAGTACCGCTGCTTCAGGTGAGAGCTGGGAAATTGTAACTAAGCTAGAATCAACGCAGCAACAAGGTAAGATGGCAAATGATGGTGGGTCCCCTACCGGGACATATAATGGTCAAGGAGCACAATTCTATGAACAGGGTACTAATCTGAGTTTGTTAGGATCTACACTTTCTGGTTCTGGAGGTACCTGCTCGTATTAAATATAATTGATCTATGGTAGTAGTATTAGGATTGGTATTGGGAATTGTTTTAGGGAGTTTGGCTAAAGCAATAGCTGATAGGTCGGAAGATAAGAGATCATTTTGGGGAAGGTCGTACTGTGAGGCATGTAAACATAAACTTGCCTGGTACGACCTTTTTCCGGTTTTTTCCTATCTTTGGCTTAAGGGTAAATGCCGTTATTGCCAGGCAAAAATTCCCTTATCGAATTTATTAACCGAGCTTGTCTTGGGTCTTTTGGTTGCGGTCCTTTTCAAACTAAGTTTCCCTACAGATGAAGCTTTTATTAAACTTTTCAACTTTGCCGATTGGGGTAATTTTGTACTGCTGGCCGATTTTCTTTTCAAAATTTTTATAGTTGTAGTGGTAACGATAGTTTTTTGGACGGACTTTCGGACCGGGTTGATTTTTGACCGGATCATCTATCCTTCCACAATAGTGACAGTGGTTTACCTTTTAGGAGCCAACACGTTGCGGGTAGTTTACACCTTTGAAGGACTCTCCTCCTCTAATATGCCTTTTGCCAAGTATTTACTACCTCCCTACAATAGTTATTTATATGATTATGCCCAAAGGTTGTTTTTACCCCTGTTTTGGAATGCCGTGGCAGGGCTGGCCATTGCCGGCGTCTTTATTTTATTAATAATTGTGACCCGGGGACGGGGTATGGGCTGGGGTGATGTCAAATATGTTTTTCTGTTGGGGTTAGTCTTAGGTTTTCCAAATATCGGTGTGGCTGTTTTCCTAGCCTTTTTTGTCGGAGCTATCTATTCCCTGGCTTTGGTAGCTTTGCGCCAAAGAAATTTTGGTCAAACTATCCCCTTCGGTCCTTTTTTAAGTTTAGGGGCTTTGGTAGCCCTTTTTTGGGGCAACCAGATATTAAACTGGTATTACACCCATTTTATGTTTGTTTTTTAATTGTTGGTTAACTACTCTAGTTTATGTTTAAAACGTCATCCTGGAAGGAGCAAAGCGACTGAAAGGATCTGATTCTATCTCCGCCAGAGGCGGGTCCAGAATGACGATGAAAGTTAAGAGACTTAAGTTTGCAGTACTTGACGGAAAGTTTGGCTTGTGGCAACAATTAAATAAGGAGTCATCTTGAAAAAATCTGCCCCGGGATTTACCCTGATTGAACTTTTGGTTGTCATTGTGATTATTGCTATTTTGGCATCCATCGGTATGGTAGTTTATGGAGGAATTCAAAGACAAGCCCGGGATTCTAAAAGGGAGGCAGACATTAATGCCGTTGCCAATGTCATGGAATCCAACTATGATTCCTCAACTCAGGCTTACCGGGCATTAGATAGTAGTTATTTTTCCGGGGGTGTCGTTCCTAAGGATCCCTTGGACGGAGATACATCTAACTCTTGTAATGGTTCACCCTGTAAATATTGTTTTAAGGATGCTACCTCTTCGGCTTGCCTCTCTTCCGATGCCTCCGTTGATGCCGGCCAGCCAACTTTTCCTCCCCGGACTTCGTATTATGCTTGCGCTAATTTAGAGACAGCCGGAGCCGGCCAAGCAGGAACCAACTATTATTGCCGGAGCAACCAACAATAGTTGTCTGGGTAATCGTTCAGGATTTGACAAAGAAATGTCATTGCGATCCGCCAACTGGCGGAGAAGCAATCTCTTATATGAGATCGCCGCGTCGTTTACACTCCTCGCGATGACAAGAATAAAGGTTTTTGAAAACTCCTGAACTGTTACTTGTCTGGATATTGACAAAGATAAGAAAGGACACAATACTAAAAGTAGAGATGAAAAACGGTTTTACTCTGGTTGAGCTTTTGGTAGTGGTTGCCATTATTGCCATTTTAGGGGCAATCGGCATTTCGGTTTTTTCCGGAGCCAGACAAAGCGCCACGGATGGAAGAAGAAAATCGGAGATTAAATCCATTGCCGACGCCATTGAGTCTTCTAAGGATTATACCAACCGGACTTATACTTATAGCGCGACTGATTCGGCTAAGGATTTCCCCCGAGGGTTACCCGATGATCCTTCAGGGACAAGAAATTATTGTATTGCAACTTATGCCACTAATTATTCTACTCCTTCTGCATGTACAACAAATTGGACTAGTGGTTGTCCGAACACGACAAATTGTCCGGGTACCCCAAGTACAGGATATCAACCTCTAACTAGTGCGTTGGCATCAGGTGGAAGTTTAACAACTGCCCAGAAAGCCTGGACAGTTTGTGCTGCCTTGGACCGGGGTAGTCAGCCTTATTGTTTATCCAGTTTAGAAAGGTAGAATTAAAAATTTGTGGCATTCCCAAACCCTAAAATCATCATCGGGCTTTTCCCTTTTGGAGGTATTGGTGGCAGTGGGGATTGTGGTTTTGCTCACGGCAATCGGTTTTAGCACTTTTTCCAATTTCCAAAGAAATTCCCGGGATGTCAAAAGACAAGCTGATCTGAAAATAGTCCAAAGCGCTTTGGAGCAGTACCACGCCGACCAAAATTTTTACCCTACGGCTTTAAATTTTTCCACTTCTTTGACTAATGGTACCGGTAGAACCTCTACTCCGTCGGCCTCCCCCCGGGTTTACCTGAGCCAATTCCCCAAAGACCCGATGTCTTCGACTACCGGTTACCAATACAGCTATTGGGCAACTCCGACAAACTGCAATAATGGCAGTAGTAGTCCTACTGTGTACTGCACGGGCTATAACCTCTGCGCCAAGTTGGAGAATCCTCCCAGCGGGAACTCTTGCCCGGCGGATACAACCTCAAATCTAAATTACCAAGTAAACGCACCATAATGAAAAGATTACATTTAACATCACAAAAAGCTTTTACTATGATAGAAGTTTTGGTTACTGTCTCGATTATTGTCCTGTTATCTGTCATAGGATTATCGGTTTTTGGTACAGCCCAGCAAAATAACCGGGACCAAAAACGTTTGCGTGACCTCAATTCGTTACGTCAGGCACTGGAGGTTTACCGCCACGAAAAACATTACTATGCCTCATCTTCGGCGATCCAATTTAGCTGTCCGCCGACAACGGATTTTTCCGATGCCAGTCAAACCTATATGGATCAATTGCCCGCCGACCCAAGCTGTTCTGCAAGTAGAAACTATGTTTACCAGGCCCTGCCATCAGGATGTAGCGGCAGCGATTGTACTGGTTATGTAGTTTGTGCCAAAAAAGAAGGTAGTAAAACTTACGATACTCCTTCCCAATGTTCATCCCTGACATGCAGCGGTACCGATGCTTGCGATATGGGTTTTTCTTCTATTTAGGGGGAATAATTGTAAATTTTACTTAAAGCTGATACGGTTAAAGTATGCGTGGGTTTACCTTGCTGGAAATATTGGCGGTAGTGGCGCTTATGGCCAGCTTACTAGTGTTTGTATTACCTCAATTGACTCAATTTAATAAAATCCAAGGGTTGCAGCAAGGGGCAAGCCAGCTACAATCTGACCTGAGGGAGGTCCAAAATAATGCCATTTCCGGAGTCCTTTGCCCGGATAGTACCAAAGCCAGCGACTGGTATTTAGAGTTTAAAAATAATAATTATTATTATCTTAAGCCAACTTGTTCTCCCCTTGTGACTACGCCACAAATTGGTTTCCCGGCAAATGTAACCATTGGTACTATTTATATTGACTCTTGCCCGGTTAGCCCTGTTAACAACCTACAAATACATTTTAGTAATATTTCCGGGATGGTGAATTTCGGAAACATCGGCAGCTGCATCGTGAGTCCAAATTCGATAATGACGATTACTTTAAAAATTACAGGCATAAGCAATACTATTAAGTTGATAGTGGAAAAAGGAGGGGCTATTTATGTTTCTTCCAGTTAGCTTAAGGCCGTTTAAAAAAGAAACCGGCCAAAGTTTGATTGAGGTGTTGGTGGCCTTGGTAGTTTCGGCCATGATTATCACTGCCTTAATTATGACGGTTTTGGAGGGGTTGAAAAATGCCCAGTATGCCCAGAATCAGGCTCAGGCTACTAAGCTTGCCCAGGATGCCTTAGACAAGATTACATCGATCCGAGACCGTGACATGGATAATTCGGTAGATTTTAATTACACCAGTGGAGTAAGTTCCCTCGTCACAACAAAATTTTCCGACTTGTGGAATATTTATATGGAATCCCAATCTTCCTGCGGTCCCACTCCTCCAAACCCGTGTTATTTTAAATTTGACCCCAACTCTCCATTAAGAATTACCCAGGATACTTCCGGAAAAGGTGAGGATTTGGGAAACGGCTTGACCCGGCAGATTATTTTTGAGGATAGCAATTCAAAGGATTCATTTGGAACCGAATTATACAAAACCGAAAAAACGATTATCGTGAAAGTAACCTGGAGCGATGCCTCCGGGCCTCATGAATCGAATTTACAAACAATTCTGACGCAACATTAATATTATTATGGATAAAGTGATGCAAAAAGTAATGAAAATATTTCACCAAAAAGGTTTTACTTTAACCGAGCTGGTAGTTGTAGTTAGTATTATGGGTGTTTTGGGTCTGATTTTTACCGATATTTTAATACAAACTCTGCGTGGGGAAAATAAAGTTAAACTACTCAGTCAGGTTAAACAAACCGGCCAGGTTGCCTTGGATAATTTAGCCAATAATATCCGTCAGGCAGAAAGAGTAATTTGTGTAGGTGATAGCAACACCTCAGGAGGGATTGACGATACCATAGTCGTTTATAATAGTGGTATTTACAGCCGTTTTAGGTTTAAACCTGCTACTTCCACCAAAAATGGTTATATTGCCGGAGACACTTTTTCAATGACTGACTATCCTGTGAGTATCCAACCTTTGGAGTACTGCACGAGAGCTTTACAGCCGCTGACATTTAACGTCACGGATACCGATCCGGTGACCGGAGTTTCTATCGCCAGCGACAGCGGCACCCCTATCTTTAAATTAAATTCCCAAGCTGGATATAATGATAATGTAACCATTACTTTCCGGGTTTTCCAGGGAATTTTTGCCGGGCAGACTTATGAAAATAGTGTTCCGCCTGAAGGGATATTATTTTCGACAACCATTCAGGTAAGGGGTACAAGATAAAATGAAAGATAAAAGCCAAAACGGCCAGGTAGTGATTATTTTATTGCTGGTAGTGCTGGTGGCACTGGCTGTCGCTTTATCCGTCATTGGCCGTAGCTTAAATGATATCTCGACTTCGACCAAAATTGAAGATTCAACCCGGGCTTTCTCGGCTGCCGAGGCTGGTATTGAAGAGGCTTTAAAACAGGGTTTTGCCACCGAGAGCTCCTCGCTTTCATTAACTTCATTTAGTAACCAGGCTACTGCATCGGTTAATATCTATCCTATCCCGGTGGCAAATACCGCCTTGGAATACCCCAAGATCGGCAAGGCTAATTTCGCCGAATTTTGGTTGGCTGATCCCTCACTGGATGCCGACAATAACGGTATACCAGATGCCTCTTATACCCAAAGCTCTTTTAATCTCTATTTCGGTATTCCCCAAAGTTATACCGGTAGTGCCTTGGATGATCAGCCGGCGGTGGAGGTGCGGGTTTTTTATTACGATGCGTCAAAATCACCACCAGATATTGAAGCATCCACCCAGTTTTATGATAGCAGTAGTACACGCACTTCAGGTGCAAGCTCAAACCGTTTTACGCCTTGTACTCCAAATATCCCAGGTTACCCAGTCTTGGTCAATGACGGCAGCAGCAGTGACAGCTTTTATTGTAAAGTAGGTATCTCCGGTTATCGTAGCTCCGGTGGGTCATACCCAATTTTAGTTCGGGTTCGGATGCTCTATAGTAATATCAGCCATCCAGTGGCGGTGGAACCGGTCGGGGGTTCATTACCTAACCAGGTAAATATTTACCGCTCGGTAGGTACGGTGAATAATATCCAAAGAGAGATTGAAGTTTTCCGCCAGAAATATGTCATGCCCCACTATTTTGACTACACCCTTTTTTCCGCCAGCTATATCAAAAAGTGATGATATTTAGGTTATGAAAATCGTTAAGCTTAAGAAATCACTCTACATGTATGGGAGCCGGTGCCGAAAAGGTTATTCTTTCCAGGCTGGAGTTTCTTTAATCGAAATTGTGGTGATTATAGTTGCCGTTTCGTTTTTATCTATGATAGTTAGTAGTATGCCGTTATCCATCTCCTCGATTGCTTCCAGTAAACATGCTTCAATAGCCAAAGATGTGGCCGAGCGTCAACTAGATTATTTAAGAAGACAAACTTATCCTTTACTGGCCAATGGTACTACTGTTTTTTCTGATGCCAGTTTGGGTGCACTTTCCGGTGCCTCAGCATTTTATGATGTCCAAGGTTGCCCTGCCGAAATTTGCCAGAATGGTGAGAAAGCCAAACAGGTAAGTGTGACTATCAACTGGAATGAGGCCGGAAATAATAAAACAGTCAATTTAACAACCTTAGTCGGTCAAGGAGGGGTGGGACAATGAATAAACATATGAAAGGAATGACACTTTTAGAAATCCTCATCGCTTCCTCTCTGGCCTTAATTGTAGGAGCCCTATTGTTAGTCATTTTGACAAACCACAGTGGTGTTTTTTATAAACAAAATGCCTTGGTCAGTGAAGGTGTAAGCCTTAATGATGCTATGGGGCAGATTAATGATATTATTCGGCAGGCTGCCCAAGTTGCTACCGGTTACCCTACAACCTCTCCTGTTTATGTTAGCGGGAGTTCTGCTTTGGTGGTTCAGATGCCGGCTATCGATCCGTCGGGAGACCCACTCACCAATGTTTACGATTATGCCGTGGTAGCCGCAGATTCTACCTATCCAAATATTTTGCGGATGCAAATTTTTCCTAATGCCCAAAGTACCCGCCCGGCGATAAATAAAGTACTGACAACGCTTCTGCAAACAGTCCAATTTGCTTATGTTGACCAAAATGGTAATCCTATTGTCCCCAGCGGGGCAGTTTCGGTAAAGACTGATTTAACCTTGCTTTCAGGGACAGGAAAAATTACTTCCCAACGTACGGCCACTAGTATAACGACATTAAGGAATATGACCAGATGAAAAGACCGGAGAGTTTATTAAAAAATCAACGGGGCCAGATGGTAATTTTAGCCCTGGTAGTTGTAGGTATAGTATTACTTAATACTTTAGTGGTAATCAGTGGTTCGCAACTATTTTTTCAGAATACAAATTATAGTTTAGAAACTATTCAGGCATTAAATTTAGCTGAAGCCGGTGTGGACAAGGCAGTGGCCTCTTTAAACGCTACAGGTGGAAGCTATATCGGAGAGACGGAAACAGCACTCGGGCCGGGAACTTTTTCGGTGAAGGTCACGACTCCAAACAGCAGTACTAAGTTTATTGAAGCTACCGGATATATCCCTTCTAAGGCTAAAGCTAAAGCCTCAAGGACTGTTAAAATTAGTGTTTCCAAAGGGGTAGGTGCTTCCTTTAATTATGGAGTCCAAGTTGGCGAGGGCGGCTTGATTATGGGCAATAGTAACGATATAAAAGGTTCGATCTACTCCAATGGGAATATTAGTGGTGGCAATAGTAATGAAATAGATGGAGACGCGTGGGTAGCCGGAGGTGTGCAGCCAACGCCTGACCAACAAACAGACTGCGCTGACCTTAGCTGTAGTGATTTTATTTTTGGGACAAACGTGGCCGGACAAAACGTACTTGATGTGGCCCAAAGTTTTCGCCTAACAACGACTTCAGCTTTGAATAAGGTCTCCTTGAAAATCAAGAAGTTTGGTAATCCCCAGGATATTATCCTGCGGATTTTAGCCGACCAGTCCGGCACTCCCAATAAAACCCAGGTTTTGGCGACGGGAACCTTGCCGGCCAGTTTGGTTACTTCTGATTATGGCTGGGTAGATGTCGCCTTTTCCGCAATCCCTAACTTAGCAGCCGATACCCCCTATTGGATTATGCTTGATACCTCTTTTGATTCAAACAATTATTGGGCCTGGCAAAACGATACTCTTCAAAGTTATACTCGGGGTAATCCTGCCTGGTCTAGTAACTGGAATGCAGGAAATCCGGTTTGGAACAGTGTCAATGGGGATTTAAGTTTTAAAACTTATATCGGAGGATCACCTACATCTATTGTAGGTAATATAGGTTTTATTGTAACTGGTAATGTCCATGCGAACACTATTAGCGGTTTGACTATTCAAAAGGATGCTTATTATCAAAGTATCAGTTCCTCTACGGTTAATGGTCATTCCTACCCCGGTTCTCCCGATCCCCCGCCAAAAGTAATGCCAATTTCTGATGCTAATATAACCAGTTGGCAAAACCAAGCCCAGCAAGAGGGTATAATTTCTTCAGCAGGTATTTCCAGTTGTGTGTCAACACTTGGGCCTGGAAAGGTTATTGGGGATGTATCTTTTGGAAACTGTGGGATAGTGACCCTTAAATCACCCCTCTGGATCACGGGAGACCTTAACTTAACCAATAGTAATACTTTAAAGTTGGATTCCAGTTATGGTGCCTCATCGGGAATCATTGTTGTTGATGGGACAACAACAATGGGTAATGGAAATAAATTATTGGGATCTGGCACTAACGGCAGTGTTTTTATGCTTTTATCCACTTATGACTCGCGAACCTCGGGTATCCCGGCAATTTCGGTAAACAACTCCGGAAATACCGGAGTTATGTATGCAGGTAAAGGAGAGATTAACGTCCAAAATTCCAACTCTTTTACGGAGTTGACTGCCTGGAGGATTAGGCTGATAAACTCAGTTAAGATAGATTATGAAACCGGATTGGCAGGTTTATTTTTTTCTGCTGGCCCTTCCGGTTCGTTTTCTATTGTTCCCGGTACCTATCAATTAAAATAAGGTTTCGGGTATAGCATGTAGCATGGAGTTGTTTTACAATTTAACTGGACCCTAAATTATGGCTGCCGAATTTATTACAGGATTAGATATAGGTTCATCCTCAATTAAGGTCGTTGTTTTAGCCCATAAAGGAAAACAACCCAAACTTATTTCCTTTGGTTCGATTCCTTCACCCTCGCCGGGGATTGTTTCCGATGCAGAGGCGGATTTAGAGGCAGAAGCTAAAGCCATTAAATCCTTGGTTACCTCAGCCAAAATTCCCAATTCTTCTGTGGTTATCTCGCTGCCTGAATCAAGAATTTTTACCCGGGTTATTAGTGATTTGCCGTTTTTATCCGACGATGAACTTGCTTCATCAATTCGCTATTCAGCAGAAGAGTTTGTCCCCTTGCCGACTGATCAAGTAAATTTGTATTGGCAAGTTATTGGCCGTTCCAAGGAAAAAAATAACACCATAGTGTTTGTAGTTGCCTCGCCTAAAAATACTGTTAAGAAATACCTTCATGTTTTGGAGTTAGCTAAGCTTAAACCTTTGGCTTTGGAAACTGACTTGATTGCAGTAACCCGGGCATTGGTCGGCAGTAACCCATTTGCCCCAACCACATTAATTGTCCAGTTGGGAGCCGGCTCTACCGATTTTGCAGTGGTTTCTAAAGGGATTATTTTACTTACGCGTTCCATCGGTACAGGGGGCGTAGCTTTAACGCGGGTAATTTCCCAGTATTTAAATTTTGATTCTCCCCAAGCTGAGGAGTATAAAAAGGTTTACGGGTTGATGGAAGACCAGTTGGGAGGAAAAATTTTCCAAGCACTTAAACCATTGATGGACGTCATTACTTCCGAAGCTAAACGTGTAATTCAAGCCTTTCAAACTAAAAATCCCCAAAACCCTATCAAACGTGCCGTTTTAACCGGAGGAGGCGCTAAATTACCTGGGTTGGTAATTTATTTTGCCAACAGTTTAGGGTTAGAGATCCAGGAAGCCGATCCATGGTATTTTATAGAGAAGGACCCTTCATTGGGGTCAAAGCTGGCGGCTGATGCTCCGCAATATACTGTGGCCGTGGGTTTGGCTTTAAGGGATGAGTAATGGATAAGCAAGAAATATCTTCTACCAAGATCCGAGTCAATTTATTACCTCAAGAGGTAATTTTACAAAGGAAACAAAGCTCAAAGTTAGCCATTATTAATAAAATAAGCATCGTTGCCTTAGTGTCTTTAGTGTTTTTTACTTCTGCTACCTTAACCTTGCGTCTTTCCCAAACCCCTCAATTAAAAGCTGCCGAAACGGACTTGACACAAGCAGAAGGACAAGTTAATAGTTTTAGAAGCCGTGAGGAACAAGTTGTAGCCTTAAAAACACGTTTAAGTTCTATTGAAAGCCTCATTGGTGGTGATGCTAAAAGGAAGGCGATTTTTAACCTGCTAGTCTACCTTGCTCCGGTGGATGTCCAAATCTCGGAAATGTCTATAGATGCAGGAGGAAATGTAACTTTGACAATTGCCAGCCCTTCACTGATATCAATTGATACCTTCATTTCCAGCTTAGGAGAGAAAGAGAAAAATTCTGATTTAATTTCAAAAGTAGAGTTAAACGGGTTGTCTCTGGGCGCCAATAACCTTTATCGGCTCGATTTAAAATTGACAGCAAAATGAACGAAGCAAAATTAAAGGAATTTTATTTCAGATACAAATTTATTATCTTACCTGTTGTCGTGGGGTTTTGTTCTATTACTGTTATCATCCTAGTAGTTATTCCTCAATTTATGAGTTATTTTAAGGTTCAAAAAGAAATTGGTGATTTAAGGACAAGGACAGGGGTATTGGAGTCAAAGGCTAAGGATTTGGAAAGTGTTGACCCGGCTGATACCCAGCAAAAGCTGCAAATTGCTTTGACGGTTTTACCAACTGACCAGGATGTGCTTACGACCGTAGATGTGCTACATAACTTAATAATAAAAGAAGGGTTAAGTGTTCAAAATACGGATTATTCCCTTTCCCGACAAACATCAGGAAGAGGTAATTTTCGGATCGGTGTCACTGTTTCCGGACCTTTGGCTTCCGTCAGAAACCTTTTAATTGATCTGCAAAATTCCTCCCAGGTTTTTCAGGTAGAATCTATTAACACAACTTTCCGTCCGGGTGGAATAGTTGATGTGGAATTGCCCCTGTCTGTTTATTATGAAAATACACCTTCCCAATTAGGAAATATAGACCAACCGGTACCAAAACTTACGGATAAGGACAAGCAATTACTCCAAGATTTAGCTGCGGCGGTTGACCGAGCCAATCAAATGGCTTTATCCTTGGTCCCGGCCACTTCATCAGCAGTTCCCCTGGGTAAAATCGATCCTTTTGAATGAGCTAAGTTTTTTCTTCCAGAAGATCCGGCCTTAGCTGGCGGGTTTTTTCCAGGGATTTTTTATCTCTCCATTTTTTGATTTCCTGATGGTTTCCGGATAATAAAACCTCCGGAACTTTCATCCCTTCAAATTCTTCCGGCCGGGTATATTGGGGATACTCTAATAAATTTTGGGAAAAACTTTCATCCACTACTGCCTCTTCTTTTTTTAATACCCCCGGAAGGAGCCTGACCATGGCGTCTATAATAACCATAGATGGGATCTCTCCTCCGGTGAGGACATAATCACCAATAGAAATTTCTTCGTCAATATATCTATCAACAAAGCGTTGGTCTACCCCTTCATAGTGTCCGCAAACAATGATTAATTCTTTTATTTTGGAAAATTCCAGGGCCATAGATTGCTTAAAAGTTTTACCTGAAGCTGACATAAGAATAGTTTTTAGGTTGCAGGTTGTGGGTTTTGAAGGGAGGACTGATTTTAAAGCTTTGGCTAAAATGTCGGCTTTTAATATCATGCCCGGGCCACCACCGAAAGGCCGGTCGTCGACTACCTTATGTCTACCTTCCCCAAAGTCCCGGATATTAACTATTTGGAATTCTATCAGTCCTTTTTTTACAGCCCTCCCGATGATTGATGTGGAAATAAAAGATTGAAAGAGTTCCGGAAAAAGAGTGAGGACGATAATTTTCACTTTACTTCTTGTAAGTTTAAGTTTACCCGGAGGCTGCGATCTTCAGCTAGGGCACGAGTAACCAGAAGACGTCTGATAGACCTGATTGTCTGGCCGGCTTTGCCTATAACAACTCCCATATCTTCAGAATCAACTGTTAGGTTGAAGTTGACAGTACCTTCAATAGTTTCTTCTTGGATTTCAACCTTTTCCGGTTTGGAAACTAAGCTTTTGACAATGTATTCTAAAAGTTCCCTCATTTAAGCGCCCTCCTCTTTCTCAGCTGAACTTTCTTCCTGGGGTTCTTTCACCTCTGTTGCTTCTGGCTCTTTAGTTTCCTTTGGCTCCTCCTGTTTTTTCTCTTCTTTCTCTTTCTTCGGTTTTCGCGGCGGTTTTTGTGGGGCCTGTTTGATAATCCGCAAATATCCATCGGAAGGTACAGCTCCCCGGCTCATCCACCAATCGATACGGTCTTTCCGTAAAATAATTTCCTTGGGTTCAGTTAAAGGGTTATAAGTTCCTAAAAGTTCAATATATTTACCGGTCCTCTTCTTTTTTTCATCAACGGCAACCACCCGGTAAAACGGGCGTTTTTTGGCTCCTATTCGCATTAATCTGATTTTGACTGGCATATCTTTCGTTTATTGGATATAGGCAAAAAACCAAAGTTCCACCTTTGTTACCTATCCTAACCTTGAGAGTATAACCGAAATCCTCTTTTGATTCAAGGCTTAAGTTAGAAATCTTATCTTTATTTAGAAACGTCACCCCCACCAATTTAGAAATGTCACCTTAAAATACCCATAATCTTGGAGTATTATTCCTACCATGGGTTTCTATGTCTTTTACTACAAAAGAGCAGGAAAAGATTACTGTAATGACAGCTTTGCTCCAAGGGAAAATTAATAATGGCGAAGCAGCTACAACATTAAAACTTTCCTTAAGACAAATCAAAAGACTCAAGAAAAGAGTCCGGGAAAAAGGCAATCAAGTTCTTATTCATCAGCTCAAAGGCAGAGTTAGCAATCATCGTATTGATCAAACTATCAAAAGCAAAGCTCTGGAGAAAATCAAAGAGGAATATGCAGATTTCAAACCTAAGTTTGCATCAGAAAAGCTTGAAGAAAACCATCAGCTTATTATTAATCCCGAGACTTTAAGATTATGGATGATTGAGGATGGGTCATGGAAAGCCCACCTCCAAAGAAAAGTCAACTATCATGCCTGGAGACAGAGAAAGGATTATTTTGGAGAATTAGAGCAGTTTGATGGTTCATACCATCTTTGGTTTGAAGGAAGATTACTTGATGAGTTTGGATTCCCTCAGGAAGTATGTTTACTGGCCTCAATTGATGATGCTACAGGTAAAATCACCCGAGCTTTATTTGATTTTAATGAAGGGGTAGTTCCTGTATTTA
Source organism: Patescibacteria group bacterium (assembly GCA_023487645.1). Next base: position 42,555 of record JAMDBX010000006.1, on the reverse strand, counting down.
ATTTCTGGATGGAATATGTAAAAACTTGGGGTAAACCACTTGCTATTTACCTGGATAAATTCTCTACCTACAAGTTAAACCACAAATCAGCAGTAGATAATCTGGAGTTGATGACCCAGTTTCAAAAGGCAATGAAACTTTTAGATGTTGAGGTAATCAATGCCAATTCTCCGGAGGCCAAAGGTAGAATTGAGAGGCTCTTCGGCACCCTCCAGGACAGGTTAGTCAAAGAGTTAAGGCTGGCTGGTATTAATACCATCAAAGATGGTAACAGGTTTTTAAAAGAGGTCTTTATTCCAAAATTTAATGCCAAATTTTCAGTAATACCACAAAAACAAGGTGATGTTCACAGGCAGCCTACTCAACAGGAGAAAAAGGATCTAAAAAGCATCTTCTCTATTAAATCCATCAGGAGAGTTAACTCCGACTTTACTATCCAGTTTAAAAATCATTTCTACCAATTGGAAGAAGTCCAGCCTACTACCATCAGGCCTAAAGAGAAAATATTGATCGAAGAACATCTTGATGGAACTATTCATTTTAGGTTCAAAGAATACTACCTTAAATGTTTTATCCTACCAGAAAAACCAAAGAAAGTATCCAATCAGCCAGCCATACTTACCAACCATCCTCTAAACTGGAAACCATCACCTAGTCACCCGTGGAGACAATACAAAAATCCATTACCTAGGGGGTGACATTTCTATTTTGGGCTGACAGGCTTAAGTTAGAAAATTGGTAAAAAGATAAATTTGTATATGAAAGTCAACTTTTGAAGTAGATAAGGAATATTGTTTTTGATACCCTTTTTGTTTAATATGAAAACATGACTAGTGATGATATTAAGATGATTGGAGAAGAGATGACAAGGGCCCTGGAACCTGTTTATGAAGATTTGGATTCTATTAAAAAGACTTTAAAGGAACATTCTCAAATATTAAATGAACATACTGATAAAATCGACGCTTTAACTGCTGATATGCATCAGGTACAACAGGAAATCGGAGCTTTAAGGGATGATGTGGGAGCTTTTAAAGAACAAACCAGAGATGAAATTCGGAAAATTAAAAAACGTGTAGATTTACCCATTTCCGCAAACCGTTCCTAAAATTAGCTTTAATAATTTTTGCCAAAAACCATCTTTATCAAATTTAATTTGATTTTTTGTGGTTAGGTAAATATTAATGTCTAAAATGTATCATAACTTTATAAGCCAACATATTTCGATTTGACCTATAGTTGTAATCAAACCCATGAAAGGTTATAATAGTGTACCATGAGTCCAGAATTTACTTATATATTGAGAATAACTACTGAAGATACCCCTAAACCTACTGTAGAAGAACTTTTAAAAGCTGAGGAACATTCTTCCGGTACTGTAACTAGTGCTACACTTGGAGCTTTAAGAGGTATTAGACAAACTTTTTGGAGGAGTCTAATAGGAAAAATTAACCCAATCTCTCCTGAGAACCAAGAGTCGCTAGAAGATACCGAGGCTTTGGGATCAGCATGTGCTACTTACTTGGTTGCTTTAGTTACCGGAAAACAAATAGCAGAAGCTGGAGAACAATGGATTCATATAGTAAGTGCTGTAACCCAAAAATATAATTTATGTGATATAGTCCAAAGTCATTTAGCAGAACCCCGTAATAATGTTGTTGATTCATATTGGGGAATTTTGGAGGATTTAGCAGATGGACGTACGAACCCTAGATATTTAAAACTTATCGAAAGGGAAATTTTAGACCACAATCAAGCTGGGTTTGCACTTTCAGATTTATATGATTCCCATCTGATAGTTTTTTCACCTCTTTCTACTGATTACCTCATTGCTTGTCTTCTTCATAAATCTGTTCAGCAATTTTTGTCCCCTAGCTGTTTTAAATTAAAACCATTAATCCTGAGTCCACATGATGCGTATATAGCCCCGCGTTTAATTGCCATGCCAAACTATTTGGATGACAGCTATGCTGATCTTACCAAAGCAGGGATATTTACTGAAAATAATACCAGTTATCAAACGATGAGAGCTTCTAAGGAAGCTGTAAGAAGATTCTGTTTTGATAGGTGATTTAGTTAAAAAATGTTATCCCCTCAAAAATTTAAATGTTTATTGATCGATGTTGTTAACAACAAGTAAAGGCAGTATTCGTTCCCTTTCAAAGTAGTCCTGTAGTTTAAGCCTGTTAAATTATTCTTGTTCTACTCTTTGCCAAACATTTTTTAAATTATTATTCTTCTAATTTTTCTAAAGCTTTTTTGGCTGCTTCTTCTTCTGCCTGTTGTTTGCTCGAACCTGATCCCTCCCCTATTTGTTCACCTTGGACAAAAACCCCAACTGTAAATTGTTTAGCATGGTCGGGACCGTAAGCAGCCAAAATTTTATATTTAGGTGAAGTTCGGAATTTACTTTGGACAACCTCTTGAAGTTGGCTTTTAGGATCCCTAGGGGCTCCTTTTTCTACCTCAGGGGCAAATAATGGCAGTAGCGTTTGGTTAACAAAGGATGTGGCCGATTGCAGGCCCAAGTCAAGATAAATTGCCCCTAAAACCGCTTCATAGGTATTAGCCATAAGCTGGGGATTTTCCCTTCCTCCAGAAAGTTCTTCTCCTTTGGAAAGTTTCAAGAAATGACCCAATTCCAGTTTTTGGGCTACTTTGGCTAATGAATCGGTTTTGACAATATAGGCCCGCAGATTAGTTAGGTCACCTTCATTATCAGAGGGTCTTTTTTCAAAAAGAAAAGTTGAAGTAATTAACGAAAGCACGGAGTCTCCCAAAAACTCCAGCCTTTCATTAGATTCAGTTACTCCCCGAGCTTCGTTGAGATAGGAGCGGTGGGTAAATGCCGTCTGGTAAAGTGAGAGGTTTTGGGGTTTGATACCCAGTTTTTCTAAAGTTGCCCTAAATTCTTCCATAACATCCCCGAGAAGCTACTCTAAGAGTTTATCTTCAATTAGTTCGACCAGGTCGCTAACGGTTTTGACTTGTCCCAGTTCATGATGGTCAAAAAGGATATGAAATTTTTGGGATAAACTTTCTACCAAGTCGGCCACTTCGACAGGATTAAGCCCCAGGTCATCCTGCAAGGAAGAATCCATATCAATATCGGCTACAGGTAAAGTTAAGCTTTCAGCGATTGCTTCAATAATTTTTTGTTGGTCAGCCATTTTTCTCCTTTTCTAAATTGTGAGTACTGATTATATTTCCCAGTACTCCATTGATAAAAGCCGGGCTAGATTCTGCCCCAAACTCTTTTGCCAGTTCGATCGCTTCATCAACGATCACTTTAAAAGGCAAGCCCTTTTTAATTATTAACTCAAAAATTGCTAAACGCAAGATGGCTAAATCGATCCGATTTATCTGCTCAATCGGCCGATCCGGAGCCGCTTTTTTGATCTCTTTGTCAATAATAGGCACGTTTTTTATTACTTGTCTAGTCTCTTCCCTATTAGATTGGCTCTCAGGTTGAAAACCCCAGACAAATAAATCCTGGATCACCCGGATACGCCTGCGATGTCTGGGATCATAAGGGGTTTTCACTAGTTAAGCCTTAACAACTTCTACTTTGGTTTTTGCTTTTATTTGCTTGGAAGCATAAGTTCCGCAGCTTTTGCACACTGCTTACGGTCCCGACCATGCTAAACAATTGGAACATTTAATTAACCCTAAGCTTTTTAAGACAATAGAGGCGCGGCGTGTACGCTTTCTCGCTTTACTATGTTTTTTCTTCGGTTCTTGCGGCATTTTTGCTCCTTTCTTAATCCGGCATAATTTGGTTAGCCAGGTGAGACAATTTTGCCTTGATTTGAGGGTATTTGTCAAGGCTTAAATCTTCGTTAAGGATTTTTGCTGCTGCCTGTCTGCTTTTTTCGATTGTTTTAAGGTCGGAAAGTGAAGCGATTTGCAAATCCCATTGCCCGCTTTGCTTGGTGCCAAAGAGTTCTCCCGAACCTCTTATTTTTAGGTCAAGCTCGGCTAATTTTAGCCCGTCATGGGTTTTCTCAAAAATTTTCAGACGGGAAATTACCTGAGAGTTTTCTTCTCCAGTGAACAATAACGTATATGATTGCTCGCTTCCCCGCCCTACCCGGCCCCGCAGTTGGTGTAATTGGGCCAGCCCGAACCTTTCAGCTCCTTCAACAACCATGACTGTAGCATTGGAAACGTCAACCCCGACTTCAACTACTGAGGTGGAGACTAAAATATCTATTTTATGTTCCTTAAAATCATTAATTGCTTGTTCTTTTTCCTTGGGTTTTAATTTTCCATGTAAAAGCCCTAAGTTTAGTTGGGGGAAGATATCTTTTTTTAGTCTTTCGTATTCAACTTTGGCTGCTTTGGCAGAGGTTTCGGTTTCCGACTCCTCTATTAATGGAGTGATGATATATATTTGTCGGCCTTGCCTGACTTGGTCCTCAATAAATTTGTAGGCATCAGCCCTTTTCTTTTGGGGAACAAAATGAGTGCGGATTATTTTTCTTCCTTTAGGCAGTTCGTCAATAACCGAAAGGTCTAAATCGCCGTAAAGCGTTAAGGCAACTGTTCTGGGGATCGGGGTGGCGGTCATAGTTAAAAAATGAGGCGTATCGGCCCGGTTTCGCAGCAGGCTTCTCTGCTGCACTCCAAAACGCTGTTGTTCATCGACAACTACCAGTCCGACATTGTCTATTTTTAGATTTTTA
>JAMDBX010000006.1:0-37804 GCA_023487645.1 Patescibacteria group bacterium | reverse complement strand
CAATGACAATATTTGGGTTAGAAAGATTGTCATTGCGATCCGGCGTAGTCGGAGAAGCAATCTCTGTTTGAGACTGCCGCGCTTCGCTCGCAGTGACATTTTTTGTCGAGTTAAATTTCTTGCTGCCAGTATAAATTCCTACCTCAATTCCAAAAGGTGATAAAAGTTTGGATAAAGTTTCGAAATGTTGGAAAGCTAAAATCTCCGTCGGAGCCATGAGAAGTGATTTGAAACCTGCCAGATGAGTTAGGTAAATGATAGTGGCCGCCACTACAGTCTTTCCTGAACCGACATCACCCTGAACTAACCTGTTCATAGGGTGAGTTTTTTTAAGATCACCAACAATTTCTTCAACAACCTTTTTTTGGGCTTGGGTCAGTTCAAAAGGAAGTTTTTGGATAAAATTCCCCAGGGTTTTAGGGTCGATTTGCAAAGGATCGATAACCTTTTTTTGCCTCCACTTCAGCCTGGTTTTTTGGCTGGACAATTGGATATAAAAAAGCTCGTCAAAGGCTAACCTTTCTTTGGCCTGTTTTAGTTTTTGCCAGTTTGTTGGAAAGTGGATTTCATCAACTGCCTCTTTTAAGGGTAACATCTCCCCTCTGATTGTATTCGGCAAAGGATCGTTAATTTGGGATATTACTAAAGGAAGGATTTTGGCGATTTTTTGGCGGATCCATTTAGAGGTTAATCCGTAAGTTTCCGGGTAGATAGGGACGAGTCTGCCGGTGTGAATTGTTTCTTCATGCGTCTTTCTGTCTTCGCTATCGTTGGTTATTTTTTCCCATTGCGGTGCTGTTAGGGTGATTTTATTACCTGAACGGCTAACTTTTCCCGAAACCTGTAGCCTGTCCCCAGCATGGAGATTTTTTATCAGCCAGGGTTGGTTAAACCAGATCAGTTCTACTGTGCCGCTGCTGTCGTTTAGGATTGCCCTGGTTAAAACTTTGCGGAACCTGGTGTAAGTATTTTTAATATCCCAGATTTCACCCTTCAGGGTTACCTTCTCCCCTATTTTGACCTGGGAAATATCAGCAGAATTGGAGAAGTCATCATAACGGAATGGATAATGGTTGACCAAATCCTCCACGGTAAACAAATTAAGCCGTACTAATTTTTTTGCCAGAGTAGGTCCAATCCCTGTTAATCCTGAAAGCGGAGTGTTGAGCTGCATGGGTAAATTATACTTTATTACCGGCTAATTTTCTTTCCGGATTCATACAGTCTTTATGTTGTGGCTCTTAAATACGCAGGGTAGCATAGGTACGATGCGAATATGCTATGAAAGAAACGGAGATAAGTTTAGAAATAAAGGAAAGACTGTTTGAACTGGTGGCGCTTGACCAGCATAGGATCAACCTCTTGCAAGAGGTTGGTATGCGCAGAATGGCCGGAGTGACCTCACCAAAACTTGAAAGAGAACATGGTGTTTTGGGGTGGCAAAGAGGGCTTTTGCTTGGTGATATCGGAAGACTGGAGAAGATTTTAGAGGAACAATCTTTTTCAGAAATTTTACAAAAGGACGTTACTCCTGAAACCAGTTTTGAGGTTCCCGAGATGAGCCCGGAAGTTCGTCTCCATTTTAGGCATCGGCTAAAAAGGAAACCAGTACCTAAGGTGCCTAAAGTTTCTAAGCCGCGGCCGGTTTCCAATAAACCGGTTGATCTCCGTCCTCCTCCTGTAGAAATAGCTCCTACCGAAGCTGTTGTTTCTATTTCCTCGGTTCCTCCAGTTTCCCAAAAAGATGTTAAATCTCAACCGCAAAAAAAGCAAATACTTGAGCAGCAAGAAGCAACTGAGAAAGCAATAAGAAGGTATGTACAAATAAAAGTCAAAGCACGGTCGTTTTGGGTGGAAGACGACGAGAGTTCAGACCGAAAGATGGATGAGGTCCGGCAACTATATGAAAAAGAAAGGAACCACCAAGCGGCGATATCTGCTTTGGATGCTGTGGAGAAACCTTCAGAAACCGAACAAGAAGATGTTTGGCAAAGTTACCGCCAGAAATTGGCGAATAATTTGGTCGCTTTCTTGCAAAATAGTATGAGAGACTTGGGAGAAAAAGAGTTCTCAGAAAGCACCAAAAGCGATCTTCGTAGACGTTTAAGTCAATATTACCGGCATCCTTACATGAGGGCAGTTCTGGGTTTAGGGGTCAATGTGGGTATCGGAACAATGGTTGCTACTGGCGTGTGGTCTGATAGTCTATGGCTTGAGGCTGGACGATATAGTATCAGCATTGCCGGGATAGAAGGTTTGCTTCATGGTCTTCAAGACTTTATTTCTTCGATAAGTATTCGAAGTGCCTGGGATGTAAAGTTTGAAAAATTGAGTTTAAAAAACCAGCAGTTGATGTTAGCTTCCTTTTATGAAGATCGAGTATGTAAGCTGCGACCTAATCCGGGTAAGTTGGAAACAACTTTACTAAGAAAATATTTTCAGCAATTCGAAGAGGCTATTGTAAAACGGTTAAGAAAAAATAGGTTTCGAGATGATCTTGAAGATATAGTTAAGGAAGTAGAGCTTACTTGTCAAGATGATCAGCTAAATTTATTTAAGGATGAAACCCTTGTTTTTGAACGGAGGTCAAGGTTTGTCCGTTGGGCCCTAGCTTTTCTCACTGCCGGGGTATTAAATTTTTTCATGCTTACAAGTGATAATATCCTCGATAGACTTCCATCTGATAAAGTGCCGCATCAGAAATCTTCTCAAAACCTGGAAGATATGAATTTGGGTTTTTACAAAACTGGAGATGCTCATCTTGAGCTTGACCCAGTGTGGAGGAAATTTTAAGAAAGCTTTTCCCGGATAAGTTTTCTCACTGACGGCCAATATTCTTTGACCAAATCCCGAGCATAAGGATTGGCATCTATCGGCACAGCCATAGCTTTGTCAACATAAACATGCTTTTGCAGATCATCCTTCATGACTGGATTTTCGCTAGCCGTTACCCATTGGACCCCTCCATCTCCGGACATTGCATCTACCACGTATACTGTTTGTTCAATTTTAGGAACAACTGTTTCACCGGCGGCGTTATTGTCAGTCCTTCGAAGTATATTTGGTAAGTTGAGTAGTTGGTTTAACAGGAGTGCTTTTGTATCAAAATCGTTACTAATATTGCCCTTGATAACCTCTTTGTTTAAAAATATTGCAAGTTTGCCCCAAAATAGCGGGTCCTTAGGCGCGGACTTTAAAGAACTCATTATTGCCTCGAGAACGATGTTTTTTCGGATGCTTCGCTCCAACCTTTTATCATAGGCTTCAGTTTTTGCTAGGGCTTTAGTAAATTGGATTATTTGAGTACCATCCATTTTTTGCGGTCCTTGTTTGAAAGAATGTTCGCCATATTTAACTCCATCTAGATAAAAAGGTGAGGTGGTCAAATCAAAAGGGATATCAACGGCAATGGTGCCAAACACTTCATCGACTGTGTTTTTTATAACTACATCTTTCATGGTTAGTTGAAAATCAACTACAAGACCTGTGGCGTCTTCAATCGTTTGGCGCATCAATCCAAATCCACCCACAGGATAAGCTTGATCGATTTTAGTTGGAGGAGCTTTTATTCCCTTGGCAGCTTGATATCTTTCAATTTCGGGAGTACGGATATCATGGGTCAAGGTAATTAAGGCGATGTCTCGGGTTGTGTAATTGTAAGAAAGGATAGTTTGGGAACCAATGGTAGCTTTTTCTGTCGCTGGCGGTTCCGACGTCTCGCCGTAACCAAAAAGGACAAAATTTACTCTATCTTTATTTAAGTTTTGATCAATCCTTTTACTATATTCTGGATCATTTTTTGCCCGTTCAGCCCTCTTTTTTCTTGCCTCTTCGATAAATGGTTTAAACAATTCATCAAAAAGATTGACCGGTTTTTCAGGAGTAGAAGCTGCTTCGTTACTTTTTACAGGAATGGGATGAGATATTGTTTGGGAAAATTGACTTATATCGGATGATAAAAAGGCAGTAAGTGCTATTGCCCCAGCTCCCCGGAGGAACTGCCTGCGGGTGAATTTTGATTTTGTAGCAGGTTCTGGTGGTTGGGTCGATGGTCCTGTGGCCGGAGAGGTGGCTTCCATCTGCTGTATTTCCCAATAACGCTTAGCGCCTTTTATAATGAGGTCCAGGTCAGGGTCTTGCACTAACCTTTTGATAACATCTTGGTCTCTTGAATCTAAATGTTCTGCCACTATTCTAGTATAGTAGATTTATTAATTATTGTTTGTGCCTAAATGTTTTAAGCGTTCAATTGCTTCCTTAATTGCTTCCTGTTTGCTCATGCCAGGATTCTGCTGGAGAATTTCTTCAGCTAATTGTGCAATAGCTCCATGGGCGTAAGATGCTGCTTCCGCAAGCTTTCTTGCCTCCTCGGCTGACATACCTCTTTCCCTTTGTAATATTCCAGTATAGATATTTATGATCTCATCATTATTAATTGTCTCGTTTTGGGCAGGCAGAGAATCAACTGGTTGATTGGCTTGTCTCTGGATTGAGGGGCGCCCTCCTAGGTCCTGCTGTCCGTTCGTTGCACCTGCCGGTCCAGTTGTGGAAGGCGTAAATGTTTGGGGTTGTGGTGTTTGAGCTTGGGATGCTGGAGCTATTTGATGCTCTTTAATAAATTCTAATAATTTAGCTACATCAGCACTGTGGGAAAGGAATTCGATCCAACGCAGGTGGTGACCCTCTAAACTATTTGTTCTTAAAGCATGGCGTAGTTCTTCTAACCTATCTCTCCATAGTAAATTGGTTTTATCCAGATCAGGTCTGCCCTCACCGTCGTAATCAAGTAGCCTTTCGTCTTTAGGCCGTAACCCTCCTCTTTGGCCATTTACTATTATATGGTCGTGATCGGTAAAGATTTCTAGCGGACTATCTATTTCCCGAGTATATTGTGTTTCGGGTTTAATAGTTTGTTGCCGCAACCATTCCCTGAGGACCTCCGGTTTTTGTTCATGCATTGTAAGAATAATTCCTGACATTGTCCGGTATAAACTCGCCTGTTTCTGGGGGTTTTCTGCCAGAACACTGCAAAGGGCTAAAAGCCCGGAATCGCCGTTTGTGGAAACTTCAGCTGCAACAAACCTTGGATGACTAGCGAACTCTGTCCAGGGAATGACCCGGGGATTAGCAGATACAAGCCCGTTACGAACTACAAAAAATGGCTCAGTAACTAAAGGTATTTCATTAATGGCCCGATCTAGTTCTTGCGGGTTAATTTGCCAGGCAGAAGTGGGCGGGTTGGAAATAAAACCGGGATGGTTACGCCTGACGCTTGGGAATGCGATAACATCAAATCTTTCCTCCAGATCCCACGGGTATTCTGCTTGAAGTCGTTGCTCTTGGGTAATCCGGTTAATTTCTGAAGTTAGTATCTTTAGCTGTGCTGCTAGTTGGTTGCGGGTTTCTACCTTAGCGATAGCTTCTTGTTCCTGTGCTCCAGCTCTTGTACCCTGTCTTATAATTTCCCCTACTTCTCGATCAGCTCTCCCGAATTCATTAATGATCTGTTCCCTTCTTTGTAAAAGGTCGGCTATCGGTTGTTCAGTTTCTGTTAATGGCCCTTCTCCATTTAATTCGGTTTGGTTATGAGCTTCATCCGGAGTTTGATTAGTTATTTCACCCTCCTGGGTATGTTGTCTTCTGTTTTCAGGAGCCTCTAGAGGCCCTCTCGGGATAAGTAATGGCGGAAAGCCAAAATTAGTCTTTCGGCTTTCCCAAACAGAGAAATTAACCTGGTTGATGGGAAGGTTTCTATCAGCAAAGATTGGTTGATGGACACCAAAGTGGATTGCTGGTTCAGTTGGGGTGACTACAGATGGTGGAGTTGGTAGTTGATGACCGTTTAATGTTAATGATGTTAACATGTGTTCCCGGACATCAGGTAGTGGTTGATGACCGGCATCAAACCAAGAAGAAGCATCGATAACCTGACCTGTTTTATCATTTTGGAGGACTGCGATACCGATCCATTTAAAGACCCGAGGGTCAGGTTCTCCATTAACCTGAAATTGTTCTGGTAAGAGCACTTGGTATTCTCCATTGATAAGTTTTAAAGGAGTATAGATCCGTTCGCCTGTTCTCAACTCCATGATCACACTAAGTTTATCAGGAGTAATCTTTTTGTCCGGTGTTGCGTCGATTAGTCTTTCTAACATCCGGTCGTGTTCGGCAGGAAGCCCAGCAATATGAGGGTTGATTGCATGTTTGTCGATAACTCCGGAAAATTTAATAGCTCCGTTACCCCACTGCATTTCTAGCTCGTGGCCAGCATTGTTTCCTTTCCATAACGTGTGGAACATTGGGTCTTGTAAAGGCGCATTAACTTTGACCATACCATCCTTTCCTAGAGCATCTGGAGATTGGACGAGTTGGTTTACCTCAAAAGAAAGTTTTTGTTCCGGGGAAGAGAATTGAGGCACATGATTTGAAGCAGGGGTTTGATCAAGGTGAGGAATTATAGACTCATACGGGTCTTTTTGAATAAAATTGATTTTGCCGGAAGTCGCTTTAGTTAATGTAAAAATATGATCTTTGGATCCGTCATTGATAATTACTTCATTCCCTGAAGGAGATTGGATGGCACTGTATCCATAGGGTAGATTTAAGCCGAACTTGGTGCCTTCAACAGTGAGGATTTGAGTGTGATCTTTGTTCAATGAGTCTTCAGGGGTAAAACCTGTAAATTCTTTGAGGTGTAGAGTTCCTGCGGACTGTTCATCTGTTTCAAAATTCTTCGGCAAATGATCTCCGACAACGATATGTCCACCGGTTGCCTGATCCTCATGGAAAGGTAACTGATAAGTGGAACCGTCAGGTGCTTTAATGGTAATTAAGTGATCAGATGGTGATACATGTTCTACAGAGTATCCATTTGGGACTCCCACTCGTAATTGGGAGGTAATTTCTACCGGTGAACCGGAAGCGTCTGCCCGATGTAACAGGCCTATTCTTTCTAGACTTCCTTTTAACCAGCCAATATCTCCTGAGGCGGCATGGTGAGTTAATTCGTTGATACCGATATTTGTTCCGGCATAAAGTGCTCCAAATACAGCTGTTGAAGCAAAAGCTCCAGTCATGCGGCGTCTTCGCGCCCTTGTTTGGGCACTGCTTCGGGCTTCAATAGATTGTCGTTCCTGGATACTTAAAAGGCTTAAAGCTGTATCGTATCGGGGATCTAGAATATTTCCTGTTTGCAGATGGCGCATTTGTGCTACTGTCAACTCTTCAACTAGATGATCAATGACGTTTCGTCCAGGGGCTATATTTTCTATCTGAAATTGTTGTTGAAGGGCGTCGGCTTCTGCCTGGTTATGGTCATAGTAGTTCCTCAGCTCTTTCATTGCCCGGGCCCGGGCAAACTCTAGTTGGGTTTTTTCATCCTGGTAGGCTTGGTGTTGAGTAGCTTTTAATAATCCATAACCTATTGTATCCATAATATGGAAGCGCGCCTGAGTATCTGCAACTAATCCGGCCAGTCGTATTAAACGATCTCTTCCGGCTGTACCTGCTTGAATTTCACTAATTATTTGCTCCATCGGATCAGTAAGGCCGGTTTGCATCTCTCTTTTTTGATAGGAAAGCCTTGCCATTTCAGCTCTTCTTCGGGCATCAGGGGAAAACTGGTAGTTCAACTCTTCTTCGACTTCGTGTTCTTCATGTTCCCGATTAAAGACTCTTCCTTCTTGAGCGGCCCGGAAAATTCCGGAGACTATAGATCCTCCAACAACTGGTACAACTAAACGTCCTCCCATCCCTAGGGTAGCTTTGGTTGCGTAGAGGCCAAGTCCTGCTCCAATGCCCCACAGTACTTGATTAGTTCCGAGCCGGGCAATATCACCTATCAGGTCAGCTCGCTGAACGGATGCCTCTAAATATGTATCCGGCACGAGGGTTGGAGCCTGATGCCTGTGGCGAAGCTCCTCATACAATTGATGGACTCTTTGGTTGGTAATTGTCCTGCTGCCGGCCCGCTCGAGGAATCCTTCATTAATTACTCCCTTTTGTCCGGATTCCAGTGTCCCGACGTCAACCTTTAAAACCAAATTATCAATGTAATTTTGTAGGTTATTGTCGGCCCGCAAATGCTCAGCTGATTGTCTCAATTGAGGCAAAAGTGTTTCTTGAATATAAGGAATAAGATTGGTTCCGTAACTTAAGGATAGTTTTAAATGATCGCGAACAGCCGCTGGTTGTTGGTCGTACCACCTAATAAACTTAGGATCAAAGAAAAACTCTTTTATTTTTCCTCTAACTTGGGTCAGGAGCTGGGGGCTGATTGGGCCGTTGATTCCTTCGGCCACAAGCGGGGTTAAGACATATTCTTTAAAGAAATTACTAACTTCAGGAGACAGCTCTATTGATTGCTGAGTTCGGGCCTCGCCGACAACATGATGAATAACCTCATCTCCAAATTCGCTGCTAACCCTTTTAGCTAACTGTTCTGAAGCGTGGTAGTCTCCGGTAACAATTTCAGTAAACCTTTGTACCAGCTGCGGATTACTGTCGGCAAAGGTTTTTAGGTCTTCGCGAGTTGGATTGTTAACAACCTCCCGAAGTTGTCTGATAATTTGAACTCTTTCCCGATGCAGATCCTTTTCCCGGAAGGTGAGCTCATGAAATAAATCCCGAGTTCCGCCGGCAATTCTTCCAAAAATACTGCCTCGCTGCTGTCTGATATTTTGCCGAGCTAATTGGTCGACTTCTTGAAGAAAACTGTGAGGCAAGGTAGTCATTTGAATACCGGATTCTGCCAAAAGCCGTTGGGCATGACTCTTTTCTTTATTGTATGTAGAGATTTCACCAAAGCTGAATTTCCAGAAGCGGGGAAGAAATTGACGGACAAATGACAAGCGACCTTCCCACTTGGTCCGGTCTTCGGTCATTTGCAATCTGGCTATTTCCCTGGACCTCTCCTCTAAAACTTCCATTTCTTCTACTTTTTTGTTTCCCTGCGTATGTTCAATTCTTTGTTTGGCTGAGGCAATGCCAAATCTAATCTCTTCGGGAAGTGTTGGAGTATCTGGTTCTGGTTCTGGTTGGACTGGGGGGAGGTCTGGTTGATGCTGGGGTGCCGGTGGCTCTATTGTCTCTGGCTGTTTTCCGTTTCCGCCATCTCTTCCATCCCCATCGGTTGTGACATACCTTTTATAATGAAGCCGTTTGGGTACTTGATGTTCACTTAATCCATAAGAAATCCTTCTTTCCATCAGGTCTGCCCCTAAAAGAGCATGTTCTAATAGATGGGGATCAACTTGGGGATTAGATTCGTTTTCGCGAGGGTTGGAAAGCAGCTGACGCATCTGTTCTTTATGAGCGTTGCTTAAGTGGCTTCTTGATCCTCCCTGGTAGCTGTTTAAAAGATCTTCTATTTTTGCGGTTTTGACTTCCCTTAAAATTTGATACATATGCACCAATGATTTTTGGTGATCAGATCGGCGTTCAGGGTTAGGTGGGATATAACTTGGACGGTCCAAAGTTTTCATTGCTTCAAGCGCCAGTGTGTAAAATTCATTTCTTGTCCTGACGAGTTCTTGAGTAGCCTGTTCTTTTTGTTTAGCATGGCTAGTTGGAGAATTTACAAGCTGCTCTAGTTGACGCATTTGCTCCCGAAAGGTTGTTGACTGAGATTGATTTGCTGTGGCAGGGTTGATTGTGTCCAAAAGTCGATCTCCTATCAGGGTAAAAGCATAAAGGTCTCTTTGAGGCAATCTTTTGTCTTTTCCTCCTTCATCAAAATAATGATCATATTGTCCTTCTATATAAGACGGTTCTCCTGCGTGACTGATTTCAGTTTTGACATCGCGCCGAAACATTGACTCAAGCTCATTTTGGGAATTAATTCGGTTTTGCTTATTTAAATCTTCTAAATACTGGGCCTTTTGTGATTCTACTGCCATTAAAACTAGATCCGGTCGCAATCTTGCTACAGCTGGGTTGTTGGCAATGGCTAAATAAAGTTGATCTCTGTTTCCTTGGGAAGTTAGCTGGTCGTATTTGCCTGGATGGCGCAACCTATCTTCAACCTCTTTTATGATTTTCATTTCGTAATCAAGGTCGCTCTCGTCGGGGTTTTGAGGCGAAGCGCTTTTGGCCAGATTTACCAGCTCTTGCGCTAATTTTACTTGTTGCTGATATTTGCTGCGGAATTTCTCAACGGTGATAGTGCCTCTCTCGTTGGCATAGTAAGGAGCAGCAATTTGTGTTTGCTGTTCCTGGACAGGTGGTAACTTTTCTGCCACCAATTGCTCTACTGTAGACATGTCTTCAGCTACACCTTCGTTCACTTTTCTTCCTTAATAATATTATTAAGTCTAAATCAAGGAAGAATCAAGTCTTGATTTTATGATTATAGGATTTCTATTGCTATTTGACAACAACTTAGACTAGATCTATGATTTGATTATGGATCAGCAAAATACACCTTTGGGAGTTGGTGTTAATCCTTCGGTTGTAGGTTATGTTGAAAAACTGATTGAGGAAAAAGGCTTTCCTGATCTTACCCCTGAGGTCAAAGAAGAGATTAAAAATGATCTTTTAAACAGGATTGATGATTTTGTCTCAGCTCGGATTATTGCCAAACTTTCCGATCAAGATGTAGCCACCTTTGAAGAGATGCTTAAAAATCAAAAATCCCAAGAAGAAATTCAACAGTTTATCACTGGACATATTGATGACTTCCCGGGTTTTTTAACTAATACTCTTTTAGAATTTAGAGGAGTTTATTTAGGTGTCATTGAAAGCCCGGTAGTATCAGAATAAAGCCTCATGATTTTTTTGGTTTTGCTTATAGCCGAGCTGTTTATCCTTTTCTTTTTATCTCGTTTTTTAACTTCATCACTGGCAAATTTTTTCTATAAAATTAGCAAAAGCCAAAAAGTTGCGGCAGTTTTTTTAGCAGTACTTTTTTTGCCGGGAACAATTATCCATGAATTGGCGCATTTTTTGGCAGCGGGCACACTGTTTGTTCCGGTTGGGGATATCGATGTTTTGCCAAAAATTACTGAGACAGGGATCAGGCTGGGAAGTGTAGAGATTGGGCGCACTGATATTTTAAGAAGGGTTGTAGTTGGTATGGCTCCGGTAATTGTAGGACTTATGACAATAATAGGAATATTTTTATTAATCAAAGAGCCCTTAATGTCCGGCTTCTCTTTTTGGCCAGTTGTGCTGTTTTTATATGGAATATTTGAAATTGCCAATACTATGTTTTCCAGCCAAAAGGATTTAGAAGGAGCCCTGGCCTTTTTTGTTGCAGTTTTTGTAATACTTCTTTTGACTCTTTGGGCTCTCTATTTTACCCACAATTTATCTTTGTTGGCTTATTTGGGGATAGTTGATGATCCTAAATTTATAGATGCAGTCCAAAAAATTGATTTATTACTCCTTGTACCTTTAGGAATTAATATTGTATTTGGTGGGCTATTAAAACTTCTAGTAAGGTAGAAATAAAATTCATTTACTGTAGAAAAGCGGAAGCAGCGAAAAAAGGATGATGGAGATGGTGCCCAGAGCGGTGATGATAATCCACAACCAGCGGTATTTTTTGGAAATATTATCCATTAAATTTATTATACCATGTCCCCAAAGTGACAATTTTAGGTCTTTGTGATATACTATGGGGCATGAGTGAACGTAAAGAAGGATTTTATGGTTTTGTCGGTAAATATAGAGAAAACCGTGGTTCAGAGAGGTTTTCACCGGTAAGGGAGGCATTAATCCGTGCCGAGGCCGGGATGAGACGTTTGGAACACTTGAGCATAGCTATCACTTTAGGAACTTCGGCTCTAGTTGGCGGAATACTTGGAAACGAGTATTTATTTACCTCTGTCGTTAATACCAGCAATCCATTCCCTGACATTTTAAATTTTGGAGCGGCAACTATAGCTGGGGTTGCTTTGGGCACTTTTGTTGGTTGGGAAACTTGGAAATTACTAAGGGCTTGCAACCAGCCAAGAAGATTATTTGGCAGTTAATTTTTCAATCTCTTCCAAGGCTGTTTTTCTTTTGGGGTCTTCAAAATAGGTCCTAGCAGGTTCGAGTTTGGCAATTAACCATTCGGATACAGCCATTTTCAAATCCTGGGGATGTAAATTTTTACTAGCATAATCTTTTTCCAATTGCTCATAGGAAGTGTAATGTAAATCCCCTCCCCACTTTTCATCACGTTTGATGGTAAAAGTTGTATTAGGTTCATAAAATATCAGATGTTTAGTCCAATCTAGGATAGGATTAAACTCCACTTCTCCCTCTGGGGCATAAGCATTATTAACTTTTCGGCGGATATCTTCGGGAGAATCAGTAATAAAAACAGCAGTATGTGGTTTGGATTTACTCATTTTCAAAGCTGTAATAAGGTCAGCTTTTTCTTGATAAGACAATCCTTTTTTAAGATCCTGGTTGTCTGTGTCTCCTAAAGGTTTTAATCCCATAATGAGATGATGATGGATGGCCACAGGTTTTTTAAGCCCTAGATCCTTGGCAGCATTTCTTGCAACTATATGGACATTTCTTTGATCAGTTCCTGCGTGGGCAAGATTTACTCCCAGTTGGAAAATATCAGCAGCTTGCATCGCCGGATAAAAAAGAGTCGCCGTGTTAGAAGATTCTCCCGCCATCCTTCCCATAATATCGGTGGAGCGCATCATGCGTGAAATTGTTGTAGCTTTAGCTATATTAATAGTTTTAGCCCAGTATTCGGGATGCTCACTATAAAGTTCACTTCCCTGCTTAAATACTAAATCATTCGGATTACCTCCAACGCAAAGGTAAGCAGCTTTCATAGCCTCGGCAAAATACTCTCTAGCCATTCTTTGAGCAGTTTCTAAAGTGCCATCCAGTTTATTGTTAATCCATCCATGCCAATCAGCTAACCAGATGATTGTCTCTGCTCCGGCATTATGAATTTCTTTAACTTTCTGCATTACTGCCAACCCCTGTCCTAAATGGACTTTGCCGGAGATCTCAAAACCAATATAGTGGCGAAGAGGTGTTCCTGATTCAATTAAGGCTTTAAGTTCTTCTGGGGTTAAAACCTCTTCCGAATTTCTGGTTATTAAATTAAATTTTTCTTCATTGCTCATAACTTTTCTTTCTGTATCATTATATCCTAGAGAAGAAGTAAATTATAGACTGTTTTTTTAATTTTTTTCAGGCTATATTTGTGCTAGGATTAACAAGATGATTCGCAATAAATTACCTGTTCAAAAAATTAGCCAAATTAGAGAGACAGCACATACTTCCTGGCAACTTTTAAAGCTGATTTGGAAAATAGACCGTTGGCTTTTTTTAGGGACTGCTGCGTCCACTACTATTCCTGCTTTTATTCCCTTTATTAATATTTATATTTATAAATTAGTCATAGATCTAGTTGTTACTGCTATTAAAAATGGAAATTTTGATATTTCACAGTTCTATCCCCTATTTGCTCTACGAGTTGCCACATATTTTTTGCAGGAAGTATCTTTCAGAACCCAGGATTTTATAGGCAGAGTGCTTTGGTCTAAAGTCCCTAATATTATCAGCCAATTAATTTTAACTAAAATCTCCACTTTGGATATCCAATATTATGAAAACAGCAAATTTAGGGATCTACTGGACAAAGCTCGGGAAAGTTACAATTTCCGTCCTCAGCAACTAATTGACCATTTATTCTACGGACTGCAAAGTATTATTCAAGTAACCATTGCTTTTGGAGCTATCGCCAAACTGAACTGGTTTTTAGTCATTCTTGTTTCTTTAGTAGCTATTCCCGAGTTTATTAACAGGACACAACTTTCTAAGCTTTCCTGGGGTATTTGGTCCCAAAATTCCCCTCTGCGTAAAAGATATGGTTATTTGGAGCATGTTTTACAAGGGCCACGAGAGGTAAAAGAGGTTAGGATGTTTGGTTTGGCAAAAAGATTTATTGGTGAGATAAAAGAGATTCAAAACAAGTTTTATAAAGATAACGTAGGGATTGCCAAGCGCAATTATTTTCTAAATTTGATTTTTAACGGTTTATCCACAGGAGTGTTTGTGGGGGTAGAAATTTATGTCATTTTACAAGCTTTAGCTAAAAGAGTGACTATCGGTGATATTAACTTCTACACCGGAGTAGTTAATAATTTCCAAAATGGTTTGGGTGGAGTTTTTAGGAATGTGAGTGGTGTTTTTGAAGACAGTTTATATGTTAAATCTATCTTTGAAGTTTTAGAACTGCAATCTATTGTCAAAACTGCAGAAGATCCCGTAAAAGTTGATTTGCAAAAAGCTCCCAGCATTGAGTTTAGAGATGTGGATTTTAGATATCCGGAAAGTGATCATTATATTTTGAAGGATTTTTCTTTGAGCTTAAACCCAGGAGATAAAGTGGCTTTTGTAGGAGAAAATGGAGCAGGAAAATCCACAATTATAAAGCTT
The DNA here is from genome assembly GCA_023487645.1 of Patescibacteria group bacterium. Next base: position 23,407 of record JAMDBX010000006.1, on the reverse strand, counting down.
TTGGCCAGGTTTTATGACACTGAAAAAGGAGAAATATTAATCAATGGGGTCAATATAAAAGATTTGGATTTGGATGAATGGTATAGGCATTTAGGAGTTTTATTTCAGGACTTTAATAAATATGATCACACAGTCCGGGAGAACATCGAGTTTGGGAGAGTACATGAAAAAAGTGATCTGGATCAGGTTATCAAAGCAGCTACCTCTGCCGGGGCACATCCCATGATCCAAGAATTGGATAAAGGCTATGATCAGATGTTGGGGAAAACTTTTGATGAGGGAATTGAGCTTTCCGGTGGGCAGTGGCAGAAAATTGCTTTGTCCAGAGCCTTTTTTAGAAATGCTCCAGTCTTGGTTTTAGATGAGCCAACTGCCTCGATTGATGCCAAGGCGGAATCGGAAATTTTTAGCCGGGTGGAAAAATTATCCAAAGATAAAACAGTGATCATTATTTCCCATCGTTTTTCAACTGTCCGCAACGCCGATAAAATTTATGTCATTGATAACGGCAAAATTGTTGAATCAGGTGATCACCACCAGTTGATGAAACTTGACGGCCAGTATGCTTCCCTTTTTAATCTCCAGGCCAAAGGCTACCAATAACTGTTATCCTGGAAAATTTTGATGAACAAATAGGATAATTTTGGGTAAATTTAGCCTCGGATTTTTGTTTGACAAATTTGCAGTTCTCATTTAAATTTGTTTTCCATGCTCGGACTTGCTGCCCTGTTTACAACTTTTTTCTTTCCGTGGAATGCTTTTAAATTGATGCCTGCTCTCCCGCCTCCTCCGGTTGTTTTTTTCCAACCTATCATTAAGCCGACTTTCACCCCTCCTCAACCGACCCCAACTTCCACTTCAACCTTAACACCTGTTACCCCAACTCCAACTCAATCAGTCCCGACTTCGACTCCCCAGCCCAACCTTTCAATGAGGGATTATCTGATGCAGCAAATCAATAATTACCGTAGCTCTCAGGGTTTAAGCCCGGTTAAAACCGATTCCTATACTTGTAATTTTGCCGATGCTAGAGCCCATGAGATTTCCACCAATTTTAGCCATGACGGCTTTACCAGCCGGATTAACAGTAAAACTTTACCTTATCCAAGTTACAGTTATATTACGGAAAATATTGCTATGACATCAAATTTTAAGGATGTGGTTAATATGTGGATTAATTCTCCGGAGCACGCATCAAACCTTCGGGCGGATACCCCTTATGCTTGTGTTGGAAACTATCAAAATTATTTTGCCTACGAAGGTTGGAAACCGTAACTTCGTAGAAAAAGTTGTTTTTCTCAAAACTGCTCGGTTCTCGTTTGAGGCCGAGCAGTTTTTTTGTGTGCAGGGTTTTTATTGGGCAGCATTTTCTTCTCCTGCTTCTGTTGTCTCGGCAACTGGTACTTGGTTGTCTCCTGGCACTTCTGCAGTTGGTACTGCCGGAGTTTCACCTGTAGCCATTGGCTCAGGATTAAAGGCCGGAACTTCAGTTGTTGGCTCTGCTGCCGGCATAACCGGTGCGTTCGGATCAACTGCAGTTGGATCAGCAACCGGAGTTGGCTGAGTAGTTTGATTATCGTCCATGTAATTCACCTCCCTTCGTGCCCCTTTATCTTAAGTGAAAATTATCGGAAACGTCAACCGTGGAGTTTGAACTTTTGACGCTCCTTGACTCTTTTAGCCTCCTTCGGGTAAAATTTATCGTTGGGGTAAAAATTTTAAAAAATGGAAATTACACTTGCAGCAGAAACTATTGCACATATCGGGGCTTTTCCGATCACTAATACTTTATTGGTTACTTTGGGAGCTACTATTATTTTGAGTGTTTTGGCAATCCTCACTTCAAGAAATGTTACCTTGGTCCCTTCCGGTTTGCAAAATTTTTTTGAAATAGCTATTGAAACGGTTTTTGGGATGAGTGAGGAGATTGCCCATTCCCGGGCTAAGGCCTTTTTTCCTTTTGTTATGACTTTTTTTCTCTTTATTATTACTGCCAACTGGTTAGGTTTACTTCCCGGTTTTGGGACTATTGGATTTAACGAGGTGCATAACGGTAAGGAAACTTTTGTTCCCTTGCTACGTTCGATTAATGCTGATTTAAATACAACCTTAGCCCTAGCCCTGGTTTCAGCAATAGTGACCCATTTTTTTGCCCTAAAATATTTGGGAATTGCCAATTATCTGAAAAAATGGTTCAGTTTAAACCCGATTTTCCTTTTTGTAGGTATTTTGGAGTTGGTGGGAGAGGTTACTAAAGTAGTCTCGCTTTCGTTCCGGTTATTTGGTAATATATTTGCTGGGGAAATAGTTCTGGCTACAATTGCCGGAATTTTTGCTTTTGTCGCTCCCTTGCCTTTTTACTTTTTAGAAATTATAGTAGGGTTTGTCCAAGCGGCGGTATTTATGATGCTGACGCTTACTTTTATGGCTATTTTAAGTGAAAAACATGAACATTAAAGTTGCAAATAAAAAACAGATTAATATAGAAAGGAGAATATATGCCTGAAGGTATTGCCTCAGCCATTGCCATCGGTGCAGGTGCCTTAGGACCAGCTATTGGAATTGGTCTTATTGGTATGAAAGCGATGGAAGCTATCGGAAGAAATCCCGATGCTTCAAGTAAAGTCTTGCCTCCGATGTTGTTAGGAATGGCTTTTGCAGAAGCTATTGCAATTTATGCATTAGTTATTGCATTCACAAAGTGACACGAAGTGTCATCCTGAGTGCTAGCGAAGTCCTGCCTGCCGGCAGACAGGGATCTCAAATAAATTAATGGATTCTTTGGCTGCACCTCAGAATGACACGTTTGTGCCAATTAAATTATGGAAATTTTAAATCAATTTGGGATAAAACCAGTTCTTTTAATTGCGCAGGGCGTAAATTTTCTGTTACTGCTTTTTATTTTAAAAAAGTTTTTGTATAAACCGATACTGAAGGTTTTGGATGAACGTAAGCAAAAAATTGCCGACAGTTTAAAGAATGCTGATGAGATTGAGAAAAAACTTGGCCAAATTTCCCAGGAACGCGAGGAAGCCTTAAGGAAAGCTGCCAAGGATGCCGAAGTTATTTTACAGGAAGCAACACAGACGGCAGATAAAATTATTACCCAGGCTCACCAAAAGGCTGGTAAAGATATTGAAAAATTAGTTGAGCAATCAAAGGAATCGTTAAAATTAGAGAGGGAAAAATTACACCAGGAAATTAGGATGGAGATCGCCGGTTTGGTGGTGGCGAGTTTGCAAAAGGTGACGGGTAAGGTAATAACAGAAAAGGATCATAAAGAGATGGTGGAGAAATCTCTTAAAGAGTTGTCATGAAAATAGATAAAAAATTAGTCAAGACCATTGATAAACTTGTGAAGATAAGCTTTGACGGCCGGGGGGAGCTGATTGAGGACAATGTTAAAAAGTCTACTAAATCTTTACAGATATTGCCTTTATCAGAGGCAATTGAGGCTTTAAACCGCTATATGGAAGGAATAAAGCGTGAAATTAAAAAAGGCACTTTGGAAATCGAGACGGCTACTTCTTTATCCCAAGGCCAAATTAAGGAAATTGTTGAGAAAATGAGATCACAATACCGCGTCCTGCAGGTAAAAACACTACTTAACGATTCCCTTCTTGGGGGGACGAGAGTTAAAATTGGGGATGTTGTTTTTGATGATTCAGTTGACCGTAAGATGTTACAATTGCGGGAGGTAATTGAGAGTTAAAAAAATATGGACAATATAATTACACAAATAGAAAACCAAATTAAAGAATTAAAGACCTCGGCAGTCAGAGAAAATGTCGGGACTGTGGTTGAGGTTGGAGACGGTATTGCGAAGATTGAAGGACTTTCCAATGTTCAAATGTCCGAGCTGGTTGATTTTGGCAACGGGGTTTTTGGTTTGGCCTTAAACCTTGAACAATATAGTGTTGGAGCCATTGTTTTGGGTGATTTTACTAAAATTAAAGAGGGTGATGAAGTTAAAACTACCGGCAAGTTGCTCCAGGTTCCCGTAGGTGAAGAGATGGTAGGACGGGTTGTTGATGCCTTGGGTAATCCGATTGACGGCAAAGGCCCGATCAAAACCAAAACTTCCTATCCTGTAGAGAAGGTTGCTTCAGGTGTGATTAGTCGCAAATCCGTCACTGTGCCACTTCAGACCGGAATTAAAGCCATTGATGCCTTAATCCCCATTGGTCGGGGTCAGCGGGAGTTGATTATTGGTGACCGCAATACCGGGAAAACCACCATTGCCATAGATACTATTATTAATCAAGGATGTCTGCCTGCCGGCAGGCAGGTGGTGTGCATTTATGTGGCCATCGGCCAAAAACAGTCTAAAATCGCCCAGTTGGTCGCCCAGTTGGAAGAACACGGATCAATGGAACATACTATTGTGGTGGTAGCCTCCGCTGCTGATCCGGCGCCGATGCAGTACCTGGCCCCCTATTCCGGTTGTGCCATGGGTGAATATTTTATGGATCAAGGCAAAGACGCTTTGATTATTTATGATGATTTATCCAAACATGCCTGGGCTTACCGGCAGGTTTCCTTACTGTTGCGGCGGCCTTCCGGGAGAGAGGCCTACCCGGGTGATGTTTTTTACCTGCACTCGCGGCTTTTAGAGCGGGCAGCCCGGATGAATGAAGATTTTGGTGGAGGTTCCCTGACAGCTTTGCCAATTATTGAAACCCAGGCTGGTGATGTTTCCGCCTACATTCCTACAAACGTAATTTCCATTACTGACGGTCAAATCTACTTAGAATCCGATCTTTTCTATTCAGGTGTCCGGCCGGCTTTAAATGTTGGTCTATCGGTTTCCCGGGTTGGTGGTTCAGCCCAAATGAAAGCCATGAAGGCTGTAGCCGGAAAGTTAAAACTGGATTTAGCCCAATTTAGGGAGCTTGCGGCCTTTGCCCAGTTTTCTTCTGATTTAGATCCGGCAACCAAAGCCCAAATTGAACGGGGCCGTAGGATTACTGAAGTGTTAAAGCAGCCGCCCTATAATCCTGTTCCTGTGGAGGAACAGGTTGCTATTATTTGGGCCGTGACCCAGGGTTATTTGGATGAACTGCCCATAGAACAGGTCAAGGAATTTGAGGAAAAATTTCTCAACCATCTTCGGCTAAACGAGAAAAAGCTGCTTGACGAAATTATTGAGAAACGTGAGATTAATGAGGAGCTGAAGGCTAAGTTGGAAAGGGTAACTGAAAAAGTAGTGGGTAATTTTACTGGCAATGTAGTTGTTGAGGAAGAGGTTGAGGATGTTAAAGAAAAAGTTTCTAAGAAAAAGAAAGGATCAAGATAAGAATTTAATCTATGCCAAGTACTAGGGATTTAAGAAGAAGAATTAAATCAGTTAAAAATACCAGCCAAATTACCAAGGCTATGCAAATGGTGTCGGCCACTAAGATGAGAAAAGCCCAGAACCAGGCACTTAGCGCCCGGCCTTACACCCAAACCCTTTTTAATGTTTTGGCCATGGTTTCGGGGAATATCCATCCTGAAACTCATCCTTTACTTAACTCCAACGGAGTTGCTAAGAGCGGGGTTGTAGTTATTTCAACCGATAAGGGGCTTTGTGGAGCCTTAAATACTAATATTTTTCGTTTTTTGCAAACTTCGGAAAATTTTAATAAAGATACCATCTTTTATACCTTAGGCAAAAAAGGCAGGGATTTTTTGGTCAGGACAGGCAAAAACCTGGAAGCTGACTTTGAAAACCAGGAACGTGTTAATTTTACCCAAGCAACCAGAATCAGAAAATTACTTTTAGAAGCGTTTTCCAAGGCTGAAATTGGTGAAGCTTATCTTTTATATCCTCATTTTATTTCTACTTTGCGCCAAGAGGCAAGGCTGATTAAAATTTTACCGATTGATCCCGGAGCCTTTAATCAAGCTGTAGAAGAAGCAAAAAGTGAAGTAGTCCAAAGTGGTGAATTTCTTTTTGAGCCCAACCCCGACCAGGTTTTAGATTTTGCCCTGACCCATTTTATCGATACTCAAATTTATCAAGCACTTTTGGAAACTAAAGCTTCTGAACATTCTGCCCGGATGATTGCTATGCAAAACGCGACGGACAATGCTAAGGACCTTGTCTCTGACTTACAACTTACGTATAATCAGTTGCGTCAAAGTGCTATTACCACCGAACTTTTGGAAATTACATCGGCAGCAGCAGCGTTGGAATAAGAAAGGAATATAAAAAATGGCAACAAACGGAGTAAATAGAGGTACTATCGCTCAAATTATCGGTCCAGTTGTAGACTTGCAGTTTAAAGCTGAAGAAACACCTGATTTGTACAACGCCATTGAGGTTGGTGGCGCGGATAAATCTAAAATAGTTTTAGAGGTCCAACAACATTTAGGAGAAGGTATGGTACGTTGTGTAGCTATGTCCCCCACTGACGGTTTACGACGGGGTATGACTGCTGTCGACACCGGTTCTCCAATCTCCGTTCCTGTTGGTGATGAGGTTTTAGGCAGGTTATTCAATGTCTTAGGGGATAATGTTGATGGAAAGGAACCGGTTGAGTCAAAGAAAACTTTGCCTATCCACCGCCCTGCTCCCTCTTTTGCCGAGCAAAATACCTCTTCGGAAATTTTTGAAACCGGAATTAAAGTCATCGATCTTATCGCTCCTTTTGTTAAAGGTGGAAAAGTTGGGCTTTTTGGCGGAGCCGGTGTAGGTAAAACGGTTTTAATCCAAGAGCTGATCCGTAATATCGCTGCCGAGCACGGAGGTTATTCGGTCTTTACCGGTGTCGGTGAGCGAACCCGTGAAGGAAATGACCTTTATCATGAAATGATGGATTCTGGAGTCATCAACAAAACAGCCATGGTTTTTGGCCAGATGAATGAACCACCTGGGGCCCGTCTACGGGTAGCCTTGGCCGGACTGACCATGGCGGAATATTTTCGTGATGAGCAGGGCAAGGACGTGCTTTTATTTATTGATAATATTTTCCGTTTTTCCCAAGCCGGTTCCGAGGTTTCAGCCCTTTTAGGACGAATCCCTTCTGCTGTCGGTTACCAGCCAACTTTGGCTACGGAAATGGGGGCATTACAAGAAAGAATTACCTCTACTAAAAAAGGTTCAGTTACTTCAGTCCAGGCTGTTTATGTCCCTGCGGATGATTACACTGATCCGGCTCCAGCAACTACCTTTGCCCACTTGGATTCTACTATTGCTTTGGAACGGGCTCTTACTGAGCAAGGCCTCTATCCTGCCGTTGATCCCTTGGGTTCCAGTTCTCGGGCATTAGCGCCGGAGATTGTGGGCAAGGAACATTATGAGGTAGCTATTGCTGTCCAGAAAGTTTTACAAAGGTATAAAGAGTTACAGGATATTATTGCTATTTTAGGTATGGAAGAGCTTTCCAACGAAGACAAATTAACTGTGACCCGGGCTAGAAAAATCCAAAGGTTTTTGACCCAACCCTTCTTTGTGGGTGAAACTTTTACCGGCAGGCCTGGAAAATATGTTTCCATTAAAGAAACTGTCCGTGGATTTAAGGAAATTTTGGAAGGCAAACATGATGATATCCCCGAACAGGCTTTTTACATGATCGGTTCAATTGACGAACTCAAAGCTGCTTAAGCAATAGTAAGTCCTACAAAAATATTTCTCGTTTGCTTCCAAATAGCTAAGTTAGACTTTGTGTTTCTTGAAGGTAGGAAATAACTCCTTCACAGCCCCCATTTTCTACAACTACTACTTTAAGGTTAGGATTTTCTTGGGAATACTGTCGGGCGGCTCCGCTTACCTCTAACACCGTTCCTTCGTGGAACCAGATAACTTTTCCTTCTTCTTTGACAAAAGCATAGCCCTCCCTTCGGCTTAGTCTTGTGCGTGCTCTTTGAAGAGTTAATTCTTGTTCTAGTCCTTTAGGATAAAATTCTATTGTCATAATTTATAAATTATAGTCAAGATTTATTTTAATCCTTTGTAAATAAGTAAGGTAGTCTTTATAAGATAAGCCAATAGGGTAATAATCTAGAACTCCTTCTAAAAGCTGCTCATCATAGCCTAATCCTAAAATTTTATCAAAATCACCCATCTTCCTTTTTCCGTCCACTAAAAAACATAGTCCGTAATCATCAAAAAAAATACCTGGAACATCTTCGAAAAAAGTTTTTAGTTCGGGAGGTGTTATTCCCCCAGGAACGCTGTCTACCTTTAGCTTTTTACCTTGAGAGAAATCTTCCATAATAATACCTTTTCCGCCTGAAGTAGTTTCAAAATGACCATAAAAAAGTGGTAATTCTGGTGCAAGATGAGGTAAATGTTCGGCGATGACAGCAATTGTTAATAGTTCGCATCTCACCCTGGAATAAGTGAAGTTTTTTATTCCAATCTCCTTAATTCCGGTAAAAGCTTCTCTTTTTAGAAAAGGTGATAAAAAAGATCCCGCAGAGACAAAGTTAGTATAGCCTTTTGAGCTCCCAATATATTTTCCCCTTCTCAGGGTATGATCTTGAAGTTCTCGAGAAACTTCCTGTAATATTCGCTCGTTTCGCTCCAAATAATTCATATTTATATTATACCCTATAGTTATAAGATTTTCAATTTTTGAGATATTATGGTTATAGAAAATTTGGTTTGGAAAATTATTGATTGTTCCAGTTTGTCTGAATTGACAGAAAAAGCGAAGTAATCTAGACTAAAGTCATGCTAGATAATAATGACTTACAAAAGATTGGTCAGCTTATCGACCAAAGAGCTGTAGCTACAGAAGAAAAGCTCAGTAAAAGCTTGGGTGAACATTTTGATCAAATGCTTATTGCTTCAGAAAAAAGAATCATTAAGGAAATTGGTGATTTTATAACAAGTATACTATTGCCTCAGCTTGATGAGAAGGCTGGAAAAAATGTTACAGATAGGTTGGATAACCGTCTGGATAAAATGTCAGATCAAGTACTGGGTCATGAAAAAAGACTCAAAAAACTGGAAGATACTACATCTGTTCAATCCCTTCAAACTGTTTAACATTAATATTTACAACTCTTTTATGCTTGAGTATAATCCTTTAGATGGATAGGGATAAAAAAGACCAACTATATATGGAAGAACAAACATCACTTGCTTTAGAAAAAGCCACGGCTTTTGTTAAGAAAAATATTGTCCCGGCAAAAAAGGGACGGAAATGTGTTGACGGACGCTATGACCTGGATACGGAAGATACCGGCCGGATTGCCCGGCCAGGAGGCGATGCCGGCTATGTTGAAGCCCTTTTGGCAGTAAACGAACCATTGCAACTTGATTTGACCCCCGAGCAATGCTTTGATTTGGTTTATGATGCAGTCACCGCAGACGGCGAGCCGTTTTTTATGCACACAGATGCCCATGCCGAGCACGAAGAGCATGAAGCTCATGAAACCGAAGAAACAGCTACTATTGGTTGCGGCCATTTAGCTAAAGCTACCAAGCCAGAGTTTGCTTCAGGCTACGGTGTCGATGCTTCCAAAGTTGCAGCGGTGATCAAACATGCCAAAAAACGCCAAAAAGAAGGGGCAAATATCAGGATCAATGCCCTGGAACATGAGCATGATGAAATAGGCGTTTTGGTAGTGAGAGGCCGGCAAAATTCCGTAAATTCCAATAACGGGCTAATGTATTTTGTCTATGACCAGGACCGGGATGAAGATTTTATGAAAATGTTAGCAGAAAAATTAAAAGCTAGGATTCCGGGTCTAACCTATGAAGCTTTTAAAGAGGCCTCAGGTCACCAGCTTCAGGCTACTTTGCATAATTTAGCCTTAGGCAAGCCTATATTTGAGGTAGAAGCTGATAATAATGAACCTAAGGTATCCTTCTCCGGCCTTGTTGTCTAAGCAGCTCTTTTTTGATAGGGTTTTACAAATTTTTCATAATAATCATTGGCTGCTTGGATAATAGAATTAATTTGCTGAGGGTCACCATTCCACTTACCTAAGGAAGCTAGCCTAATTGCTTCAATAACATCCTTTTTTTCGCCAGGCTTGTCTTTATCGGGAATGAAACGCGTACCCTTTAAATATCCATAACGGTAAATAAATTCCGGTATATCCTTACCTGTTACCGGATCATGATGAGATTCTTTTACTAATTTTTGGCCTTGAGCTAAAAATACTTGAGTAGAGGCTGCCATATCGGTAACATCAGTGAAGAGAAAAGGTTCTCCGGCCTCCCGAAACATAGTGTCAATATCTAGCATATTTTTAGGCATAATTTGGGCCATTATTGCACCCCCGCTGCTATCCGTTTTTGTAGGTATTGAACCGGGAATGTATTTGAGATCATAGGCAAGTCCTGAGAATCCTTGGGCCCGATTGCAAAGAGTTCCCAGCGCAGATTTGTCGTCGGGAAAGTTTTTAGAATTAATTTGGGTAATCGCCGGTGCCATCCCTAAATTTATAAATCCATAGGAAACCAAAACCTTTTGGCCGTTTATGCCGGTTCTTTCAAATTTAACACCTGTTTCTGTGGATATTAACCGGGCTAGCCCTCCGGCATTAATAATTAAATCATCAATGGCGGTGCTTGATAAAGTTCCGGACGGAAGTTCGCCAATTTTTTCTTTATAAGCGATATCAGGCCGGAATTTTTCTCTTTTTGCAGGAGTCGACATTTGATGGGCAATAACTTTTCTGGCTTTAGGTTGGGCATCAAGGGCTATCCCTAAAATTTCCGGATGGATCCCCCGTTCTTCAATCCAAGCAATGGTATTTTTATCCAATTGGGTTAATCTTGGGTCACCTTGCATTCGCAGCTCAAAACGTTTATCTATAAGCTGGGCCCGAAGATTCCAATTGTTGTCATTTTTATCTTTATAGTAAAAGAATGATCCGAGAGCTAAATCTATCTGTTCTAAAGTTTTTACTTGCCGGAAGTATTCCAGTTCAGCTTTTTTTCTTTCCGGAGAATCAAGCGGTAAAGCTAGAATTTTATTTACTTTCTCGATATCCTTAGGGAATTCTTTATCTTTTGAAGATTCTATTTGTTGGTCAGATTTTACGACCCCTACTTCAGTACTGGAAGTGGACACAATCGAAGCTATTCGGTTAGTTTCTGGAGGCGGAAGTACTGGTTTTGCTTCTGAACTGTTAAATAAAGCTTGGCCAAGTGGGAGAGTTGCCAGTATCCCTATAACACCACTCATGTAAACGTAGGCTCTTCTGCTAATTTTTTTTTGAGGGGGTCTTCTGGAAACTCTTCCTTCGGGAAGTTGCGTTGTCTCTGATGGTAATGAGACAGAACGAGGTTGTCCTTCTTCAGCTCTATTCATTTTTAGCCTTGATACTTTTGTCTAAAAAGCATAAAATTTGTATGCTTATTTATTGTGTCATAGAGGTAAAAGATGAGTCAACTACATTTAAAAATTGTCACTCCGGAAAAAGAAATATTTGATGGTGAAGCTGACATGGTCAATGTCACTACCTCCGATGGTGAATTGGGTATTCTTCCTCATCATGCTAATTTGATGGCCCAGGTTATCCCGGGAGAAATGAGGGTGAAAAACGGGGACAAGGTCCAAGTTATGGTTACCGGCGGCGGTTTACTGCAAATGACTAACAATGTTTTGACTATTGCCACTGATTTGGCGGAAAAGGCCGAAGACATTGATGAAAAGGCTGTTGAAGAGGCCAAATCTCGGGCCCAGGCGGCTTTGGAACAAACCTTAACGGATGAGGAATATGTTACGGCCATGGCTACTCTGGAGAAATCTTTAGCCCAGCTTAAGGTAAAAAGAAGACACTTGTTACGCTAAGAATACTTTAATACTGCTTGGGCGTCCTTTGAACTATAATTTCAATGTGAGATAAAGGGCTGTCGATTGGTGGCAATGGCAAATATGGATTAGGCTCGTACGCCGCTAAAATTCCGTAACTTACAAGATGTTTAAGATCACCAGCTCTTATCGACCGTAGTTTTTCCCGAATATCCGGAAGATGACTTTTTTCAATCAGTTGTGTATGAGTTTGTCCGTTTGTAAAAGATAAAACTATTCTTGTGGGACCTTCATAAGGTTGTTTTCTTAAGTATTTTTGTATTGGTTTAGGGATTTTATTAATTTGATATATAGGAACTGAAACCTGCGTAAGGTCGATTTCGATTTGTTTCACTGGTGATTCAAGTCCATTTTGAATCCTTAAACCTGGAATTATTTCTTTTAACATAACAAACAAGAATTTTAGCAGAAAAGTGGATGAAATTCAAACTATTGGATATGATTTTTGAATTCCTCGGTTGTCAACCATATGGGTTCAGGAAGGTTTTGGTAATGAGGATTGGGAATGGCTTTTATTTCCCCATTTTCCTCAACCAGATAATAAGCCATTCCATGAAGCTTTTTAATATCCTCATAATCAGATGGCTGATGGCCTGCCCTCCAATCATCATAAGTGATTAAAGGGGTCTGGCCGATATTGGACCAGGAGTGGCCGTATTCCGGAGTGATCGTAATTTCATCACCAGGCTTGGCTTTGACCAAAAGTACCTCTTTAACCATTTCCGGGATCCATTTATCTCCTTCAAAATGTTTTTTTTGTAAGACCATAACCCCCTTCCCTTCTATCAGGTGGTAGGTTTCATTAATTTGGCTGCTGTGGTAATGGCCGAAAGTTTTTGGATACTCGCCGTCAAAAGATCCGGGAGCAGTGATAGTGACATTGGCCCACTTTTCTGGCGTGACCTCGGAAAAAACCCAATAAACAGGGTCGGGGCCAAAAGATTTGGGGTCTTTGAGGACAAGAATCATCTCTTCTAAACTACGGGAGGAACCAAGTTTCATCTAATAAATATATGTTGGTATTTTAAATAATGCAAGCGATTATTTTTTTGGCTTTTCATTATTTATAAAATATAAGATAATAGCAACAATATGCAAATTATTTTTGCCTCTTTTACCTTTATCTCAACACTTTTAGGTGGACTTGTGGGATTAAGATACAAGGATAAACTACATTTAATTTTGGGGTTTACTGCCGGAGTGCTGTTGTCGGTGGTGGCCTTTGACATTTTTCCGGAAATTATCCGTCTGGTCAACCAATTAAAAATGGAGGCTATTTTCCCCATGATTGCCTTAGTGGGAGGTTTTTTAATTTTCCATGTCTTTGAAAAATTATTGTTAATCCACCATGCCCAGGAAGACCAGTACGGTGCGCATAAGCACCCGACTGTCGGAGTACTCTCGGCTTTGGCTTTGTCAATGCATTCATTTTTAGATGGTGTGGGTATCGGCTTGGGGTTTCAGGTTTCCTCAGTGATTGGGATTTTAGTGGCGGTGGCTGTGATTGCCCATGATTTTTCCGACGGCCTAAATACAGTCACTTTAGCCTTAGTCCATAAAAATCCCCCTAAAAAAGCTTTTTACTTATTAATCGTGGATGCTTTAGCTCCTGTTTTAGGGGCTTTTTCCACCCGTTTTTTTACCCTTTCTGAAAATGCTTTGGTGCTTTACTTAGGATTTTTTGCCGGGTTTTTGCTTTATATCGGGGCTTCAGATATTTTACCTGAGGCTCACAGTCAGCATTCATCTTTGGGAACCATCATGATGACTATTTTGGGGATTGTCTTTATTTTTACAGTGACTAGGTTGGTTTAAAGTAGCAAAAATTTATTTTTTGTGGCAAAATAATTACAAATGTCTAAATTTTTTAAACTTTATCAAAAGGACTCTTTAACCTTTGGCTTGGCCTCATTGGTTTTGGCTTTTGTCCTTTGGTACCAAATTTCTCCCTTTACTTTTAAAGAATATAATACTATTTGTCACTCAAATTATGCCCCGGGTGAAGAGTTTAACAAATGTATGGATCCTTATTGGTCACAATATGCTTTTGACAATGCTGGAATGATTGCTTTTGGGGCAGTCTTTGGAATCTCCCTTATATTTTTTCTTGTGGGTAAGGCGACTCACCCGAAAAACTAAGAAAATTTAGGACCTTAAAATTTTTGTAAAAAGTTAGGTTTTTATCTATTGAATAATCATCTGGGGTATATTAATCTTAAATCATGAACCAAAGGGGTTTTGGTCTAACCTTCCAAGCTTAGATCCCCGACCGAAAGGTCGTAGGTCGTTTTATGAACCTATTTTTATGCTAAAATAAAGGTGTGATTATTACCAAAACCCAGCCTTTTACCAAAGAGGAGATAGAAAAAGTCAAAGAACAATTTGATGTTTATATTAAGACAGTCATAGATATAGATAAAAAGATATGCTCAGCTGGTATGGATCGTCATTTTGAAGGGGAAGAAGTACTTTTGGATCAGGGATCTAAACAATCAGATATTTGGGGTGGAGGTATTGATTTAGAGACAAAAACTATTGATTTCAATAAAAAAGACAGATCTATGAAGATTTGACTAAGTTTTTTTCGGAGAACTATTTTAAATGGATCAAAAAATTATAATTGAATCTCTGGCTATGGATTTAAAAAGAGTGGCTTTGGGGTTGCATCGAGGTTCTATAAAAATGGCTGAGTGTTTTAAAAAGGAGGCTTTAGAAAGAGGAAAAGAGCTAGAACAATCCCAACTCCCAGAGTATCCTAAAAAATTATGGAAAGATACAAGGCATGTATTAAGTGATAATAGCGAAAGGTCGGCAGAAGATGTGCTGATGTATAGTATTCTTTTTCAGAATTACGCTCAAAAAATGTTGAATTAAGAAATGTCCTGAGGGTAGGAGTCGAACCCACTTAGTACAGATTTACAGTCTGTTGCATCAACCGTTCTGCCACCTCAGGAAACCTCCGTATCACGGAACTGTAATACCTGTGTATTATAGCAAGATGTATTATAGCAAGTTGAGAGTATGCTAATCAATTGTTATACTACAACTATATATGGCACTTAAACGTTTCCATAGGCACCTGGATTCTCCTTTGGGTCATGGCAGCTTTTTTTCTAAATTCTCAACCCTGGTTTTATTTTTGATCTTTGGATCGATAATAGCTCTTTTGGGGGTGGTAATCTTTTTTGCCACTCAGGTTCCCTCACCAGAGCAGTTAAGCAACCGTGATATTTCCCAATCAACAAAAATTTATGACCGCAATGGTGAGCTTTTATATGATATTTTTAAAAACCAAAACCGTACCCCGGTAAAATTGACCGACATTCCCGATTCCGTCAAACAGGCCACAATTGCCATTGAAGATAAGGATTTTTATAAACACCAGGGTTTTTCTGTGTTAGGTATCGCCCGTTCAGTTTATGAATTGGCTATTAACCGTCAAATTGAAGGTGGAGGTTCTACCCTGACTCAGCAATTGGTAAAAAATGCTTTGCTTTCCGGAGAGAGGACCTTTACCCGTAAGATAAAAGAGTTCATTCTGGCAGTCCAGGTGGAGCGGGCTTACAGCAAAGACCAGATTTTGGAAATGTACCTCAATGAAATTCCTTATGGGGGTACGGCTTATGGTGTGGAAGCTGCAGCCAACCTTTATTTTGGCAAACATGCCAAGGATTTAGATTTGGCTGAAAGTTCACTTTTGGCCGGGCTTCCCCAAATGCCTTCAGTTTACTCACCTTACGGTACCCATCCGGAGTTGGCTAAGGTCCGGCAGGCAGAGGTGCTGCGGCGGATGGTGGAAGACGGTTATATTACCAAGCAGCAGGCCGATGCCGCTAAAAACGAAGCCTTAACTTATCGCACCAGCCAAAACGAACTTGGTTTTAAGGCCCCGCATTTTGTTTTATATGTTAAGCAAAAATTAATTGAACAGTATGGTGACAAATTAGTGGAGCAAGGAGGGTTAAAAGTGACTACAACCTTGGATTATAAACTTCAGGAACAGGCAGAAAATATCATGAAGACGGAAATAGATAAACTGCAGGATTACAAGGTGGGTAATGGTGCATCTGTAGTTTTAGACCCACGCAACGGCCAGATTTTAGCTATGGTGGGAAGCAAGGATTATTTTGGCAATTCGTTACCTGAAGGGTGCAGCGAAGGAAAAAATTGCACCTTTGAGCCGAATGTGAATGCGGCTTTAAGTGCGCGTCAGCCTGGTTCTGCTACCAAACCGATTACATATTCCCTAGCCTTGCAGAAAGGTTATACAGCCGCTTCGGTTTTGATGGATGTTAAGACGGAATTCCCTGGCGGTGGTGACCAGCCTGCATATATTCCCATGGATTATGACGGCCAATGGCATGGGCCGGTCCAAATGCGTTACGATTTAGGAAATTCCTTAAATATCCCCGCCGTCAAGATGCTGGCTTTGGTTGGAGTAAAAAATGATATGGATCTGGGCTACCGCATGGGGTTGTCTACCTGGGAACCAACAGAAGAAAATGTAAATAATGTCGGTTTATCTTTAACACTCGGAGGAAGAGAAGTCAGGCTTTTGGATTTGGTTTCGGCTTATAGTGTCTTAGCTGATGCCGGTGTCAAACATGACCCTGTTTCCATCCTGAAGGTTACTGATGCCAACGGTAAGACCCTCTATGATTACCAGCAATCAGAGGGCACTAAAATCCTGGACGAAGGTATTGCTTTTATTATCTCCAATATTTTATCGGACAATGGAGCTCGCTCGATGGCCTTTGGGACAAACTCGATTCTAAATATCCCCGGAAAAACTGTTTCCGTCAAAACCGGGACAACGGATGAGAAAAGGGACAACTGGGCTGTCGGCTATACCCCTTCGGTGGTGGTTGGGGTTTGGGTAGGTAATAATGATAATTCTAAGATGAATCCAGTGATCGCTTCTGGTATTACCGGCGCCTCTCCGATTTGGCAAAAAATTATGATGGCAGCTTTAGCAGGTAAAACCGATGAAAAGCCGGCGCAACCAGATGATGTTGTCTATACTGATGTCGACGGCCTGATGGGAGGTAAGCCTAAGGATGGTTCCCCAACCCGCAAGGAATATTTCCTCAAGGGCAGCGAACCCTCCTCCGTGTCTTCGGCCTACCAAAACCAAAAGGTCTGTCGAAATAACCCCCATCGGTTAGCCAACGACAATGAGGATGGAGATAATAAGGATGTGGTCGTGCTTTCAGAAAATGACCCCACCGGAGCCAATAAATGGCAGACCGGTATCGATCAATGGGTGCTGACGGCGGCTGATCCCCGGTTTGTGGGAGTGACTAAAGGGTGCAATGGTATTCCCGGATTTGCCGGTGGAGGTACGGGAGGTGTGATTTCTATTGTCAATGTCGGCAACGGGGCAAATGTCCCCCCGGTTTTTGATGTTTTAGCTAAGGCTAACTCCCCCACTGGGGTCAAAAAAGTTACCTGGACTATTGATGGGGCCCAGAAAAATGTCCAGACAGCGGAGCCTTTTGCCCAACATGTTGAGTTTTCTTCCGGTGATAAAGGCTCACATACCATCACTGTGACTTTGGAAGATAATAACGGCCAACAGTTTTCCACCTCTATCGGGGTAACGGTAGCTTTATAATTGGCTTAGGTCTATTTCCAATATAGCTACTCTTTTTTCTATCCCAAACCTGTTGATGATTCTAGGATGAATTTCTCCCATTCTACCAATATCTTTTCCTTGATTTACTATTTTTAAAAACCTGGTAGGATGGAAAACGAGTTTTTCCCTCTCATCTTTTTCTGTCTCTTCCGCTTTTATCTCCAGACCTAGTGCCTTGGCGGCAAGTTGCCATCGGGCATAAATTTCGGCTAAAGGATTGGAAGTGTTGCTGGTTAAAGCAACTGATAAAACGTATTTTTCTTCGGGTCCGCTATCGGTTGGCAAATAAATTTTTCCTACTTCAAAGATAGACACTTCTGATGAGTATTTTAAGTTCTCTACTATTTTTTCTACTAAATTCGGAGCCAACTTTACCCTTAAATATTCAGTTTCAGAGGACATAGGATTGGCTATTTTGATCAATTTTTCTTCGGGTATCTCAAAAATTTTTAAAACCTTGGTGGAATAGAAAGAATAGGTTTGGATTTCATCCAGGCCTGCATCTACTAAAGCCTGTTTTATTTTAGAGATAGTTTCAAATAAACTTTGGTCAATTTTTTCCGGGAGCTGGCCCTGAAGTTCCTTTGAAGGGATATTTTCATAACCATACATCCTGGCAACCTCTTCAATCAGGTCAGCTTCAATTTTAATATCCAACCTCCAATAAGGAGGAGTTACCTCCCAGACTTGGTTTGAGGAGGTTAAAACCTGAAAGTGGAGTTTTCCCAAAGCGGATTGGGCAAACTGGGGGTCAATTTCCAAACCAATTAAGGAGTTAAGTTTTTCCTGGGAAAGCGGGATGGTAATTTCTTTTTCCTCCAAATTATCAACAACGGTGATGGCTGTCAGTTTTCCTCCCAAACCCTGGTACATTTTAACGGCTGCATCCACAGCTTGGAACAACCTTTTTTTAGTTAGCCCATGCTGAAATCTTTTACTGGCCTCTGAGGGTAAGTTTAACCGGGCGGCAGTTTCTCTGATGGAAACCGGATCAAAAATTGCAGCCTCAAGTAAAATGGCGGTGGTAGAATCAGAAATTTCACTGTTTTTGCCTCCCATTACCCCGGCCAGGCCAACGGCTTTTTGGGGATCGGCAATGACTAAATCGGTCGGCTCCAACACCCTTTTTTTATTGTCCAAAGTCAAAATTTCTTCTCCGGTATTGGCAGCCCGGACAATTAAAGTTTCATCTTGGATTTTGGCGGCATCAAAGGCATGGGTCGGCTGGCCGTATTCCAGCATCACCAGGTTGGTAACATCGGCTACATTATTGACCGACCTCATTCCGCTCTCTCCGAGCTTTTTGACCCACTGTTCGGGTGATTTTTCTACCTTTAGGCCTTCGATTTTGGCGATGCAATAAAAAGGACAATGTTCTAAAGCTTCAACTTTCACTAAAGCTTGGGGCAAAGTTTTTTGGTTCCATGGATAATCTTTTTCTTGAGGTTCCCTAAAAGTTACTTCTGAGTCGGTAATGGCAGCTACCTCATAGGCTACTCCGCGCAAGGATAAAAGATCGGCCCGGTTATAGCCTTTTAAATCAAGTTCGATGTATTGGTCGGTAACTTCCTTAACTCCCCCCTGGATTTTAGAGTTTAGCTGTTGGGCTAATCCTTCGATAGAAGTATTAAGTTTAGTTAGTTCCTTCAGCCAAGCTATTGAGACTTTCATATATTTTTTTCCTTTGGCAGCAGTTGTTTTAAATCTCCACTTAAAAATGTCCGGATATCGGCAATGCCATATTTGAGCATTAATATTCGGGAGAGTCCGAAGCCCCAGGCAATGCCGGAATAAATATTCGGATCAATACCCCCGTTTTTCAGGACTGTTGGATGGATCATTCCCGCCCCGGCAATTTCCAGCCACCCTGAACCTCCACAAACTTTACAACCTTTACCTTTACAAAAAATACACAGTCCATCCACACCTACTCCCGGTTCAACAAAAGGATAATATTTAGGCCTCATTCTGGCCTTCATCTCTTTTCCAAAAATTCCTTTCAAAAAATATTCTGAGAGGTACTGTAAATTAGCCATACTGACACCTTTATCGACATAAACTATTTCAAATTGTTCAAAGGTATGCTCATGGCGGGCATCAAGGTTTTCATAACGGAAACATCGTCCCAAAACCATCATTCGCAGAGGAAGTTCAAACTCGCGCATAATCCTGACCTGGGAATTTGAGGTATGAGTGCGCAGTAAAAGCTTGCCCGGATTAATGCCAAACCTTTCACTATCTATATATAAGGTATCCCAAAGGTCCCGGGCGGGATGGTTTTGGGGGATATTTAGCAGGCTAAAATTGAACTCGTCACTATCAATCTGGGGAGCTTCATACCTTTGAAAACCAAGTTTGGAAAATAAATCGACAGTTTCTTGCTCAAACTGGGTATTAATGTGTAAATAGCCTTTTTTTGGAGAAAGATTTGTTAAAGTTAAATCCAGTTTTTCTTCGGACAACTTTTGATAACCCTCTTCCCGGATCTGTACTCTTTTTGCATCAATTGCCTGTTCCAGTTCGGTTTTAACTTGGGCTAGCAAGGGAGCTACAACTTTTAATTCATCCTTGGAAAGTTGGGGGAACTTTTTGGTTGCCTGGGTAATTTCTCCATTTTTGCCAAAAATGGCCAAAAATAGCCCGTCCAGCTCCTTTAAGCTACCAGCTAAGTTAACTTTTGCTAAATAATTTCCCCGGATTTTTTGTAATTTTTCTTCCATGCTGCTAGATTTTAGCACAACATATGACGGAGAAACTAGTAAGAAAGGTTCAAATTATCGGAATTATTTTGATGCGCTAAGCACTGAAATCGTTAATTGTCCACCATTGCAACCATTAAACTGGGTTTCAGATACCTTTTGAGGATTCCTTCCGTTTTTTCCGGGTTGGCACATATATATTTCAAATCCTGGTTGATTGTTTCTCAAGGCAGCCCCTGTTGGTTGTCCACTATTAAGATGATCTCTCACCTTCATGATTTGTTCCCAGACTTCTGGAGATATTCTTTTATTTCCATTAATTTTTCTGAGATTCTCCGGAGAATCCTTAAAATTACAGGATCCATCATCGGCTCCGAATGGACATGTTTTAGCTTCACATTTAGCCATATTTATATATTTTAGACCTATATTATATAGATATAGGATTTAAAAATCAACCTTTAACTAATTACTATACAAAATTTTTTTTGGGGAAAAGCAAGATACTAAATTTGGAAATTAATTTAAAAATAACCTTTTTCTTTGGGGGAGACTTTTTAGAAGGTCAAAGATTACTAATAAAATAAAAGCCGAAAACACTGCTGCAAGCCAATTTGTAATGGTAATTGGTGTGGTTTCAAAGAAGACATTGGCCTTTGAATAAACTACTGCAATAGTGGCAGTTATTGAGATAACCGAGGCGTAGAATAAGTACTTATTAGTTAACGGCGAGCGGGATAGGGATTTTTTGCGGAAGGAACGGAAATTGAAAGCATTAACTATTTCCAAAAGTATCAGGCTAACTAAAGTGGTGGTCCTGGCAATTTCAATACTTTGTCCAAAAAGATTAAATGTCAGGTAAAAAATTCCCAGGGATAAAACAGTCATCAGCGATCCGGTAAAAATAATCAGTCCGATTAATTTTTTGTTTAAAATCTCAGTTTTTTGACGCGGCCGTTCCCTCATGATATCAAAAGAGGGAGGATTAAAGCCTAAGGTTAGTGAAGGTAAATTGTCCGTCACCAAATTCATAAAAAGTATTTGCAGGGCAACCAAAATAGGTGTTTGCCAGCCCAACAATGGGGCCAAAAGAACACCCAAAAAGATAGTAAACAGTTCAGCAAAGTTGCAGGAGAGTTCATAGGCAACCAACTTTTGGATATTTGCAAAGATAGTTCTTCCCTCTTTGATAGCATAGACAATCGTGGCAAAATTATTATCCAAAAGTGTCAGATCGGCCACAGAGCGGGAAACATCGGTACCGTTAATCCCCATCGCCACTCCGATATGGGCCTCCTTGAGAGCTGGAGCGTCATTGACCCCGTCACCGGTCATAGTAACTATTTCTCCGGCAGCTTTTAAGATTTTCACGATCCTCAGTTTATGTTCCGGACTTACCCGGGCGAAAACGGCAGTTTTTGGGATAAGGTTAAAAAGTTCTTCATCACTTAATTGGTCAATCTCCTCCCCTTCCAGAATATCTCCTTTAAGCCCTATTTGCCTGGCGATGGCCTGGGCCGTCTCTTTATTATCGCCGGTGATCATCTTTACTTTAATTTTTGCTTTCTCACAAACTCTGATAGCTTTTGCTATTTCTTCCCGCGGTGGATCTTCCATGGCCACAAAACCTAAAAAGATCAGATTATTTTCTGAATAGTTTTTACCGGTGCCTTTGACTGGTTTGTACGCCAAGCCTAAAGTCCGATAAGCCTCTGTCGTCAGCTGTTTATTTTTTTCTAGGATATTTTCCTTTTCTCTGCCATCTAAGGGTGCAACTCGGTGTTCGTGTTGGATGTGGCTACATTTTTTCAACAAGACCTCCAGGGCACCTTTGGCAAGGATTACCTGTTCCCCATTAATTTGTCCGAGAATAGACATCATTTTTCTTTGGGAGGTAAAAGGGGTCTCTTCTTCTTTAATAAATTTAAAATCTTCCTGAAAAACCTCTGCCTTTGCCCCCAGAATCAGTAAAGCACCCTCAGTGGGAGTCCCCAAGATTTTATAATTTTTTCCATCTTCCTCCTCTTTTATCCGGGCATCATTACATAAAACTGCGGCCTGAAAAAGCTTTTGTAAGATTAAATTTTTATCTACTTTAAAACCGGTTTCACTTGGGCAAAGGCAGAGGTTTTTCAGGAAGATTTTTTTTACTGTCATTTCTCCTTTAGTAATAGTTCCGGTTTTATCCGTACACACCACTGAACTTTCACCCAAAGCTTCGATGACGGAAATTCTATTGACTAAGGCATGCCGTTTGGCCATCCGGCGGGCTCCGATAGTTAACGTGGTAATCAGAACTACAGGAAACCCTTCGGGGAACGAGGAAACGGACAGGGCAATAATAAGGACAAAAATATTTATCAAAATTTCCGGGGTCAGGATCGGGCTTCTGGTTAAAATGATGAGTCCTGTCAAAACAGAGGTGGCAAAGGCTACAATAACCATATATTTGGAAATATGGTTGATTTTTGTTTGCAGAGGCAGCTCCTTCTCGGCAGTCGAGATCATTTTGGCAATTTTGCCAAACTTAGTATTCATGCCGGTTGCCAGGACCTTGGCAATTCCCTTGCCGCTGATGATAAAAGAACCCATAAAAAGAAGGTTGCCTTCTGTTGCTTTTTGACTGCTTGAGGAAACAGTCTTTCTTATTTCCTTGGATTCACCGGTGAGGATTGATTCATTGACCTGTAACTCGTTTTCTTCCAAAAGCAGGCAGTCAGCGGGAATCCTTTCGCCGGTCCGCAGGATAATGATGTCTCCCGGAACAAGCAGCTTGGATGGGATTTCTGTCTCTTTGCCATCGCGGATAACCAGGGAGTTGGGCATTATCATCTCTTTTAGCGCTTGGATGGCTTTTTCAGCCCTGTATTCCTGAATAAACCCGATGATAATTACTAAAAAGATAACAAAAAAAATAGAGTAAGCAGTGGCCGGCTTACTGATAAAAAAGGAAATAACGGCAGCTGAAAGAAGCAGGTAAACAATGGAATTCTTTTTGACCTGTCTAAACAGGATACTTAAGGCTGAGACTTTATGGATTTCCTTGATTTCGTTATATCCAAATTCCTTCAGCTTTTGCCCGGCTTCTTTTGAAGATAAGCTAATAAAATGTTCCATATTTTAAATATAACAGAATTCTCTTGACTTAAGATAAAAAGATTGGCAAACTGGAATAAAGACTAGCTATGAAATGTCAAGCATTAAAAATGAATAGCAATAATAGCTTTGAAAATGACACTAACAATTTACTCCCATTTAAGGAGTAAAAGAGTAGCACTTTAACAAGATATTGTTTACCTGCTTCTTTCAGCTGC
>JAMDBX010000030.1 GCA_023487645.1 Patescibacteria group bacterium | reverse complement strand
TAAAGCCGTATTAGATAATTATAGGTTTAAGCAATTTAATAATATTTATATTGGATATATCCCGGTTAATAAAGATCAAAAGTTTATCGACGGTTTGAATGGTTCTGTGTTATATATTAGTACTCCGGATGCATTAAAGAATTTTAAATATTACGAAGTTATCAAAGGTAAGAGCGGTCTTGCTGATTTGGCCGTAATCAAAAAAGGAAACTGATTTTATATGGCCGTTTTGTTATGATTTAGATCATGAGAGAAAAAATATCCGTTGTCATAAATACCTTAAACTCTGAGAAAGATATAGAAGGAGCAATAAAAAGTGTTGGTTGGGCTGATGAGGTTGTGGTTTGTGATATGCATTCGGAGGATAAAACTGTTGAGATTGCGAAGAAACTGGGAGCAAAAATATTTTTTCATAAAAGGGTTGAATTTGTAGAACCAGCCAGGAATTTTGCCATATCTAAAACTGTAAATGACTGGATTTTAATTGTTGATCCTGATGAACAAATTCCGGAAAGTTTAGGGAAAAGACTGCAGGAGATTGCAGACAGCATGGAGCAAATAAATTACGTTAGAATTCCCAGGAAAAATATAATTTTGGGTCGTTGGATGAAAGCCTCGATGTGGTGGCCGGATTATAATATTCGGTTTTTTAAAAAAGGAAAGGTAGTATGGACTGATAAAATTCACAGGCCTCCTGAGGTTTTAGGAGAAGGGCTGGATTTATCTTCTTTGGAAGAATGGGCTATTATTCATAACTCCTATTATTCTATTTCTCAATTTTTGGAAAGAATGATTAGGTACACTAAAATCCAGTCGGAGGAATTGATTAAAGACGGTTATAAATTCGACTGGAAAGATTTGATCAAAAAGCCTTTAAGCGAATTTTTGGGGAGATTTTTTGCCAATCGCGGATTTGAAGATGGTTTGCATGGTTTAGTTTTGGGTTTGCTCCAATCTTTTTCTTTTGTGATAGTTTATCTTCGTGTTTGGGAAATGGAAGGATTTAAGTCTCAAGAAGTAACTTTGCCGGATTTAAAACAAGTAAGTAACGAGTCAGGAATTGAAATAGGATATTGGTTTAAATATGCCAATTTATCTAAAAATACCCTCAAAAGATTTTTCCAAAAAATTAGAAACAAATTTTAAGAACTATGCTTAGCGTAATTATAATTACTAAGGATGAACAGGATAGAATTGAGGCCTGTTTAGAATCAGTTAAATGGGCTGATGAAATTATTGTAGTAGATAACGGGTCAAAGGATGATACTTTAAAAATAGTTAGGAAATATACTGATAAAATTTTTCAGGTAAATTCACAAGATTTTGCTGAGACTAGAAATTTTGCTATGGAAAAAGCGAAAGGAGAATGGGTGCTTTATGTGGATGCAGATGAACGGGTGCTTGAGACACTTAAACAGGAAATTGAGCTGATGATCAGTTTTGCAGATTTTTCCGCTTACGCGCTCTCCAGAAGAAATGTTATTTTTGGAACTGAAGTAAAATATGGGCCATTCTGGCCTGATTGGGTAATTAGACTTTTGAAAAAATCCGATTTTGAAAGTTGGATCGGTAAGGTTCATGAATATCCCAAATTTAAAGGAAAATTAGGTTATAGCAAGAATTCTTTGCTCCATCTTACACATCGTAATATCGACCAAATAGTTCTAAAAAGTTTAGACTGGTCTAAAATTGATGCCAACTTGAGGTTTAACTCGAATCATCCAAAAATGTCCGGTTGGAGATTCTTAAGAATTTTCGTTACAGAAATTTTTAATCAAGGAATTATGAGAAAAGGATTTTTTAACGGATCAGTAGGAATAATGGATTCTTTGCTGCAAGCATTTAGTCTTTACATGACTTATGTGAGGTTATGGGAGCTGCAACAATCCAAACCCAGGAATAAGTTTTATGAGGAGATTGACAAAAACTTGATGGAGAATGGATTCAAGTTTTAGCTTTAATGATGAAAATAGCTATTTATTCCCCTTATCTTGATACTTTTGGTGGCGGAGAGAGGTATATGATGACCATTGCTGAAGTATTATCTAGAGACAAAAAAGTAGATGTTCTTTTAGATTTAAACTTAGGGAGGATGGGTGCAGAGTATCTAAAAGATGAGCTATCAAAAAGGTTTGATCTGAATTTAAGTAAGGTAGATTTTATTACGGCCCCCATGGGGAGAAGTTCAGGCTCTTTGAATAGATTATTTTTTTTAAGGGATTATGATATCCTCTTTTATCTGACAGATGGCAGTATTTTTTATCCAACCAGCAAAAAGAATATCCTGCATATTCAGTCTCCTTTGATGGGGCAACCGGCAAAAAGCATAAAGGGAAAAATAAAACTTAAAGGTTGGGATTTAATTATTTATAACTCAAAATTTACTAAAGAGCATTCGGAAAAAAATTGGCCACTAGAATCGGAAGTAGTTTATCCGCCGGTGGATGTAAGTAAGATTAAACCTTTAAAAAAGAAAAAGTATATACTTTCGGTGGGACGTTTTTTTGGCTACCTTAAGGATAAAAAACATAGTCTATTAATAAGGACATTTAAAGAGCTTTTTGAAACAGGGAAGATATCTGATTGGAGTTTGCATTTGGTTGGATCGGCGGGCGAGGGAGATAAAGATTATTTAAAAGATTTAGCAAAATCTGCCAAAGGGTTTCCCATAAGTTTTTATCCCAATTTAAACTATGATGATTTAATGAAGCTATATGGCGAGTCCTCTATTTACTGGCATGCATCAGGATTTGCCGAAACTGATCCAACGAAGATGGAGCATTTTGGAATTTCTACAGTTGAAGCGATGGCTGGAGGTTGCGTGCCGGTGGTGATTGGTAAGGGTGGTCAAAGAGAAATTGTGGAGCATGAAAGCTGCGGATACTTGTGGAATGATTTAGATGATTTAAAGAGATTTACTCTGAAATTGATAAAAGAAGAAAACTTGAGATTGAGATTGGCTAAGCAGGTAGTTAAAAGAGCTAAAGTTTTTAGTAAGGAAAATTTTGCAGACAGGATTATTCAAATAGCAAAAATATGAGAAAGAAATTGTGGGTTATTTTGGTGGTTGGAGTAATACTCAGGATATTGTTATCTTTAACTACCTTCCACTCGGATATACAAGTTTTTGACTTTGCCGGTAAGGTGGTTGCTTCCGGTAATATTTTAAATCTGTATGATTTTAGCTCTAATTCTGCTGTCCTAAATTACCCACCGCTTATATATCTTTATCATGGAATATTTAATTTCTTATTTAGTGTTTTAGGTTTGTCAGGAATTACTCAGTTTAATTTCCATCTATTATTATTAAAACTTCCCTACTTTATTTTTGATTTACTGACTGGATTTATATTTTTGAAATTATTTGATAATCCAAAAAAATCCTTATTGGCGTTTTTGCTTTGGATATTTAATCCAATTAATTTATATGCTACTTACATGATGGGCCAATTTGATATTATCCCTACCTTCTTTGTAATTTTGTCTGTTTATCTGGTCATAAAGAATAATCTTAATTGGGCTGCATTGGTATTAGGCTTTGGCGTTGCGTTTAAGCTGTCACCTATATTCCTAGTAATCCCATTAGTGGTTCTGGGCAGAAATTATCAAGAAAGATTTAGGTTACTTATTCTATCAATGGTGCCTTATTTATTATCAATAATCCCTTACTTATTCTCACACAGTTTTAGATCAACCGCTTTGTTTGCCAATCAAAGCTCAAAAAGTCTTTATGCCAATATTCCTGTATCAGGAGGGGAGGTTATAATTCTGTTTCCGGCATTTTTATTGTTTTTCTACCTTATTATATGGAGGCCTAATATAAAGATCAGCATTTGGAAATTATTTTTAATACCGCTTTTGTTATTTTTTGTATTTACCCACTATCATCCTCAATGGTTGATTTGGCTTACCCCGCTGGTGATTTTAGATTTAGTAACTTCCAGGTTTAAAAACTTTGTATCGTATTTGCTGATATTTGTTAGTTGGTTAGTATCGCTTTTCTTTTTTGATCCCACGCTTACCATTGGTATTTTTGCCCCAATCTGGCCTTCTTTGCAGAACTCTTCTAGTATCTGGACGATTTTGCATCTTAACCCCGATTATAATTTTGCCAGAAGTGTTCTTCAGACAATTTTTGCAGCATCTTCTCTATATCTGATTTATGAATATTTTCCTAGAAAGAATGATGCTTAGTATCCCAGGGTTTAGGATAATAATTATTCTGCTGGCTTTTTTTATCTTTGGCTGGCTTCTGTTTACATACAGGATTTTGGATGTGCCGCCCAGTATAAATGGCGATGAGGCGGCAATTGGTTATAATGCGGTTTTGGTAGCAAGAACAGGGCATGATTCAAATGGAAGGTTTTTACCTTTGTTTACAGCTGCGGAGGATTCAAAGGATTGGAAGCAACCAATAACTTTTTATTCAGAAGTTTTGGCATTTCGTCTGTTTGGACCCTCCTATTTTGTTTTAAGAGCAGTCAGTGTCTTTCTTGTTTTATTAAGCGGAAGTATAATTTTTTTGTTGGTTTACGAACTGTTTGGACTAAAGGCTGCGATTTGCAGTCTGCTAATTTTTGCAACTACACCAATCATAATGATTCAATCTCACCTGGCTTTGGAAAATATTGCTCCGGTTCCATTTATCGCTTTCTGGCTTTGGATGATAGTGAAGTATAACAAAAATGCAAAGAATAAATACCTGGTTTTGGCTGCAACCAGTTTAGGTTGCAGCATTTATTCTTATCTTGGCTTAAGATTAATAGTGCTACCGCTTATAATTCTTACTATTGCTTTTGTTTATTTCCTAAATAGGAAGTCGCCAAAAATGGTTATCCATCAAGTTTTGATTTTCCTCATACTCATTAGTGTTTTTCCATTAATGTTATTAGTGGTTAAGAATCAATATCCTGGTTCTGCACTCGGTTTATATAGAGCATACAAGGTCACTTCATATCAGCAAATATTGCTCCCTTTTATATCGGCTTTTGATCCCTCTTTTTTGTTCCTCCAGGGAGATACTACCCCATACCATTCTACGGGTAAACAGGGTATGTTTCTTCTGGCAAGCTTACCCCTTTTTGCGCTCGGTCTAGCAAAAATCCTGCAAAAAAGACAGCCGATACTAGTTGTTATTGCTATTTCCTTTTTTCTGATGCCTATTTTGTTTGGTTTGGCATCAGATATTCATCGTGCAAGCAGATTATTAAGTTTAATTCCATCTTATGCTGTGATTAGTTCTGTAGGGATGATAACTTTAGTTAGTGTAAGAAATAAATTTTGGCGCTCCATTTTTGTATTTGCAATGATTCTTGTGATTCTTCTTAACTTTGCTGATTTTATAAAGGATTATTGGTATGAATATCCTACTCGAGTCAAATCTGACTTTTCAAAGCCAGGTGAGATTGAATCATTATGA
>JAMDBX010000063.1 GCA_023487645.1 Patescibacteria group bacterium | reverse complement strand
GGGGGGGGGGGGGGGGGGGGGGGTTGTAATTCAAAGGGGCAATTGTTAGGCGGAGAGGATCTGCAAAAAGCTGTGTCTGTCATAGCAACATACGGACCGTTATTCATATCATTAAATTGCATGCCACCAAGAATTATTACTAAAGTGGTGAAAAAACTGAGAAAATTAACTGATTTACCTATTGGAGTTTATGCCCAGGGTGATGGGGGGGTTGATGATGTGCAGGGTTGGACGGGAGGTGGAGTAAAAGCAGCAGATAGTTATTTAAAAGAAGCGCAAAAGTGGATTAAGAGCGGGGTTCAGATAATAGGCGGATGTTGCGGTACAAATCCGGAATATATTAAAAATTTAAGTGCCTTCGTGCCAGGAATGCGGTTAAACCTAACGTTTTTGCTCTTGAGCTAAGCTCCTTTTAGAATTGGACAAACATATCATGGTCATGGGATAAATGAAACATTTTATGTTGGAGATGATAAACTAAAAGAATGTTAATCAGAAAAGCAAAAATTAGTGAAGTAAGGGAAATTAGTTTGCTAACGCAGGATACAATCAGGAAAGTAAATGCAAAGGATTATTCTCCAGAACAGATAAAGGTATGGAAAAAAACGGATACAGAAGAAAAAGTAAAAGAGAGAATGCAAGACAAAAATCGTTTTACCTGTATTGCTATTGAAAATAACCAAATTGTGGGGGTAGGCTCTTTAAAAGATGATGAAATTACCGCAATATATGTCAGTGCAAATTATTTAAGGAAAGGAATAGGAGCAAAAATTCTTGCATACTTAGAGCAAAAAGCATATAAAATGGGCGTTAGGAAGTTAAAGGTTGACTCTTCCTTGACAGCAATGGAATTTTATGAAAAACATGGATTCGGAAAGATCAAAGAGGGATTTCATGTTAATTCTGAGGGAGGCAAGCTCCCTTCTATTCATATGGAAAAAATACTGTAATTAATTACAACTTAAGTGCCTTCGTGCCAGGAAGATAAATATTTTTTCTGTTCAGCAGTCAAAGTATCGATTTTGACGCCTAATGATTCCAGCTTTAATTGGGCAATCATATCATCCAGTTCTTGTGGCACCGTATACACATCAACTTTTAATTTACCTTTATTTTTGACCAAAAACTCGGCGGCCAAGGCCTGGTTGGCAAAGCTCATATCCATCACATCAGGCGGGTGGCCTTCAGCGGAGGCTAAATTAATCAGGCGGCCTTCACCCAACACAAAAATCTTTTTGCCGTCTTTGAGAATAATTTCTTCCAAATTATCCCGTAAATGCCGTCGGCTTTTGGCAATTTTCACCAAACCATCATAATCAAATTCAACGTTAAAGTGACCGGTGTTAGAAACAATGGCTCCATCTTTAATTTGTTTAAAGTGTGCGACTGATAACACCGCTTTATTACCGGTGGCAGTGCAGATAATATCGGCAACTTTTACCGCCTGCGCAATAGGCATGACCTCAAACCCATCCATAACAGCTTCCAAAGCTTTTAGCGGATCAACCTCAGTTACAACCACCTGTGCCCCCATGCCTCTGGCTCGACTAGCCAGCCCCCGGCCGCACCAGCCATAACCGCAAACCACAAATTTTTTGCCGGCGAGCAACACATTGGTGGCCCGAATAATCCCGTCAATGGTGGATTGGCCGGTACCATAGCGGTTATCAAACATATGTTTGGTGTTGGAATCATTAACGGCAATCACTGGGATTTGTAAGGTACCGTCTTTGAACATGGCATGCAGTCTAATGACGCCGGTGGTGGTTTCCTCAGAGGAACCAATGACATCTTTGAGTTGATCTTTCCTTTCGGTGTGTAAAAGGGTGACTAAATCAGCCCCGTCATCCATGGTAATTTGCGGTTTAAAATCTAAGACTTCGTTTAGGTGTTTATAATAGGTGTCTTTATCCTCGCCTTTAATAGCATAAGTGGGGATGTTGTAATCTTCGATGAGCGAGGCGGCCACATCATCTTGAGTAGATAAAGGGTTGGAGGCACATAAAGACAGCTCGGCTCCGCCTGTCTTTAAAGCAATCATTAAGTTGGCAGTTTCAGCGGTAACGTGCAGGCAAGCGCCCAGTTTAACCCCTTTGAGCGGTTGTTCTTTTTGAAAGCGTTTTTTGATTAGTTCCAACACTTTCATCTGGGAACCAGCCCATTCAATCCGCAGTTTGCCTTTCGGCGCCAGTTTTAGATCTTTTACATCTGATTTCATAAATTTAAGTCTTCTCCAAAGTTCTCTTGATATCTTTTTTTAAATTCTTCCAAAGAAAATGTATGGCTAGTTGTACCATATTTTTCGACTGCGAAACAAGCGGCAATTGATCCCATTTGCCCGCAAGTCTTTAAATTCCAACCTTTGGTAAAACCAGCCAAAAATCCGGCCCGATAAGCATCGCCGGCGCCGGTGGGATCAACAGCCTCGGTAACTTTGCCGGAATCGATTTGTAAAGTTTGGTCTTTAGTTTGAATTACTGAACCCTTTTCCCCTAAGGTAGTGATTAATATTTTGACCTTGTCTAAAAGCTGGGAGTCAGATAAGAATAGCTTTTCTTTCAACAAAGCAATTTCATAATCATTGCCGATTAAAATTTTGGCACCTTTGAGCATGTCTTTTAAATCGCCGGGAGAAAGGGCTGGCAGCTGCATACCCGGGTCTAGCATATAAGGGATGGCTTGCTTTTGGCAATCAGCCGCAAACTTAACCATGGCTTGGGGATTGTTGGGAGAAATAACGGCAAAATCAGTCGCCATGCTTTCCAAAGATAATTTATGGGTATCTTCCATGGCGCCGGGATAAAAGGCGGTAATTTGATTATCTGTTTGATCGGTCATAATGAAGGCCGAAGAGGTTAAATTATTTTTCGCAGTTTGGATATTTGAAATATCCACCCCGGCTTCTTCTAAAAACTTGGCATAATCCAAAAAATCAACTCCAGCCATCCCAACAATAGACACCGGAGTTTTAAGAAGGGCCAGGTTATAGGCAATGTTGCCGGCAGTGCCGCCATTTTGTTTTTTTAAAGTGGTGACCAAAAAAGACAGATTGATTTGATGAATTCTATCCGACATGATGTGATCGGAAAATTTCCCCGGATAATCCATAATGTGATCAAAAGCCAGGGAGCCGGTGACGGTAATCATGTTTTTAAGTATACACTAAAATTGTTTAGATGAAGAAAGTTGCCTCTATAATGTATCAATTTGTTGACATTAATATTACGACCGTAGCATTAATGTGCATTTAAGTTTACACCCTCCGGGTGAGATAGCTTTACACCTATTCCTTTGTCCCTACTAAAAAGACAGCCTGCCATGGTTTATAGGCAGATTTCCAGGTTTCATTGGCGATTACCTGACCATTTTTGGTCACAGTTCTTTTAAAAGTAACAGTGGCGCCCCAAGCTGACCAGTCCACTTGTTTAACTGTGCCTTTGGGTAGAGTCGGGTCGTCCTGGCGCAGCTCAGGGGGTGGGGGCGTTTGGTTGGTGATTACCGGCCGGGTTAAACTTACTGTT
This sequence comes from Patescibacteria group bacterium, assembly GCA_023487645.1. The sequence goes on along the minus strand of JAMDBX010000063.1, from coordinate 21,161 downwards.
CTGCCATCAGAAGTGCCGTATAAATCAAAATATAGCGTGGTGCCAACAGTATAGGCCTGGATTAAAATGTGGTTGGCAGTGTCATTTTTAAATTGGAAATCGACACTGGGATAAAATACTGTGGCATCCAAGCCCGGCGGAAAGCCTTGTTCGTAATAACCGACCCGGTAAGCGTGGGCGGTTCTTTGGATTACCGGTAAGCCGGCATTTAACACTGCCCGAAACAGGGTGGTGGAGTCCTGGCAGACTCCTCCGCCGTCATCTAAAACTGTCCGGCCTTCTTTAATCACATAAGCTTGTTTGAAACCGGTGGCGGCGGAAATATCGCCGACTGTTTGGTTAAAAGAAAAAGTATCACCAGGAGCAATTAGCACGCCATTGATTTTGGAAGCAGTCAGTCTCACGTTATAAATCCGGTTGTCGATTGACCCGGCAAAATTAGAAACTCCCCGGCCCAATAACTCTTTAATTCCTAATTTGTTAACATCAGAAGTTTCAATTTTAGGTTTGACAACCTCAACCGGCAAGGTAATAGTTTTAGTCGAGGAGCCGGTTAAAGCATCATTTAAAAGATCCACTGTTTTATTGATGTCTAATTTCCGGCCTTCACTGGAGGGACGGAAAGCCGAAACTCTTTTAGTGGTTGGATCAAATTCAAATAAACCCTCCTGGACATTTTGGTCAATTTCCTGGGCAATACTTTTCAAATAAATGTAGGTTTGGTCCCGGTCCAAAAGGGAATTTTCTCCCTTAGTTAAATCCAAAAGGGTCAGTAGTTGTTTGGCGTCTAAAACAAATGTTTTATCCGCAAACGTTAATTTAATCGGTACTTTGATGACTGCTTCTAGAGCTTCTTTAGCCTGATTGACTTGGTCAGTAGTAATCTTGGGTGGAGTGGATTTCAAAGGCAGCAGAGGCGAGCATTTACCGGTTAACAAAAATTCCTTAATTAACTTTTCTGCGGTATTTTTATCCAGCGACCGGCCGTCGACACCCTCTTTGATTTTAATTGAGGCAGAAGGAGTGCTGTCTGGTGATTCAGGTGTTTCGTTAAAGATTAACTCTGCATTTTGCGGTTCCTGATTAACTGCTGAGGCAATGGTATCAAGTTGTCTTTCCAAAGACAAAGTGATTTCCGGATCGATTTCTGCAGGGGCGAACAGGGTTTGGAGTTGAGCCTGGGCTTGATGCCAGAAAGAGACATTATGGTTAATCTGGAAATTTTTATCCAGGGCAGTATAATCCAAGGCAGCCGAGCTGGTGGCCAAGTCAATGGTAAAAGCTGAGGCCGAGCCGGTGGAAAGAGTGAAGCTTAATTTCTGCCTGGCCCTTTTTTGGAAATTGGCCTGGACTAATTTAATGGCTTGGCCCTCGGTTAAAAAAGAAATGTTGGTATCCCCGACAAAAGTTAAAGGATAATATTTATCTGAGATGGTTATCAGGTAAGTAATAATTATTAGGATAAAAAGCAGGACGGATAAAATAATCGGCAGTAGGTTTTTTTTAAGGATTTGAAAGGGGAGCTTTTTCTTCGCTTTAGCCACGCCGATATTGTACTGTTTTGAGGTATAATTTACAAAGATGAAACGCGTGATTATCATCGCTTTGAGTTTGAGTATTGTGCTGGGGTTTGTCTTTTGGAAGTTTGGGCCCAGTATTTCCCTTTTTAACAAATCCAAACCACAAGGCCCGATAACTTTGACTTATTGGGGTTTATGGGAAGATGATAATTTAATTAAACCGTTAATTGCCCAATACCAAAACCAGCACCCCAATATTGTGATCAATTACGAACGGCAATCTTCGGTTAATTACCGGACCCGCGTTCAAACCCAAATTCGGGCCGGGGTAGGGCCGGATGTATTTATGATCCATAACTCCTGGCTGCCGATGTTCCAATATGATCTAGCTCCCGCTCCTGCCGACGTTTTTGCTGTGCCGGAATATAAGAGTGCCTTTTATCCAGTGGCTGCCGATAGTTTTGTAAAAGGGAATGTCATCCTTGGTGCACCCATGGAAGTAGACGGCCTGGCACTTTTTTACAATGAGGAAATGCTAAATGCCATTGGCGGCACCCCGCCGAAAAATTGGCAGGAATTTATGGATGAGGCGACTAAAATGACTGTCAAAGACACCGCCGGTAATCTTCAAACTGCCGGAGCGGCTTTGGGAACGGCGGGCAACGTGGATCACTGGTCAGATATTTTAGGATTGCTTCTTTTGCAGCAACCGGGGGTGGATTTTAATAATCTGGCTTCCCCGCAGGCAGCAGAAGTGCTGCAGTTTTATACCGGTTTTGTCACAGATCCCCGGAAAAAGACCTGGGATGTAAATATGCCAAAATCCACGGACATGTTTGCCCAAGGACGTTTAGGTTTTTACTTTGCCCCTTCCTGGCGGGCACATGAATTGCGGGTGGCTAATCCTGATTTAAAATTTAAAGTGGCGCCGGTGCCGCAACTGTCCGGGAAAAATGTTGATTGGGCCACTTTTTGGGGCCAAGTTGTATCTGCCAAATCGCAAAACCCGGCAGAAGCCTGGAAATTCATCAAGTTCTTAACCTCGGTTGAAACAGAGAAGTTGGCCTACCAACAAGCGGCGCAAGTAAGATTATTTGGGGAGCCTTATTCTTTAGCCAGTTTATCAAATGAACTGGCCAGCGACCCGATTGTAGGTGCTTTTGTCACCCAAGGGCCAATTTATAAATTCTGGTATTTATCTTCCAACACTTTTGATAACGGCATGAATGATGAAATGATTAAATATTTTGAAGATGGTATTAATGCCACTTTGGCCGGAACTGATCCGGCAGCTGCCTTGCAAACAGTTGATAAAGGAGTTAAGCAGGTGCTGGATAAATACACTAAATCGCAACCGGTGCCAAGCGGTCAATGATTTATGGAAATGGTTAAAATTGTGACATTTGTACCGGTGGCAGATGCTCAAAAAGTCAGAATTGCCATGGGCGATGCCGGGGCCGGAGTGCTGGGAAATTATCATCATGCTTCTTTTTCTACCAAAGGTATTGGTAGATTTATTCCAGGAGAAGGAGCGCATCCAACCATTGGGGAAATTGGTAAATTGGAAGAAGTAGAGGAAGAAAGAATTGAAGTAATTTGTCAAAAAGATAAAGTGAAAAGTGTGGTAACGGCTATTAAAACCTCTCATCCTTATGAAGAAATCCCCTTGGAAATTTACCAGTTAATAGGAGAAGAAGAGTTATGAAAAATATTTTAATTTTACATGGAGCGGGAAATAATTCTTCCGGCAATTGGTTCCCTTGGCTGAAATGGGTTTTAGCGGAGAAGGGCTATCAAGTTTGGTCTCCTGATTTGCCTAATTCTGAGACGCCAATTTTAGAAGATTGGTTGGACACAGTTTTTGCCAATAAAGATTGGGATTTTAATCAAGAGTCAGTAATAGTGGGACATTCGTCCGGCGCCACACTAATCCTAAGAATTTTAGAAAAGCTACCTCCTGGTAAAAGAATCGATAAGGCGATTTTAGTTGCCGGATTTGCTGATAAAGGAAGTATTCCGGAATTATCCAAATATAAAGCAGATTTGTTAAAAATTCCTTTTAACTGGAATAAGATTAAAGATTCGTGTCAGAATTTCTTCTTTTTTGCTTCTGATAACGATCCTTATGATTGTGGTATCAGGCAGAGTAAAATCATGCAGGAGAAAAACATTTTAACTTGGAAGCTAGTGAAAAATATAAACAATTTCCGCTACTTTTGGAATATATCTAAAAGTTAAGAAAATGGCGGCAGGTTGATTAATTGGACTTCGGGTTCTAAGGTAATACCAAATTTTTCTTTCACTTTTTGGGCATAAGTTTTGGCTAGATTATAAAAAGCCTGGGCGGTGCCGGTGCCTTGGTTGATAAACAAGTTGGCATGGCGGTCCGAAATGGCGATGCCGTTTAAGGACTGCCCTTTGGCACCCACTTCTTCCAGCAGTGCTCCGGCAGGCAATTTGCCGTAAACAATTTTTTCCGGCGGAATATTTTTTAAGATTTCTTCGGGAATATCCGCCGCCACTAAATTCTTGAAAAAAGAGCCCGGGCATTTTAGACCAGGCGGATATTTGACAAATCTTTTCCACGCCACTGCCTTGGCGGCCATTTGCAGATTTTCCGGATTACCAGTTTCCAGCTGGAATGCGGCTTCTATAATTGGGTATTTATTCTTTTTGAAGATACTGTTTCGGTAACCAAACTTACATTTGCTTTTAGTTAAAGTCTTGAGATTCTTCGCTTCGCTCAGAATGACAACGCGGGTTATGTGGTCGGAAATGGTTTGACCATAAGCGCCGGCATTGCCATAAACTGCTCCGCCCACCGTGCCAGGAATTTTGGTCAACTTTTCTAAACCAGCCAAGTTGTGGTTAATGGCATAGTCAACTACATCTTGCAAAATAGTACCTGATTTAACTTTCAATGTTACACCTCCGAGGTGTGATATTGATTCGATGCTGGAAATTTCGTTTTTAATTACCAAACCATTTACCCCTTCATCAGCGATTAATAAATTGCTGCTGCCGCCAATTATTAAGTAGGGTATTTGGTTGTTTTTGGCGTATGCGATGGCTTCAATCAAATCTTCCTGGGTTTTTACTGCAACAAATTTTTTGGCCGGCCCACCAATTTGTAAGGTGGTGATATTTTTTAAGGGAAAGTTATCTTCAAGTTTCAGCATAGACAATATTATACTATCTTGGGTTAATATGCTAAATTACAGGATATGGAAAAAGCGATTCTTAAAACTCTAATTTATGCTGATTTGTTTGATTATCCCCTGACTATTTATGAGATCCATAAATGGTTAATTGATAAAAAAGTGACACTAAGGCAGATAGAAAAAACGCTTGGGAAATTGGTGCAAAGTAAAAAGTGTAAGATGCAGAGTGATTATTATTTTCTGAAGAAAAAAAATGGGTTGATTAGTCAAAGACGCCGGCGAGAAGAGCAGTCTGCAAAATATTTAAGGAAAGTCAGAGCTCTTTCTCAAATCCTAAAAATTATTCCTTGGATAAAATTGGTGGGTATTTCCGGAGGACTGGCGGTAAATAATGCCGGGAAAACCGATGACATTGATTTGTTTATTATTACTTCTAAAAACCGCTTGTGGGTTTCCCGGCTGTTGGCTTTAGGATTATTATCTTTGACCAGGCAAAAACGGAAGGTGGGGGAAAAGGGTAGGAGGGCAGCCGGAAAGCTTTGTGTAAATATTTTACTGGAGGAGGATAAGTTAGAGCAGGCCAATAAAGATATTTTTACTGCTCATGAGATTTTACAAATGAAGGTGTTGTGGCAAAGAGGCGGGATTTATGAGAAGTACCTTGAGGATAACCAATGGGTGTTTAAATACCTACCAAACTGGGTAGGTTCTATCGATACGTCATTGCGAGGAGTGAAACGACGAAGCAATTTGGGTCGGATTAGTCCCAAATCCAGATTGCCACGCTCCCTTCGGTCTCTCGCAATGACGAGCATGGAAAATGTAGCTAGGAAATTTCAATTATGGTACATGCAAAAGCCGCAAGGTCTGGAGCGGATAGAAGAGGGGGCGTTGTATTTCCATCCGGAGGATTGCCGGCTGGAAATTTTATCCCAATACCAACAAAACTTGAAAAAAATAATCAGTCCTTGACAAGAAGTGCTAATCTCTGGTATATATTCTTTTGCACTGCTCCTCTGTCATTCCGAGTGAAACGAGGAATCTCAAGATTAATCTAGAGATCCTTCACTTCGTTCAGGATGACAAATTCATTCACTATGGCTAGAACTAAATTAAATAATAGTACTAAAGTTTCAATAAAACCCCTCATGGGTTATGTGTTAGTTGAGCCCTCCTCCGCTGAAACCAAAACTTCTTCCGGTATAATTCTTCCCGAATCAGCTCAGGAAAAACCGGCCCAGGGAAAAGTGGTAGCTTGCGGTGATGAGATGGTTTTTGAAAACGGCAAAGTAATGAAGTGTCCGGTTAATGTTGGCGATAAGGTAGTTTACAAGAAATGGGGCGGGGATGAAATTAAAGTGGATGGAAAGGAATTAAAGCTGGTCAAGTTTGATGACTTGATGGCAATATTGGAAGGATAAAATATGAAAGAAAGAACTTATGGAAGTCTTTGGGATGAGATTAGTTATAACTTAAGAAAAGCTGATTTAATGGCAGAAAGAAGAGAGCTTTTTGACCTTATAGCCGGAGCAAGGGTTGCGGCAATTCTCGGTATGGTTGGTTTAGGAGCTGGTACTGCTTTTAATAGGTATAAAGAAAATAAAGTTGCTAGGTTTGTTTCTAGAGCTTCTTTTGCAGGAGGCGCTTTATTAGCTGTAACTGGTTTGATGGGAGAAGTATTTTGTCGTAAGGTAGATGGTTTAATACAACAAGAACAAGCAAGAAGGAGAGAAATTAGATAATGGCAAAGATTTTGAAATTTGATAGTGAAGCAAGAGAGAAATTATTAAAAGGTATTAATACCTTAACTGAGGCGGTGGCAACTACCTTAGGACCCAAAGGCCGCAATGTGGCTTTGGATAAAAAGTGGGGAGCACCAAATGTAGTTCACGACGGTGTAACAGTGGCTAAAGAAATTGATTTGGAAGATCCGTTTGAAAATATGGGGGCGCAACTGTTAAAAGAAGCTGCTTCTAAAACCGCTGATGTGGCCGGAGACGGAACTACTACTGCTACTATTTTGGCCAAGGCAATTGTTTCAGAAGGACTAAAAAATATCCAGGCCGGTTCTAACCCAATGATTTTAAGGCATGGGATTGAAAAAGCAGTGGATGTTTTAGTGGAAGAACTTAAAAAAATGAGCAAGAAAATTGTTTCCCAAGAAGAAGTGGCCCAAGTAGCTACCATTTCCGCCGCTGACGCCCAAATCGGCAATTTAATTGCCGAATCTTTACAAAAAGTGGGTAAAGACGGGGTAGTGACGGTGGAAGAAGGTAAAACTATGGAAATGAACGTGAGTTATAAAGAGGGTATGGAATTTGATAAAGGCTTTGTCTCTCCGTATTTTGTGACTGATACGGATAAAATGGAATCCTCTATTGAGGACCCCTATATTCTAATCACTGATAAAAAGATTTCTTCCGCTTCTGATTTAGTGCCGTTTTTGGAAAAATTTGTCCAAGTTTCTAAAAATTTGGTCATTATTGCTGATGATGTTGATGGCGAGGCTTTGGCGCTTTTGATAGTTAACAAACTGCGCGGAACCTTTAATGTGTTAGTAGTTAAAGCCCCGGGGTTTGGCGACAGACGTAAGGAGATGCTTGAGGATATTGCCATTTTAACCGGAGGAAGAGTAATTTCTGAGGAAACCGGAACAAAATTAGAATCAGTAGAAGTGGAAGATTTGGGAAGAGCCGGCAGAGTCACTTCTAATAAAGATAATACTTTGATTGTCGACGGTAAAGGCAAAAAGAGTGCCATTGACGGTAGAATTGCGCAAATCAAAAGAGAGCTGGCTTCATCAGACTCTGAATTTGATAAAGAAAAGTTGCAGGAAAGACTGGCGAAATTAACCGGCGGAGTAGCGGTGATTAATGTCGGAGCCGCCACCGAGATCGAACTGAAGGAGAAAAAAGAGCGGGTGATTGATGCAGTGGCTGCCACTAAAGCGGCGATTGAAGAAGGAATTGTGCCCGGAGGGGAAATAGCCTTGTTGAGAGCTGGTAAAACCTTGGATTCTGTAAAAGCTGAAGGTGAAGAGAAAGTTGGCGTGGAGATTGTCAAAAGAGCGCTGGAGCAACCGTTTAGGAAACTGGTGGAGAATGCCGGCATGGATGATGGAATTGCTTTGTCCAAGGTGATGGGTTCTGCCGGCAATATGGGAATTGATGTGATGGATGGGGAAGTAAAAGATTTAGTTAAAGCCGGCGTGATTGATCCGGTGAAAGTGACCAGGTCAGCTTTGCAAAATGCGGCATCGGTGGCAGTCATGGTCATGACTACAAATTGCCTGATTACTGATAAACCAGAACCATCTGCACCACAACCCCCGATGCCTCCCGGCGGCATGCCTGAATATTAAAAATCTAATTCTTTTGTGTCAAATGCAGATTAGGAAAGATTTCTGTTACAATACTCTTGATGGCTAAGTTTCATTATCGCGAGTCACCGACTGAAAAGCAAAAAAATACCTTCAAAAAGTATTTATCAGAAGATGAAGAGCTGGTTTTAGTAACCGGTTTATCTAAGGCCTACACCAGGTCTCAATTTATTATGTATATACTTTTCCCGGGTATGCTTTTTTTGGGCTTGGGTTTGGGATTAGGGTGGTTGTTGGGAATTGGCAGGATTTGGGCTTTAGTTTTGGGCCTGGTGTTGATGTTTTTGTCCGCCGTCATTAGGATTTTGCATGTTTATCATGCCAACAGATATTTGCTGACTACCAGGAGAGTGGTTATTAAAAAAGGTTTGTTTTCAGTCAAATTAACTGCGGCGCTGTTTGATAAGATTACTCATCTGGAGGTGGATCAGTCAATAATGGATAGATTACTTTTGCATCATGGCAACATCATTGTTAACACGGCCGGTATGAATAAAGGAGAAATTAGCCTGAAGTATGTAGACTATCCTTTGGAGCTAAAGAATTTACTGGAAAGGTTGATAAATCGGGAAAGAGAGCAATTTGGCCTTCGGGGAGTGAATCTAACGGAAGTAGAAGGAGAGATCATTTCTTAGCCACAACTTGAATGGGCATATCAGGGATTTCCGGCAGTAAAGGTTGAGGGTCGATGTACTTGTCGTTTAAGGTAACCTCCAGATGAGTGTGGGGACCCGAAGTATGACCGGTTAACCCGACTTCGCCCAAAGTATTTTCCGAAGTAACTTTATCGCCTACTTTGACATAAATTCTACCCATGTGGGCATATTTCGATTTGAAACCATTTTCGTGAGTTACTACTACAAAATTACCCAAGCCAAACAAATCTCTTCCTACTTCCGTAACTTCTCCGTCAGTAATCGGGTGAATAGGCATACCTAAACCGGTGGCAATATCAATTCCCGGATGCCAGGCGGAAAACCTGGTTGATAAATAGCCGGGATGCGGCAAGACTAAAGGTTTGGAAAAAGATTCGGCGATGACTTCCCCGGCTTGCTCGGCAGCCTGAGCTTTAACCACTGACCGTTTGACTGGTGGAATAGCTAAAGTTGGGTAGTAACCTGATAAAGTAAACAGTACAAAGGAAATTATGGCAAGCCGTTTAAACCCCCCTGGGAACCTTAGCTTGATTTTAGATAATTTACTGGTTAGGGCATCCCTTTCAGAAATTATCGTAGACAGAAGGTTTTTGCTTTGTTTTTTCAAAGCGAATACTGTAATGAATTTAAATGAACAAGTGCGTATAATACCAAATTTGAGCTCCATTGTCAAAAATTAGAGTATAATTATCTAGTGAAAAAGTTTCTGGTTTGGCTTTTGGTATTATTTAGTTTAATGGCTTTGCTTTTACGTTTTTCCGACAAGATAGCAGAAGTTTTTTTGGGAATTAAACCAACCAGCGGTATTTCCATTCTATCAACTCCTTCTGAGGCTACAGTTTATCTTAATGATCAAGAAGCCGGTAAGACACCGTATGAGGATAAAAATCTACCGGTCGGAGTCCGGACTATTAGGATTGAAAAAGATAAATCTTCCTGGCAAGGCAAGGTTACGCTTACCGCCGGTACTGTGGCTGTCGTTAACCGGGACTTGGCACCTGATCCGGCCTCTTCTTCCGGGGAGATTTTAAATTTGGAAAGAGGTAAAGGGTTAACCATTATTTCTAATCCCACCGCATCCAATATAGAAATAGACGGGAAATCTTTTGGCAAAACTCCAACTACCATAGACATAGATGCCGGGGAACATACTATTCTAATCAGCCATCCTAATTATTTAAAAAGAAGCATCAGGGCCGATTTACCCAAAAATTTTAACTTGGCTATTTCGGTAGATTTAGCCCTTTCCGAGGCGGATTTAACAACCGTTACTAACCCGGTTATCACCCAAACGCCAACAGTTTCAGTCAAACAAACTCCCACGGGATTTTTGCGGGTCAGGGATAAAGCCGGTTTAAACGGTAAAGAGATTGCCCAGGTCAAGCCGGGGGACACACTGGTGCTATTGGAAGAACAAGGTTCCTGGGACCGGGTACGGTTATCCAATGGTGCGGAAGGATTTGTCTCTTCAACATATGTGGAAAAGAAGGTTGTTAATCAATAAGTCCGAGCGCTGATTCACCTTTGAGTTTCGAATAATCTTTGACCACCAGATGTTTTCCTTTGTAATCAATCAGGCCCATTTGCTGCAGTTTTTTCATTTCAATACTAACCGTTTCGCGGGCCATGCCGATGAGTTTGGCAATATCCTGGTGGGTTAAGGGAACTTTGATCAGGACCTGATTTTTATTTTTGTCACCGAATCTTTCCGCGCAAATCAGGATGATTGAGGCGACTTTACTGCGGGCATTACCAAACATGGCATATTCCATTCTCCTTAGGGCGCCTTCTAATCTTTGCAAAATCCGGACGTTTATTTCATACATCAATTCATTGTTACTTTTGATAAACTTAATAAATTCGTTCCGCTGTGCCCGATAGATTTCAACATTAGTTAGGGCTTCCAGATAGTAAGCATTATGAGTGTTGTTGATGGCCCAGACTAAGGGGAAGAACTCACCAGGTTTATAAATTATCAAAGTTAATTCCTGGGCATTTTTAGAAATAGAGTAAAGCCGGGTATAGCCTTCTTTGAGATAGAAAACACCATGAGGTTCATCGTCTGGACGTAAGATTGTTTCGCCTTTTTTAAACGAGATTTTTTTTGATCCAGAGAAGAAATTATTGAGCTTTTCCGAAGCTTCCTTCTCCATCTTGCATATTTTACTAAATTTTACCAAGTCGGACAACTTAAGGGATTAGGCGCCTAAATAATAGATGATTCCCAAAACTAAAACGGCCCAGATTAAGACAGCGGCCAGCAGCGGCGTATCGGTTAAAATTACCCGTTCCGGTGACTCGCCTTCTTTTTTCTCATAAATGATGTAAAGGTATCTCATGACAGCATAAAGCACCACCGGTACCGTAACCATCAAATACTTAGCCTCAGAAAAAGGAATTTCAAAGCCGCCTAAAAATCTGGTAACCACGTGCCCGGCTTGGATAGGAGATTGGAGGAAAGCAAAAAAGGCATAAGTCAGCCAGGTGGAATTGGCAAACATAGAGGTTAGTATATCCAACAAATTTTCCGGATAGTGCAGTAAGGTTTCCCGGTGGCGGGCAGCTTGGGATTCCATTAAAGTCCGTTCGGATCGTCTTTTCCCGATAGCCAGGAAAAGAGCAAAACTGGTGACGGACAACAGGAACCAGACATTCAAATGCGCATCAATGGCCCAAACTCCGGCGTAGACTCTTAAGACAAACCCGGCGGCAATTACTAAAACATCAATTAAAATAACTTGTTTGAGGTAAGATGAATAGAACAGCTGCAGCGTGAGGTATGTTAAGCCGGCAAAGAAAAAGTTAGGGGAAAGCCCGTAAGACAAAGGCAGGGAAACTGCGATGGCAGCCAGAGCCAGCCCTACCGCTAAAGGAATAGGAATCAGCCCGGAGGCAATCGGCCGTTTCCTTTTAAACGGATGAAGCTGGTCGCGTTCAATATCGAAAACATCGTTGAGAAGATATGTAGCAGAAGAAAAAGCGCAAAATAGTGCAAAAGCTTCAAAAGTTTTAATTTGGTTGGTCGGATCAAGCAGTGTGCCGGAGAAGATTAAACCGGCAAAGACAGCAAAGTTTTTTATCCATTGTCTTGGTCGTGAGGCTTTGAGAATTGCCCAAAAAAGTTTAACCATAAAATTGCTCCTAAAATAATGATTCCCACCAGCGTAGCTGCAAACAGCTTACCTTTGGAAGACAAGCTGAGGGCTGCTGCACCAAGAATAACACTTCCTAAAATGTAAAACAAGGCAATTTGTTGATGAGAGAGCCCAGCCTCCAGCAGCTTGTGATGTAAGTGTCCTCGATCGCCCCAAACCGGCGATTTGCCCTGCAAGATTCTTCTTAGGAAAGTATAGGCAAAATCAGTGGCCGGGATTAAAAGCACTAGTCCGGCGGTGGCCAGTTTTCCTCCGGAAAGAATGGCCAGAACGGCAATCATAAACCCTAAAATAGTTGATCCGGAAAAACCGGGAAAAATTTTGGCCGGATGCCAGTTAAAAATTAATAAACCGGCGGCAGTGCCGGAAGTGATGAAAGAAAGCTTGGCCACATTAATCTGGGTCGGATCAGACAGTAAGCTGAGTTTTAAAGATAATAACCCTAAAATAAAAGCGGCCACAGCTACAATGCCCGGCATCTGTCCGTCTACTCCTTTTGACCAGTTGATCATGTTCATGACCCACACGATCCAAACTAAAGTCAAAAAATTAGCGAGAGTTATTATCTGTGGGGTAGTATCAAAGTGAAGGATACCGCCCATAGGATTAGTGATAAAAGCAATCCCGATGCCACTTCCCACTGCTGCTAAGGCCGCCAGAAATTGGGCGATTAGGCGGATATAGGGGGAAAGATTATGGTATTTATCATCCAAAAGGCCCACTACTAATAAAATAAAAAGTCCAATCAGGATTCCGGCCGTGGAATTTTGGAAAGGAATAAAGATTAAGATGGTAAATATTAGTCCTAAAAAAACTGCCAGTCCGCCCGCCCGTGGCACGGTTCGTTTTTGGGTATGAGCCGGATGTTGTCTGATTTGGGGGTTATCCAGCAATTTAAATTTTTTGGCAAAAATAATAGTCGGAGGAATGGCCAAAATAGTTATTAAAAATGAGATTATGGCTGGTAATGTTAAATCCATTAGATAAACATTAGGACAATTTTAATTAGTGCGACGGTCAGGATGAAGCTTACTACGGTGGAGGAGATAAGCAGGACTTTTTTCAAAAAAATTTGGGAGGGATGCAGTTGCCAAGAGATGACTAAATTTAAAGGTGTAATGAGAAAAATGCTAGCCGGGATAATGAAAAACTGCTGGCGAGTAGCTAACTGTCCTTCTCCCCAAGGTAATGAATAAAAAAGAGGTAATTTGGGAGGCAAAAAATTTAATAAAACTACAATAGTTAAGGTGGTGATTATGCCTAAGATTAGCGGGAAAAGTCCGATCCAAAAATGAGATTTATTTAGCATAAACTTTAACCTTTCTTTAGTAGTCGAGCCTTGTTAGTAACCCGGAACTCTAATTTTCTGCCAAACATTAAAGAAGTTTGAGCATCAATAGCCGGCAAAGAGGAGATGGTGATCAAAATCAGCGGCACCAATAGCCACTGAATGTATGACCAGATTTTTCTGAAGGCAGACCAATTTTCCGGCCGTTTAGGTGCCACTTTTTCATGGACATAAATGGTGGCAAACAGTCCAAAAAAGGTGACTGTTAAAATCCAGGAGGAAACAATGGGTAGGTTAACCGACATTACCGAGGCTTTAAAGTTAGGGTTAACCACTGGAATCAATAAGCTGCCAAAGGTGACAAAGATCGCTAAAAATCCCCATTTTAAATCTCCCCAGAATTTGAAAAGTACCCGGTCGGTTTTGTTCCAGAAATCAATATCTTTAGTGAAATATTGTTTGACAATAAATGGGATATGTTCCACACCGTAAGCCCATCTTTTAATTTGTTGATATTGATTTTGGAAAGTTTTTAAAAGGGTGGTGTCCTGGACGGCATCGCCGGAAATCGGCAAGAAATGCGGAATAACTTTATAATCCCCGTTGAAATGGAAATAGGCTTTCCAGTAAAAACCGTTATCGTCATTAACTTTATCCGGTATCCAGCCGCCAATATCCAAAAGTGCTTTCAGGGAAATAGACATGGAAGAATAGTTCATGTATTTATCCGAGCCCACCATTTCCGCCAGTTGCCAAAAGCTGGTGCCGGCCGCCATTAGCCTCATCGGAGTGGGGGTTTGCCAATAGTTGTTATGGTATAAAAATACGCCGGTAAAAGTTCTTTTATCGCGCTCGTCAGTTGGCAAGGATAAATAAGTGTATAAAGCGCCCGATAAAAATTGCGGGTGGATGGTAAAATCTGCATCTAAAGTGGTGACAAAGACGTCTTCTATTTTAACGCCTTGTTTTTCCAGCTCCGGCACGATGTGTTTGATCATCCAATTTTTATTTGATCCCTGGCCAGCCACTTCACCGGGTAAATTATAGGGGTGAATGGTGGTAAAAACGCCGGCAATTTTTCCTTCAATTTTCTTCAAATACTCCTTTGTTTCCTTAATTTTTTGTGGGTCATCTCTTTCCTCAAACCCAACGGCGATGAATATTTTTTTCTTTGGATAAGTGCAATTGGTAATAGCGTCGAAAGTAGGCTTTAAAATATACAAAGCTTCTTTATAGGTTGGCACCAATACCAGCTGATAATATTTTTCCCAATTTTGAGGGAAATCACCTTCCAAAAGTTTTTGCCAATCTTCTTTTTTGGCTCCTTCCATTTTTCTGTAGCCCAGTAAAACCAGAATTGCAATCCGAAAAGCAGTCAGCAGCCAGTAAACATCGGCAATCAAAATTAAATAAGCGACAGCATAGGGCAGGGTAAAAGATAACCAGATGGGAGAAGTTAAAGCCAGCCAGGTTAAGGAGCCAGGTAAGATTTCTAAAAACCTTTCAAAACTATTTTCGTGTTTGAAGGCAAAGTCCCTTTCCGGTTTTTGGAAAAAAATGAAACGCCGGGACAATAAATGATGGATGATCAGCCCCAGGCCGGCACCGATTAAGAAAAGAGAGGTTAACACGTTGACCCCGCCGGCAAAAAAAGGCCGGCCCAGAAAGCCGACCAAAAATCCCAGCACTACAAAAAATACCCCGATAAAGCTATAGCGGATATTTTTGCTTATACGGCGCAGGATTTCCGAAAAATAGAAAAAGGACAGAAAGCCAATAAAAAAGAACAATAATATTCGCATGGTGTATTCATAAGTGTACTCATTTCAGCCTCAGAAAGCAAATATTCGTTTGGCATTTTTTGTAGTTTGACTTGCTACTTCTTTAAACGAAATGCCTTTTAAATTAGCAATGATGGTAGCAATTTCTTTGACTGAAGAGGGTTCGTTTCTCTGGCCTCTTTTAGACTGGGGTGCTAAAAAAGGGGAGTCAGTTTCCAAAAGGATCTTATTAAGAGGCAAAAGTTTGGCAGCTTCCCTTAAATAATCATTTTTGAGATAAGTGATATTGGCGGCAAAAGAAACGTATAGGTTGGTAGTTTGCAGTACGTAGTTGGTAGTATGGGATAAACCAGAATAACAATGCAAGATAGCAGGGTGGTCGCCAATCATTTGCAAGGCTTCATCCCAGGCTTCGGAGTTTTGTGGATCTTTTGATCGGTCGTCGCGGCAATGGACTACTAAAGGCAGGCTTAATTTTTTGGCCAAATCAATTTGGGCCTGAAATAGTTGTCTCTGTAAATCCTTAACTTTTTCAATAGAGATAGATGGAGGAATAAAACCGGGATTGTTTCCGAAAAAGAAATCCAAACCACATTCACCAACACCTACTACTTTTTGGGGACTACCTTGATAAATTTTTTCCAGTTTATCCATGGCTTTTTGTAGGAATTCAGCTGGATTCTCGGCAAAAGTAATGGCTTCGTGAGGATGGATACCTATAGAGGAATAAACTGATAAATCTTTGGGCCAGTTGGTATTTAAAACTTGGTCTAAAGCTTGCTGGCTAGTTGTTAAATCTACTCCAATGTTGATAATGGTGGATATCCCATTATCAACCGTCCGTTGAATCATTTGATCAAAATCTTCTTTGTATGATTCCCAATAAAGATGGGCATGAGTATCGATTAAGTTCATAGCCGGGGAAAAAGTGGTGGGGCAGACTTGATGGCCCCGGAAAATTGTTGCAAAATTTTATCAGCAGTTTCCGGAAGGAATGGTTGTAAATTAAAAGCAATACCTTGTATTCTTTTGACCAAACCTTCCAAAACCGGTTTGGCTGCTTCTTCTGATAATTCCCATGGTTTTTCTTGATTAATCACTTTATCTGCCTCGGAAATTTCTTTCCAAATACTAGTGAGCGCTTCATTAAAACGATATTGTCCTAAAAATGTTTCAACTTTTTCATTCCATACCTGTTTTGTTTGGGGGCCGGAAATATTATTTTTCTCACTTAATTTGGCCACCCTGGCCACCAGATTCCCTAAACCATTAGCCAAGTCGGCATTATAAACTTCCTCAAATCTTTCGTATGAAAAATCTCCGTCAGCATCAATCGGGATTTGTGACAGCATAAAATAGCGAAGCGGCTCGAGCCCGTATTCTTTGACTACTTCTTGCGGCGAGATGACATTACCCACAGATTTGCTGATTTTTTCACCCTTCAAATTAACAAAGCCATGGATTAGGATTTGTTTTGGTAAAGGCAACTTGGCAGATAATAGCATGGCTGGCCAATACACTGTATGAAATCTATTAATATCTTTGCCGATAATATGTAAATCAGCCGGCCACCATTTTTCCCATTCTTTTTCGTCCCAGCCGAAACCAACGCCGGTCATATAAATATCCAAAGCGTCAAACCAGACATAAATTTTTTGGCTGGGATCGCCCGGGACTGGCACTCCAACACCCCGGGCCCGCTCGTTTGACCGGGACACGCTAAAATCTTCCAAACCGGATTTGATAAAGGATAAAGCTTCGGCTTTTTTATTGGCCGGAGTAATTTTAAATTCGTTGCTTTCTATTAACTGAATTAATTTTTCCTGGTATTTTGATAATTTAAAAAAATAATTTTCTTCTTTGACTAGCTCCGGTTTTTTTTGATGAATCGGACACAGTCCGTCCACTAATTCCCCTTCAGTTTTAAATGATTCGCAACCAACGCAATACAAACCTTCATATGCTTTTTTATAAATATCTCCATTTTCGGCGCAGAGTTTCCATAATTTTTGTACTCCCGGCCAATGTTTTTTTTGATCCGAGCCTCGTTGAAAAACATCCAAATGCACTCCTAAAAATTCATAAGTATCGTGCCAAATTTTAGAATTTCGGTCTAAAAACTGCTGGACTGGCAGGCCTTCTTTTTCCGCCGCCTGGACATTTTTTAAGGCGTTTTCATCCGCCCCTGACAAAAGCAGGGTATCGTAGCCTTTCAGTCGGTGATACCTTCTGACCGTGTCAGCCTGGAAGTATTCCAGAGAATGGCCAACATGCGGTAGGCCGTTGACATATGGTATGGCTGTTGTTATGTAAAATTTCTTCATTGCCCACTAGTTTAGCATTTTCGAGGTATTTTTTCGAGGCAAAAGATCTGAAATGCAAGCGTTTTAATTAGAAGGCGCTTGTTTGTAAGTATCGCCTAACCATTTTTCTTCAATCCATCCGGTTTCTCCGCCTCGGAAACCAATTCGGGAATAGCTTTGACCGCCTTGCATTTTAAGTTGGACTTTCCACCATTTACTATTCTTAGGTATAAATGTCATAGTTTTTTTGTCTAGATTATACTCGGTTGCTAGTTCAACCGGCCCCTCGATTATTTCTACAACATCATAGTCAAACACGGCCGGCGAATCGGCTTTAGTCGGGTTATTAGGAAGATCTTTAAGCAGGATACCGGGGCGCTTGGTATCTTTGTCAACAATAGTTACCTTTTCTCCGACAGTATAAACCCGTTTTTTTGGTAATTCTTGTGTTATTGCGGTCTCAGCCTCTTTGGTAATTTTTACAATTTGTTGGTTGATTTCTGCTTGGGTAAAACCTCCTTCGATAAATTCTCTTCCCTGAAAAAAAGTTTTGAAAAAGTCATATTCTGCTTGTAAGATTTGCGCCGCAGCAGGATCGTCAGATTGAAGTTGGATGAGTTTTTCTCTCACTACTTTACCTTTTGTTATATACTGGGCAAAAAGCTCGGCATATTGTTCCTTCCGGTTATTTCTTTCACGATCAGCCAGGAAATAGTGGACATTTTTGGGGTCGCGGACTGTGGCTAAGCCTCCTGTCTCTGATTGTAACGCTTGTGCCTCAAAGGCTGATTGGGAAAACTGCGGGCGGATAGAGGTTGATACATCACTTACATAATGTCCGGTTTCGTGTACTAAAGAATCAAGAGAGCCGTAAGGATCTAAGTAGTCAATAATTGTGCTTTTACTAGAAATTGAGTCTTTCTCAAGATATTCGCCGCCGTATTTTGGATTGGGACCAAAGATTCCAGTCCGAGGTAGAGGATAGCCGAGATCGTTGGTAAGCTGTAGGGTCCGGGCAAAACTGGCAAAACTTAAAGGGCTGGCTAAAAGTATGCCATTTTCAGCAATGCCTAAGCGAATATCCTGGTCTTTAAGCCAGATGGCGGATTGCTGGCTTAGCATGGTAATGCTTTTTCTTCTCAGCAAAATCTCTTTAGTGGTTTGATCAGTTGTCTTGTCGATTTCTTGATCTAAGCTTGCCGTTTCTAATTTAAGCGAGGTGACGGCGAAAAGTGTTTGAAACTGAAGAGGGTTTGAAAGGTCGTAAATTTCATTGTCGAGTTGAACTTCTGATCTGCCGTTTTTGTTTACAAATATGGCTTTTTGCTGAGGATTAGTGGTGTTAAGTAATTGCAAATAGTCAAAAAGGTGTTCAGTAGCGATTTGGCGAAAAGTTGTTTCGGCGTTTGCTAATTCGGCGTTAGGACGTTTGGCGAATTCAAAGAAAGCTCCATTTAATATATCTGTCTCTTTCCGTAGTTGAAATAGCTTTGGTTGTAAATCGATTTTTTGTTGGTCTGGTTCCAAATTAATATTTCCCGGATTAAAGCTAGGAAAATGAGGATTAAAGCGTTCGTCTAGCGTGGCGGAAGCTTTTTTATATAATTCTTCGATCTGTCTGCGGTCTTGAATGGTATTCCATATACTCCAGGCTGTGCATCCACTGGTACCGAGAATAGTGAAAGCGACAAGGGTGTTGGCTGCCAGCTCTAAGGCTTTGGAGATTCTCCTTTTTGGCCTTGAAGGTCTTGCCGCAGAGTTTTCTGTTGATGTTTCTCGTTCTTGGTCGATAGCCATTTCTGGCGGATAATATCTTAGAGAAGCGTATTTTGCAAATTTTATTTTTGTTTTGAGAGCTTTGTTAGTCTGGGGATTTTTGACTGTTTAGTCAAATTATTCTTCTTTCCTTTATGGAAATAACTGAAAAGTAAGCCGGTGGCGGTCAGGGTTAAAGTTCCGGTGACTAAGTTTAAAGAATCTAAGGCTTTTAAAACTAATAAAAAAAATAAGCCTAAGGCAAGGGAAAATGACTGCAAAATATTTTTTAAGAAGATATTGGCAGTGAAAAGTAATGCCAAAAAAAAGCAGACAGAGAAGGGAATGATCTGGTTAAAATTTGCCTGGGCAAAGCTATCTGGGTAAGGAACATTTAAAACTACTCCCACAAAGGCTCCCCAAAAGATCAAAGCAGGAATAATTTTTGAAATAATTCTGGACATAAACTAATTGTAACTCAAAAAGATCCAGAAACGATATCTTTTTTACAAATAGCAATCGTGGTATAGTCGAAACCGTTCAGGTTTTATGAGTTCCCCAACAAACCAAGTTACTGTTACCTGCCCCAAATGCCAGCATAAATTCTCCATTGGCGAGGCTTTGACTCATCAAATGGAAGAACAAGTATCAGCCTCTTTAGAACAAAAACATAAAAGCGAAATTGAAGAAGCCACAAGATTGGCGGAAGAGAAGGCTGAGAAAAATGCCAAGGAACAATTTGGAATCCAAATGGTAAGGATGCAAAAAGAGAATGATGAGGAGAAAGAAAGAAATAAAAAATTAACTTCACAAATGAGTGAATTATTGGATGATTTTAAAGCGCTTAGAAGAAAAGATGAAGAAAGAGAAATTGAAATGAAAAAGAAGGCGATGGAAGACGAGGAGAGAATAAGGAGTGAGGTTAGGAAACAAGCAGAAGAGGAAAATCAGCTCAAGAATTTGGAAAAAGACAAAAAACTCAATGATGCGTTAAAAAAATTAGATGAACTTCAAAATCAAATGCAGCAAGGTTCACAGCAGACTCAAGGAGAGGTATTGGAACTGGAGTTAGAAAAAGCGCTTAAACAAGAATTCCTAATGGATATTTTAGAAGAGGTTAAAAAAGGTGAACGCGGGGCAGATATTGTCCATCGGGTTGTAGATAAGCTCGGAAGAAATAGTGGGACTATTTTATGGGAATCGAAAAATGCGCAATGGAAAAATGATTGGATTACGAAGCTAAAAGAAGACCAAAGAGCTAAAAAGGCAGATTTAGCTGTTTTAGTGACAATACATAAGCCGGAGGGTTTGGAGACGTTTACTTATAGGGAAGGAGTATGGTTGACTACCTGGCAATTTGTAATTCCGTTAGCGCTGGCTTTGAGATTTAATTTAATTAGCCTTAATCACGAAAAATCATTAAGTGAAGGGAAAAATGAAAAGAAAGAAATTCTTTATCAATATTTAACCGGAACAGAATTTAAACAAAGGGTAGAAGCTATAGTCGAAGCTTTTAGCGGTTTACAAGATGAGTTAGAAAGAGAAAAAAGGTGGTTCAGTGTTAAATGGGGGCGGCAGGAAAAAGAGATCAGAAAAGTTTTAGATCATACCCATGGTATGTATGGGGACTTGCAGGGAATCATAGGAAGATCGCTCCCCCAGCTGGCTGGTTTTGAAATTGAGGAAGAAAGAGAAATTAGTGTTTTGGAAGAAGTAGTCGAAGAATAATGGTTTCTTCTCAATTCAAGAGTCTGTATTCAAAATTAAACCGTGAGCAAAAACAGGCGGTTGATGAGATAGAAGGTCCGGTGATGGTGGTGGCTGGTCCGGGTACCGGTAAAACGCAAATTTTAACTTTACGGATTGCCAATATTTTACTAAAAACCCAAGTTAACCCGGAAAATATTTTAGCTTTAACTTTTACCGAGTCAGCCAAATCGGAAATGCGGGAGCGGCTGGTGGATATGATTGGTACCCCGGGCTACAAGGTGGAAATTTACACCTTTCATGGTTTTTGCAATGAAGTGATCAAGCGCCATCCGGAAAATTTTCCCCACTTAATTTCTGCCGACAGTATCACCGAGGTGGAGCAAATCCAGCTATTGGAAAAAATTATTACCGGATTAGACTTAACCTACTTAAAACCAATGGGGGACCCATTGT